>JBJHDK010000049.1:0-17841 GCA_050486505.1 Fibrobacteria bacterium | reverse complement strand
GAGACAGTGTACGCGCCGAGGTCGAGCATCTCCGCGCAGGGAATCAGCACCTTGGCGCTCACCACCAGCGACTTCATCTTGGAGAGCTCGCCCTCGTCGCAATCGGGATAGCGGCGGTACAACGTGTCGGTGATGATGGCGTTCATCACGGAGTCCCCGAGAAACTCGAGGCGCTCGTTGGAGGGGGGGCGTCGGCCGCGCGCGGCATTGTTGACCCAGGAGCGGTGCGACAGGGCCATCCGCAAGAGGTATGGATCCCTGAAACGGTACCCCATGGCCTTCTCCAGCGCCACGGGGCGCTTCCAGCCGGGAACGCTGCGGGCCAGCAGGCGCTTGAAGAACGACAGCATCAACGCAAAAAGGGCACTGCCGCGTGCGCGACGTGCCCTTTTCTGTTCGGTTCGTGGATCACGGATCCGTCCGGCCGGGGCAATCAGCCCTTGGACTGGACGTAGCTGATCACGTCGCTGACCTTCTTGAGCTTCTCCGCGTCCTCATCGGGGATCTCGATGTCGAACTCGTCTTCGAGGGCCATGACCAGTTCAACCTGATCGAGCGAATCGGCGCCGAGATCTTCGACGAAGGCCGCCTCGGGCTTGACCTTGTCCTCGGTGACTCCGAGCTTTTCGACGATAACCTTGGTGATTTTCTGCATCATGTCATCAGACATTGTGGTCTCCTTGAAAGTTCTGCAAAGTATAGAAAACAGGTTGGGGGTTTTCGGTGCGCCCCCGACCAGGGAGGGGATTTCGGAGCATCCCCCCCTAAATCCCCATGCCCCCGTCGATCGACAACACCTGACCGGTCAGGTACGCCGATTCCCGGGAACACAGGTAGGCCGCCAAATCGGCGATTTCCTCGGGCTTGCCCATGCGCCCCTGCGGAATCGACGCAAGGATCCCTTCCTTCTGCGCGTCGCTGAGCACCGAGGTCATGTCCGACTCGATGAAGCCCGGGGCGATGGCATTGCAGGTGATGCCGCGCGTGGCGACTTCCTTGGCCGTGGCCTTGGTGAAGCCGATGATGCCCGCCTTGGATGCGGCATAATTCGATTGCCCGGCCTGCCCGTGCACGCCCACGATCGAGGTCAGGTTCACGATGCGGCCGTAACGCTTCTTCATCATGCCCTTGATCGCGGCGCGACTGCACAGGAACACCGAGCGCAGGTTGACGCGGATGACCTCGTCGAAATCCTCGTCCTTCATGCGCATGAGCAGGCCGTCGCGGGTGATGCCCGCGTTGTTCACGAGGATTTCGGGATCACCGACTTTCGCGAACAGCTCCTGCACCGCGGTCGCATCGGCGATGTCGACGGCGTGCGCGACGGTGGTCGCGCCGGTTTCCGCGGCGATCGTGTTCGCGGCTTCCTGCACGCCGGCGGCGTTGCGGGCGACGAGGTGCACGGTCGCACCCTGCGCGGCGAGGCGACGGGCGATTGCGAATCCGAGCCCGCGGCTGGCACCGGTGACGATGGCGGTTTGATCTTTCAGGTCGAGCATAAGGGCCTCCGGGGAGCGAAGAATTAAGAATTAGGAATTAAGAATTAGGAATTGGGGGGCGGGAAAGGCGAGTTATGAATTACGAATTACGAGTGAACACGGGATGATGCTTGTGTGAAGCGTTTTCCGGAGCAGGATCCGGAATCGCCAAACTCGCTTTCAGCACACCCCACTCGTTCGTAATTCGTAATTCGTAATTCTTAATTCTCAGGCGAGATCCTCCGGTTTCTCCACCGGCGTCACCTTGATGTCGCGCGAGATGCCGCGCAGCAGGCCCATCAACACCTTGCCCGCGCCCACTTCGAGCGCTTCTCCGACACCGAGTTCCTGTGCGCGCTGCATCGACTCGACCCAGCGCACCGAGGCCGTCAGCTGCTTCAGCAAACCGGCCTTAAGGGCCGCGGGATCGCTTTCCTCGCGCGCGGTCACGTTCTGGATCACGGGAACGGCGGGTGCCTTGAATTCCACGGCATCGAGCGCGGGCCCGAAGCCTTCCACGGCGAAATCCATCAGCGGTGAATGGAACGCGCCGCTTACCGGCAGGCGCACCACCTTCTTGGCGCCCGCATCGACGCACAGCGTTTCGGCGGCTTCCACCGCGGCGGCCTCGCCCGAGATCACGATCTGGGTCAGGCTGTTGAAGTTGGCCGCGACGGCGATCCCGGAGGCCGACGCGGAGGCCAATGCCTCCTCGAGCTTGTCGCGTTCGAGCCCCAGGATGGCCGACATCGCGCCCGGACGCGCCGTGCCCGCCTTGGCCATCAATTCACCGCGGTGACGCACCAGACGCAGGCCGTCGGCGAAGGAGAACACGCCCGCCGCGCACAGTGCCGAGTATTCTCCAAGGGAGTGGCCGGCCGCATAATCATGCGCGACGCCGCGCTCGCGCAGCCATTCCATCGCCATCATCGAAACCGTGAACAGGGCCGGCTGGGTGTTGTCGGTGGAGGTCAGGCGTTCTTCGGGCCCGTTCCACATGATGTCGGACAGGTCGAATCCGAGGACGTCGTTCGCCTCGTCGAGCAGACGCTTCGCGCCGGGATGCGTCTCGGAGAGCGCCTTGCCCATGCCGAGGTATTGCGAGCCTTGACCGGGGAACAGGAGGATGCGTTTGGACATGGTTGGAAATAGCCTTTCGATACCAAAGAAATGTATGGGCGACCCGCTGGGTCGTCCCGTCGTTCAAGCGACCCGCTGGGTCGTCCCTGCGTCAGGGCCCGGGCGGCGGCGGGGCGTGTCCCTGTATGGGCGACCCGCAGGTCGCCCTTACCACCGCATCAGGTTGCAGCCCCACGCCATGCCGCCGCCCACGGCCGCCAGGGCCACGAGCATGCCGGGCTTGAGGCGGCCTTCTTGCTCGGCCTCGTAGAGGGCGAGCGGAACCGACGCCGCGGACGTGTTGCCGTAACGGTCGACGTTGACGAAAACCTTCTCCTCGGGGAGGCCGAGCTTTTCGCCGATGGCGGAGAGGATGCGCACGTTGGCCTGGTGGGCCACGAAGAGGTCGAGATCCGCGGGCTTGAGTCCTTCGAGCGCCAGTGTGTCGGCCACGACGCGGGAGACTTCGTTGACCGCGAGCTTGAAGACCTGCCTGCCGTCCATGCGCATGCAGGAGGGACCGTCGACCAACGGGTCGAGGTAGAGGATGTCGGCTTCGCCGCCATTGCTGCGCAGCACCGAGCGGATGACGCCGCGACCCTCGGGACCGCGGCTCAGCAGGGCGGCCCCCGCCCCGTCCCCGAACAGGATGCAGGTGTTGCGGTCGGTCCAGTCGGTGACCCGTGAAAGGGTCTCGGCACCGACGACGAGAACGTGCTCGCACTGTCCCTTGTCGATGAGCAGCGAGGCCATGTTCACGCCGTACACGAAGCCCGAGCAAGCGGCGGTGATGTCGAAACCGAAGGCGTTCTTCGCACCGATTTTTTCCTGGATGAAGCATGCCGTGGCGGGGAATTGCTTGTCGGGGACGATGGATCCGCACAGGATCCCCCCCACGTCGGCCGGGTCCACCCCGGCACGTTCCAGCGCTTGCAATGCCGCAGCGGCTCCGAGATCGGAGGACTTCAGGGGGCTTTCCTTGGGGAGAATGCGACGCTCGCGGATACCTGTACGGGTCACGATCCACTCGTCGGAGGTGTCCACCATGCGCTCAAGGTCGGCGTTGGTGAGAATGTCATCGGGGATGCTGATCCCGAGCCCGCGGATGATGGCGCCCATAAAGTTCCTTGCCTGTTCTTCACCGCCGGTTCCGCGCACCGCGCGGGAGGACGGGGAGCGTCAGCCGACCTGGGCCAGCTTCGCCGCGATCTTTTCGGTCACACCCGCGGAAGCCTGCTGCCAGGCCGCCTCCAGGCCGTTCTTGATGGCTTTTGCGTCGGCGCGTCCATGGGTGATGAGGCCCGTGCCGTTGAGGCCGAGCAGGAGCGCCGCCCCGAAGTTGGAGTAATCCCAGTCATGCCCGAACTGACGACCGGCTTCGGAGTCGATGTCGCCGAAGAGTTTGAGATGGTATTCGTGGAAGCCTTCCATGAGCTTGAGCACGACGTTGCCCGTGTAACCGGGGGTGACGACGACGTCGACCTCGCCCTTGAGCAGGTCACGGCCTTCCACATTCCCGACGAAGTTCAGGGGCGCGGCCTTGAGCAGCTGGTGGGCCTCCTGCAGGACCTCGGTTCCTTTTTTCTCTTCTTCTCCCATGTTGAGCAACGCGACCTTGGGATTCGCGCGCCCCAGCACGGCCTCGGCATACACGGAACCGCAAATGCCGAAGTGAACCAGCGTGGGAGCCTTCTCGTCCACATTGGCGCCGCAGTCGAGCACCACGGTCTTTTTGCCCAGCGAGGGCATCACGCAGGCGATGGCGGGGCGGGAAATCTGGCCGACGCGGCCGAGGATCATGAGGCAGGCCGCCATCATGGCGCCCGAGTTGCCGGCCGAAATACTGGCCTGAACCTTGCCCGCCTTCTGCAGCGAAACACAGGCCACGAGGCCGGAGTTGGGCTTGGTCTTGAGGACGGCGGCCGGGGAGTCAGCCATGCCGACAAGGTCGGGGGCATGAAACACTTCGATGCCGTCACCTGCCCAGCCGAGCTTTTCAAGCAGGGGGTTGACGACTTCCTCGGGGCCGGTGAGCACGATTCCGTAACGACCCGCGGCCTCCCGGGCGGCGAGAACGGCACCCTCCACCACGGCTTCGGGGGCATTGTCCCCGCCCATGGCGTCCAATGCGATCTTGATCATCGAGCGAACCGCCGGAAATTATTCCGCCGGCTGGCGGATTTCGACGTTACCGTAGAAGCCGCAGTTGCCGCACACGCGGTGGGCAATCTTGTTCTGGCCGCAGTGGGAGCACTTGGTGACCGCGGAGGCCTCCAGCTTCCAGTGGGTGCGGCGCTTGTCGCGACGGGCCGTGGAGGTTTTGCGTTTGGGTACTGCCATGGGGGAACTCCCTTGTTATCCTTCGTTTCGCGTTTTATCCAAGTTATGGTATTATCGCGAGTTATACAATCTCCGCGCCGCGTGCTTCACCGCGCCTTGTCGCCATCGCGGGGAACCGAACCGTTTTTGAGACCGGCGAGCTTTTCCCAGCGGGGATCGGGCGCCTTGTCCTGCTTCGGTTCCGGCGCCACGGGGGCCGGCCGGCCGCACTGGACGCAGCGACCCGCCGCATCCAGCTCCGGAAGTGGCTGGGAATTATAGTTCAAAATCACCTGTTCAGCAATCATGGAGTGCAGGGAAACTTCGGTCACATCGGGCCCCAGGCGCACCTGGTAATCCTCCACGCCCTGGTCCTCGTCTTCCACCCATTCGGTGCCGACGGAGTCCTTGCGGTCCATGAGCAGGTTGAAATCAACCGAAAACGGCTGCGTGAAGGGCTCCACGCAACGGGCACATTCGGCGTCCATGCTTCCCGTGGCCCGCCCCTGCACCAGATACGAGTCCCCCGCCATCGGGGTGACCTCAAGGCGCACCCCCACCTTGCCTTTCATGCCGGAATCCGAGAACTCCTCAAAATCAGCGCTGTCCGCCTCCAGTTCAATGGTTTGAGGCTCTTTACCGAGTGTATGCAGGGGAAGGATCATGGGATGAAAGGTAGTAGGTAGGAGGTAATAGGTAGGAGGTGAAACTTTGGGGCTTCTCTGCGCTTTTATTTTCGACACTTTTCTTCTTCGCCCCCTACCTCCTACCTCCTACCTCCTGCCCCCTACCTAATATTCCCCCATGCGCCTCCTCCCTCTCCTCGTCCTGTCCCTCTGTGCGTCTTCCCTTGCCACGCCCGTCGAAGTCACCCACCCCGTCGCCGACTTCCTGAGGCGGCTCGAGGAAAAGGGGGCCATCCCCATCGGCCTGTGGAGCACCCTTCCCCGCCCCGAAGCCGAGATTGCCGCCGCGCTCGGCCATGCGGCGGAACATGGCGAGCTCGGCGCATGGGACCGCAGGCGCCTGGAACGTTTTCTGGACGAGTTCGACCCGGAGCGCAAGCGCCGCGGAACGCGGCTCCGGCACGAGGACTCGCTGATCACCGTGCACGGAAACGTGGAGTACTATACCGGAATCTTCGCACGCGACTCGATTCCCGAAGCGCGGCACTTCGCCTTCGGCAGCTTCACTCCCGCGGTGCAGGCGACCTACGGCCGATACATCGACCTCACCGCATCCGCCACCGTGGGCATGGAACGCGGCGTGAGCGACCGCTTCCGCCCCCACTACGAGCCCGTGCGCGGGCTGCCCTACAACACCAACCGCGCGGGGCAGGACGGCATCCCCCAACCGGTGAGCACCTTCGACGGCTTCCGAATGGTCACCGGAGTCGGTGATGGCAACATCCGCCTCGAGTTCGGGCAAGATTGGAACCAATGGGGGCCCGGGCGCCGGCAGCACTCCACCCTTGGCCCGCGCCCGCATTTCTGGGCGGGGGACTCCCTGCCGCCCACCGACCCCGAAGGCAGCGCATACTGCCCCGACTGGGACAATCTTTTCAACGAGTGCCTCGGCTCGGGCGGAGTCTACTCCGGAACCCGAAGCGGTTATCGCTACCCCGGAGAAGCCCCCCCGCTCCCCCAGATGCGACTGCGCGTGGGCACCGACCGCTGGGAGTACGTGAAGATCGTGGCCCAACGCACGGGATTGTGGTCCGATTCGGCGGCGCCCCTGGTCGCGCACCGGCTGCAGGTGCGACTGGGCGATTGGCGCTTCGGAGCCACCGAAATGCTGGCGGTGGGGATCCGTTCCCCGGAGTGGCTGCTGTTCTTCCCGGCGGTGCCGCTCGTGCTCGCGGAACATTCGACCGGAGATCGCGACAATGTCGCCCTGTCCGTCGATGCCGAATGGATCCTGCGCGGCCATGGACGCCTCTACGGCGAGTTCTTCGTCGACGACTACAGCGGGCCGCCGCTCGATTTCTGGGGAAACAAGTTCGCTTGGGTGCTCGGCGGGTCGTGGCAAGATCCCTTCGGCTTTCCCGCCGAACTGCACGCCGAGTACGCGCACGTGGACCCCTGGGTGTACGGCCACCACCTGCGCAACACGCAGCTGCAAAGCTACGGTGCCTTGCTGGGCAGCGGGCTGCCGCCCAACTCGCGCTCGGTTCTGCTCGCGGCCCACTTTCCGCTGCCGCGCGGAGTGGACGCATCGGTTGAATGGTTTCTGCGCCAGCGCGACCTCAAATCGCCCGGCGGCTCGATCTTCGAGGTGCGCGCGCCCGATGACCCCGACGTGAAATTCTTCCTCGACCGCGATGTGGAGACGCGCCACGAGGTCTCCGCTTCCGCGGAATGGAACTGGCGGCGCCATGTGCGGCTGCGCGCAGGCGCGGGGGGACTGTGGGTCGAAAACTGGCGCGGGCACCCCGGTGAGTCGCTGGCATCGCTCACGGCGTTCGGGGAACTTTACCTGCGTTATTAGGGATCCGGCAGACACTCCATCGATTCGGTTCGGGCGGTCCACGCGTGCCGGAAGGTATCGCGAAACCCGGACAATTGGCCCAGGCGGAGGGAATACGCAACGTGCCCCCGTGAACGGGCAACCTTCACCCCACGAATGTCAAGGAATGTGATAAGTTCATGCAAGCATTCCGCATCTCCCGAGGGAATGTCCCACCACCGAAAGGAAATCCATGAAAAAGTCGATCGTGACCTCCGCCGTTCTCGGAACCGCCCTGGTATTTTCGCCCATGGCCCTTCAGGGCTGCTATGGCAGTTTCAATCTCACCCAGAAGCTGTATTCCTGGAACGGCTCCCTGGGCGACAAATGGGTGAATTCCATCGTCATGGTGGGCCTTTCGGTCGTCATCCCGGTTTACCCCGTTGCAATGACCGCAGACGCGCTGGTGCTGAACCTGATCGAGTTCTGGACGGGCTCGAATCCCATGGCCATGAAGCCCGGCGAAAGCGAAACCCGGGTCGTCACGATCGACGGCAAGGAGTGGAAGATGACGGCCTCGCACAACCGCATGGAAATCGCACCAGCGGACTCCGAAGGCACGGCGCTCGATCTTGTCTTCGAACCCGCCACGGGAGAATGGTTCGCGAGGAACGAAGAGGGCTCGCGCCTCATCGCCAAAATGGATCACGAAGCCCTGACGCTCTTCCATGCCGACGGCAGCATGGAGACGATCGGGAAGTAATGATTGAGCCTTAAACGGGAAGCGCGCTTCCCGTTTAAGGCTGCGACTCGTGAATCAAGAATCAAGAATGATGGGGAAGGATGTGAAGGCGAAGCTCTGCGAATGGCACCGATAATGCGCAGAGGTGCTCCACACAAACACGCCTCTGCGTTCAATTCTTAATTCTTAACTCACAATTCTTAATTCCCCGTCAGTTCCTCCAGCAACTTCCGCACCTCGTGATGATCCTTCAGATTGTGCGTGGCGCGTGAAAATTTGCTGCCCACCCGGAAACTCACCGCGGCTTCGGGCAGCGCCGCGAACACGTCCTCGTCGGTCTGGTCGTCGCCGACCGCGATCGTCAGGTCGGGGGCGTGCTCATGAATGAGGGTCAACGCGGCGGCCCCCTTGTTGATGCCGGTGTTGCGCAACTCGACGACTTTTTTGCCCTCCAGCACCTGCACGTCGTAGTTGCCGGTGTATTGCACCAGGTCGTCGACGAGTTCCTTGGCCCGGTCGAGACCGAGCTCGGGATCGGCGCCGCGATAGTGCCAGGCGAGGCTGTAGTCCTTCTCCTCGAGCAATGATCCGGGCAGGCGCCCCACGTACATCTCGAAGAGCGGAAGCAGCGTCTGTTTCCACTCGGAGCTCACCGGCTTGAGCAGCCCCCAGTCCCCGCCCGGACGACGGATCCACGCGCCATGCTCGGCGACGATATGCAGCGACTGGTCCCCGAACCATTCCTCGAGCGTGGCGCGGTCACGACCGCTGATGATGACGACGGTGTTGCGCTTGTCGGCGCAAACCTTGCGCACCAGGGTCTTGAGCTCTTCGTCCGGCCGCGCCAGGTGCGGCAACGGGGCGAAGGGCACGAGCGTCCCGTCGTAGTCGAGCAACAGCAGGCGCTTGTCGGCCTTTGCGAATTTTTCACGCAAGGCCGCGCGCTGCTCCGGCGCGAGCGCGCGGGTGTGGAACTTTTCGTGCGGGATGCGCAACACGGCTTCCAACCCCTTGAGGAAGGATCCGGCCCACCACCCCGCGTCGTAGCGCTGCAGGCGCTCGCGCATCGGGTGAATGCGGCGCTTCTGCTCCTCGGGTTCCATCGTGAACGCCTCGAGGAGCGCGTCCGCCAGTTCCTCCTTGTGATTCGGGTTGACGAGGATCGCCTCCCCAAGGTCGCGTGCCGCTCCGGCGGTTTCGCTGAGGATGAGCACCCCATCCTCGTTCACGCGACAGGCCACGTATTCCTTCGCGACGAGGTTCATGCCGTCGCGAAGCGGAGTGATGAGCGCCACGTCCGCGGCGCGGTAGAAGGCCACCAGTTCCTCGAAGGGCAGGCTGCGGTAGTGGTAGCGGATGGGCACCCAGCCCACGTTGCCGTAGCGTCCGTTGATGCGTCCCACCGCCTCGTCGAGTTCCTTCTTCATTTGCCGGTATTGCTCGACCTCCTCGCGCGAGGGAACGACGGACAACACGAACACCACTTTTTCATGCCACTCGGGGTGGCGCTCGAGGAACTCCTCGAATCCCAGCAGGCGGTGCAAGATGCCCTTGGAGTAGTCGAGACGGTCGACCGAGAACAGCATCTTGCGGACCCCGCCCAGTTCCGCGCGCAATTCACCCGTCAGGGCCTCCACCCCGGCGCTCGAGGCGGTCTCGATGAACCGCTGCGCATCGATGCCAATGGGGAACGTGTCCACCTTGCGGATGTCTTCATCGACGTGCACCTGGCCGAAATGATGGTCGTGGCCGACCGTGCGGTACACGCTGCGCAAGAAGGCCTGGCTGTAATCGAACGTGTGGAATCCGATCAGGTCGGCGCCCAGTACGCCCTTGAGCAATTCTTCGCGCCAGCGCGTCGGCAACAGGCGGAACACCTCGAACGAAGGGAACGGAATGTGCAGGAAGAACCCGATGGCCAGGTCCGGACGCTGCGCGCGCAGCAAAGCGGGCAAGAGCATCAGCTGGTAGTCCTGCACCCAGACACGGTCCCCCTCCTGCAAAAGGCCGGAAAGTTCCTCGGCGAAGCGCCGGTTCACCGACACGTAGGCTTCCCATTGCTCCCCCTCGTACACTGCATACGAAGTGAAGTAATGAAACAAGGGCCAGAGCGTGTTGTTGCAAAACCCGTGGTAGAACTGGTCGGCCTCCTCGTGCGAAAGAAACACCGGCCACGCGCCGTGCGCCTTCAGGGCTTTGTCGCGAATCTCCTTCTGCTTCTCCTCCGCGACCTCGGTGCCGGGCCAGCCGACCCAGACGCACTGGAGTTCCTGCTCCTTTTTCTCGCGTTCGATGTAAGCGCCCAGCGCCGTGACCAGGCCGCCCGAACTCGGCTTGAAATCGTATCCGCCCTTGCCATCCTCGGCGAGGCTGAAGGGAAGCCGGTTGCTGACCACAACAAGACGTGGCATGATATCCTCCTGGAAAAAAAATGCGGGGGTTCCCGCTGCAATCGCTCTGATGGAGGGGCAAACAGGCGGTTTTCGCCTGAATCGCCCGAATCATCACGATGGCCCTCCGATGAAGATAACCCCGGCGTCAAGGACGGGGGAGCAAGGGCGTGGACGGGGACGGTGCCGTCGCCCGCAAGAAAGCATCCAGTGCCGGAGCGAGCTTGAGAGGGTACGAGGAAGCGCTGTGGAAGTCATGGGCGATGCGCTCGAGGGCGAATGCTTCGAGCAGGATCGCGACCCCTTCCGAAGACGCGGGCAGCAGGGGGTCCCCCCCGATTTCATCGAGGTAGCCATCGAGAAACAGGCCGGCCGACAGGTCGGCCCAATGCTCGGCCCAGGCGCGCTCACGCATTGCTGATTCCAGCTCGCCCCCGGCATCGGGCAACAGGAGCGAAGGGCATGCCTCGATCTCGCGGATCACCGCCGCCACATCCTGCAACGGGCTGAAACGGAAGCGTCTCTCCGCAAACGCCAGCCAGGGGGGGCCGTCGAAACTGGTGAACACGAAATCCTTGCCCGTAAAGAGAATGCGGTCGAGGCGCAAGTCGCCGTGGGTGCGGATGCGCCGCCCCTCGAGCCGTCCCGCGATGAGCCGGCGCAGTTTGGAAAAAACCCGGTCTTGGCGCTCAAGGGCCGCGCGCGCCCGGGCATGGAGCACCTCGGGAACGCCGTCGAGGTTCTTTTCGAGGCGCGCAATGGCGCGGCGCAGACGGCCGCGGATGGAGTGGTACATCGAATGCTGGTGCAGCGAGGTGAACGGCTCCGGCGTGAAGCCGGGGTCGCCGACGCCGCAGCGGGAGAGCGCGCGATGCAGTTCGCCGAGACGCCTGCCCAGCAGATGGACAAAGGCCGCCCATCCGCCTCCGAGGGAGTCCTGCAACTCCGGCGGCAGGGTCTGGAAGTCGAGGCGGGGAGGAATGAGACCATTGCGGGGAGGCGCCGGCTGGTGCAGCAGCGTGGCCGCACCGTCGAGAAAGTGGCGCAAGCCCTCGGTGGCGAGGTCGAGCGCGCTGCGTTCGGCCTGCACGAAGCGCTGGGCGTACCCGAGCACGAGAGGCTCTCCCCGCCGGGCCGTTTCGAGCTCGGCGTGCGCGAGCCGCACAGGCGCCTTGGCCTTGGGGAAACGCGCCTTGAGCGCGCCCAGCGTCTCGAGGTCGGGGTGCACGCCCTCGTGCAGGCGGCGGAACCAGCGGAGGAAGATGCGACCGCGCAAAAGGATGCGGAACTCTTCGGGATCGCTTTCGACGAGCTGGGTTGAGATGCGGCCGGGAGTCCGGGGAAGATCGGCCGCGGAGTGGCCGAAGACGCGCAGGGCCCCGAAACGATCCCCCTCCATCCCGGGCCGCAGCAACAAGCCGAGCAGGAAGGCTCTGAAGGAGGGCAGGTGCTGCGCCTCGCACAGGTACCCCGTCTTTCCGCCGATGCGGGCGCGGGCGATCAGGGCGCGCGCGGGCAAGGTCTCGGCATCGGCCTCGGGCACGAATCCCACCCACAGGCTGTACCCTTCGGGTTCCGCCCCGAGATATTCCGCGCGCAGGATGAGCAGGGCCGCACCGGGGTTCCCGGGAGGCGGGAAGATGGTCTCATGCAAATCGACCCGCGCCAGCAACCGGCTCTTTCCGCCGAACCAGGGAGCCTGGGCCACATGCGCCTCCAGGACCCTCGCGTTCAGCGCACCGTGTTCGAACAACTCGCTGATGGAGCCCCATTCCCCCGCATCGGGCAGCGCCCGCATCTCGCCGGACATTTCTTCGGTGCTCTTGCGAAGCTGGAGCCACAGCGAGTCGTGCCCGCCGAGCATCACCGGCCAGGGTTCCTCGCCCACTGCGGGGAAGCGCACGCCGCCGGCAAGTTCGAGCGGTTCCACGCCGCGGAAGTCGGACAAGTCGAGCGTGGTCGCCTGCGGATGCTGCGAAAGGTTTGCCAGCACGAGAATGGCCTCTTCGTCCGACTCGCGCACGAAGGCAAGAACGCGCCCGTTGTCGGGCTCGAGAAAGCGGATCGTTCCCCTCCCGAAAACGGGATGCGCGTGACGCAGCCTGATCTGACGGCGCATCCACCACAGCAATGAGGCGGGGTTCGCCTCTTGGTTCTCGACGTTGACCGCTTCGTAGTGGTGTTCGGAGTCGGCGATGACCGGGAGATACAGCTTCTGCGTCGGGGCGCGACTGAAGCCGGAGTTCCTGTCCGCGTTCCACTGCATGGGAGTGCGCACGCCGTCGCGATCGCCGAGGTAGATGTTGTCGCCCATGCCGATCTCGTCGCCGTAATAGATCACGGGGGTTCCCGGCAACGAGAGCAGGAGCCGGTTGAGCAACTCGATCTTGCGGCGGTTGTTGCCCAGCAAGGGCGCGAGACGGCGGCGGATGCCGAGGTTGATGCGGGCGCGACGGTCCTTGGCGAAGACGCGGTACATGTAGTCGCGTTCCTCGTCGGTGACCATTTCGAGCGTCAACTCATCGTGGTTCCTCAGAAAGATGGCCCACTGGCAGTTTTCGGGAATGTCGGGGGTCTGCTGGAGGATGTCCACCATGGGAAAGCGGTCTTCCATCTCGAGCGCCATGTAGAGGCGCGTCATGAGAGGGAAGTGGAAGGCCATGTCGCACGAGTCCCCCTCGCCGAAATAGGCGGCCGCGTCGTCGGGCCACTGGTTCGCCTCGGCGAGCAGCATGCGGTGTTCGAAGCGGGACCGGACATGCGCGGAAAGTTTCTTCAAAAAGGCATGCGTCTCAGGGAGGTTTTCGCACGAGGTGCCGTCGCGCTCGTAGAGATACGGAATCGCATCGAGGCGCAGGCCGTCCACTCCCATCTCGAGCCAGTAATCGAGGATCTCGAGCACGGCGTCGTGCACCTTGGGGTTATCGAAATTGAGGTCGGGCTGGTGGTTGTAGAAGCGGTGCCAGTAATACGCCTTGGCCACGGGATCCCAGGTCCAGTTCGAAGGCTCGTAGTCCTGGAAGATGATGCGCGCCTGCCGGTACTTCTCCTTCGTGTTGCTCCACACGTAAAACTCGCGTTCGGGACTGCCGGCAGGGGCACGGCGCGCCTTCTGGAACCAGGGGTGCTGGTCCGAGGTGTGGTTGATCACGATCTCGGTGATGACATAGATGCCGCGCGCATGCGCCTCGCGCAGAAACTCCCTGAAGGTTTCCAGATCCCCGTAAGCGGGGTTGACGGTGCGGTAATCCGCAATGTCGTAGCCGTCGTCGCGCAAGGGGCTGGGATAGAACGGGAGGATCCAGATGGCCGTCACACCGAGATCGCGGATGTAGTCCAGTTTCGAGATCAGGCCGCGCAGGTCGCCCATGCCGCTGCCGTCCGAATCGCTGAAGCTCTTGACGTGAACTTCGTAGATGACCGCGTCCTTGTACCATTGCGGCTGTCGCCGGAACTCCATCATCCACCCCCTGTGCGTCGCGCTTCCATGGTTCGAAGCGCCTGATTCGCATCTTTTCCCAAGCTAATTACAATCCTGACCGGCAGAGTCAGGGAAAAAACGATGCGACGCGAACTGAGAGCGGAGCATCGGCGGCGGGAACTGCGTGCGGCTCGATGAAAAACGGTCGGCGCACTCGTTGCATGCGACTCGGAACGTCAGCTTTTCACCGCCTCGGGACACATCAGGCGCGCACGGTCGCCAAACCGTCCGGCCAGCCGTCCGTTTTTCTAATTTCGCCGGTTCGCGGCCTGTTTCCGGTGCGCTGCGCGCCTCACCCTACCGGCCTCCAGGCCCGGCGGAGACCCTCGATCAATGACGAAAAAAACCGAAATCAAGTCCTTCCGCAAAATCATGGTCGCCAACCGCGGCGAAATCGCCATCCGCGTGTTCCGCGCCGCGAACGAGCTCGGTATCCAGACCGTCGCGGTCTACTCGGCCGAAGACCGGCTGAACCTGCATCGCTACAAGGCCGACGAAGCCTACCAGATCGGCGCGGGCAAGGGCCCGGTGGAAGCCTATCTCGGCATCGACGAGCTGATCGAACTGGCGAAAGACAAGGGCGTCGATGCCATCCACCCCGGTTACGGGTTCCTCTCCGAAAACGCCGACTTCGCGCGCGCCTGCGAAGCGAACGGCATCGTGTTCATCGGCCCCGGGTCGAAGGTCATCGACGCGCTCGGCGACAAGGTCACCGCCCGCAACATCGCGGAGAAGGCCGGCGTGCCCGTCATCCCCGGCACTCGCGAACCGATCGAAAACGAGAAAGAGGCCCTCGCCTTCGCGAAGGAACACGGCTACCCCCTGATCATCAAGGCCGCGCTCGGCGGCGGCGGCCGCGGCATGACCATCGTGCGCGGTGAAGAGGAGCTGGTCAACGCCATCTCGCGCTCGCGCGACGAGGCCAAGGCCGCCTTCGGCAACCCGAAGATCTTCATCGAGCGCTACCTCGAAAAGCCGCGCCACATCGAGGTGCAGATCCTCGGCGACAAGTACGGCAAGCGCGTGCACCTGTTCGAACGCGACTGCTCGATCCAGCGCCGCCACCAGAAGGTGGTGGAGTTCGCCCCTTCGCTCAGCCTCACCCAGGAGCAACGCGAAGCGCTCTACCGCGACGCGCTCGCCATCGCCGACCAGGTCGATTACGTCAATGCGGGAACCGTGGAGTTCCTCTTCGACCAGCAGGGCCGCCACTACTTCATCGAAGTGAACCCCCGCATTCAGGTCGAGCACACCGTCACCGAGGTCATCACCGGGCGCGACCTGGTGCAGTGCCAGATCCGCGTGGCCGAGGGACACCCGCTCGACAGCGAGTCGATCCGCATCCCCTCGCAGGACAAGATCAAGAAGAGCGGCTATTGCATCCAGCTGCGCCTCACCGCCGAGGATCCCGCCAACAACTTCGCGCCCGACTTCGGCAAGCTCACCGCCTTCCGCGCGGGCGAAGGCTTCGGCATCCGCCTCGACTCGGGCAACGGCTTCGACGGCGCGGTGATCTCGCCGCACTACGACTCGCTGTTGATCAAGGTCTGTGCGTGGTCCCTCGACTTCGACCAAGCCGCCAAGAAGGCCCTGCGCTCCATCCGCGAGTTCCGCGTGCGCGGCGTGAAGACCAACATCCCCTTCCTCGAGAACGTGCTGCGCCACCCCGTGTTCCTCAAGGGCCAGTGCGACACGGGCTTCATCGAGAACCACCCCGAGCTCTTCGACTTCAAGCCGCGCCTCGACCGCGCCAACAAGCTGCTCGGGTACCTCTCGCAGGTCGCCGTCAACGGCTTCCCCGAGATCCCCGCCGACTTCAAGCCGGTTCGCCACGACGTGCCCCCCAAGGTTCCGGATGTCCCCAAGGGAACACCCCCCGAATCCCCGGCCTACAAGGTCTTCCGCGAGAAGGGCGCCGAGGGCCTGGCGAAGTGGACGCTCGACCAGAAGCACCTGCTGCTCACCGACACGACCTTGCGCGACGCGCACCAGAGCCTGTTCGCCACCCGCCTGCGCGGGCACGACATGTTCCGCGTGGCCCACGCGACAGCGCACCTGACCCACGGCCTGTATTCGCAGGAGATGTGGGGGGGCGCGACTTTCGACACCGCGATGCGCTTCCTGCACGAAGATCCGTGGGAGCGGCTGCGCATCATGCGCAGGATGATGCCGGGAACCCTGCTGCAGATGCTGCTCCGTTCGGGGAACGCGGTGGGCTACACCAACTATCCCGACAACGTGGTGAACCGTTTCATCGACGCCGCGGCAAAGAACGGCATCGACATTTTCCGCATCTTCGATTCGCTGAACTGGATCACCGGCCTACGCCCCTGCATCGAGGCGGTGCGCAAGACGGGCAAGGTGGCGGAGGCGGCGGTGTGCTACACCGGCGACATCACCGACAACAAGCGCGTGAAGTACACGCTCGACTATTACGTGAAGCTGGCGAAGGAACTCGAGGACGCGGGCGCGCACATCCTGGCCATCAAGGACATGGCCGGTTTGCTCAAGCCCGAGGCCGCGCGCATCCTCGTGACCGAGCTGAAGAACACCCTGCAGGTCCCCATTCACCTGCACACGCACGACACCTCGGGCAACCAGGTGGCGGCGCTGCTCGAAGCTTCGCGCGCGGGCGTCGACGTCGTGGACGCGGCCCTGAGCTCGATGTCGGGCATGACGTCGCAGGCGTCGATGAACGCGCTGGTGTGCGCCCTGCAGGGCACCGCCCGCGACACCCGCATCGATCCGATGGACCTGCAGAAGCTGGCGGATTACTGGGAGCTCGCGCGCGAGCCCTACGCGCCCTTCGAGTGCGGCCTCAAGGCCGGCACCGCCGACGTGTATTTGCACGAGATGCCGGGCGGCCAGTACTCCAACCTGCGCGCGCAGGCCTTCTCGCTGGGCCTGGGCGAGCGCTGGGAGGAGATCAAGAAGACCTACCGCGTGGTGAACGACATGTGCGGCGACATCATCAAGGTGACGCCGTCGTCGAAGGCGGTGGGCGACATGGCACTGTTCATGGTACAGAACAACCTCACCGCCGACGACGTGCTCGGCGGCAAGCAGGACCTGGCCTTCCCCGAGTCGTTCGTGCAGCTCATCAAGGGACTGATGGGCCAGCCTCCGGGCGGATGGCCGCCGAAGCTGGTGAAGGCCGTGCTGGGCGACGAGAAGCCCATCACCGTGCGTCCCGGCGAGCTGCTCGAGGAGTTCGACTTCGAGGCGGCGGCGAAGCTGCTGAAGAAGCGCTTCGAGCGCGACTTCACCGAAGAGGAGTTGCTCAGCTACGCGCTCTACCCGAAGGTGTTCGAGGAATACGTGGCCTACAATCGCGTGTTCGGTGACGTGGCGGTGCTCGACACGCCCACGTTCTTCTACGGCCTCGAGTCCGACAAGGAAGTGGCCATCACGATCGAGGAGGGCAAGACCTTGATCGTGAAGCTGCTGGCGGTGGGCGAACTGCAAGGCGATGGCACGCGCGCCATCTTCTACGAGCTGAACGGCCGCCGCCGCACGAGTTTCGTGCACGACCAGTCGTCGGGCAAGAAAACGAAGCAGCGCGAGAAGGCCGACCCCGGAACCCCGGGCCACGTGGGCGCGCCCATGTCGGGCAAGGTGGTGGAGCTGGTGGTCAAGGTGGGCGACGAGGTCACCGAGGGCCAGAAGCTGATGGTCACGGAGGCGATGAAGATGCTGAACGTGATCAAGTCGCCGCTGGCCGGGAAGGTGAAGAAGATCCACGTCGCGAAGGGCGATGACCTGGCTGCGGGGGATTTGTCGTTTGAGGTCGAATAGGGCGACGCAGCGCGTCGCCCTTACATGCCCCCGCAGAACAATAACCCCCGCAGACGATGTAGGGGCGACGCG
>JBJHDK010000048.1:0-17915 GCA_050486505.1 Fibrobacteria bacterium | reverse complement strand
GGGGTGGGGTGGGGCGCGCCCCTGGTGGGGTGTTTGGGCTCCGGGGCGCCCTGGCCCGTGCGGGCGGGGCTTTCCTTCCCCCCCGGCCTCCGCCCCCCCCCCCCCCCCCCCCCCCTCCACTCCGTCCATAAGGTCCATCACCCCCTACACCACCCCGCCCCATGACCAAGCTGCGTGACCTGAAGTGCGATCTCCACCTTGAATTGAAGCGCCTCACCGACCCTCCCAAGGCGGCCTTCCTCCAGCGCTTCTTCAAAACCGGGCCGGGACAATACGCCGAGGGCGACCGATTTCGCGGCATCACCGTCCCGGTGCTGCGCAAGCTGGCGAAGACCCATCGCGACCTTCCCTTCGAAGATGCGGCGGAACTCCTCGAATCGGAATGGCACGAGGACCGTCTCGTCGCTCTCTTCCTGTTGATCGACCGGTACGCCAAGGACGCGCCTCCCGGCCGTGCGAAGATCCACAAGCATTACGTGGCGCGCATCGCGACGCAAGTCAACAACTGGGACCTCGTCGACGCCAGCGCCCCACAACTCGTGGGCGCCCACATCTTCGAAGCAGGCGATACGTCGCTTCTCGACAGGCTTGCGCGCGACAAAAACCTCTGGCGCCGCCGCGTCGGGATCGTCGCCACGTTCCACTTCATCCGTCAGGGCGCGCTTGCCGAAACCTTCCGCATCGCGGAGACCTTGCTCGGCGACAGCGAAGACCTGATCCACAAGGCGACGGGATGGATGCTGCGGGAGGCGGGCAAGAAGGACGAAGCCGCCCTGCGCAGCTTCCTGGATCGCCACGCCGCGACCATGCCGCGCACCATGCTGCGCTACGCCCTCGAACGACTCCCGGAGAACACGCGACGAGAGTACATGGGTGTGAGGCAGGTGGCCACACCCCTGTAAGTGCGACCTGCTGGTCGCCCTTACGGAGGCTCGCCCTTACGCGGAGGCTCGCCCTACGACCCCACCGCCATGTACGGGCGACCCGCCGGGCCGCCCCCAAGGCACCGCCGGCCTCGCAGAATCCCCCAAAAAACCCGCTTGACAGGGCCTACCCCCTATTTTATTCTTATCCCATAGGATTGATAGACTAATGCTTTCCAAGAAGACGAAATACGCCCTGCAGGCGATGCAATACCTCTCCCGCGTCCGTGACCGCGGGCCGGTATTGATCGCCGAAATCGCGGAGCAGGAGGGCATTCCGCGCAAGTTCCTGGAGGCGATCCTGCTGGAGCTGAAGAAAGAGGGTTTCCTCGACAGCCGCAAGGGCAAGGGCGGGGGGTACTTCCTCGCCCGCCCTCCGGAGGGGATCACCTTCGGCGCGGTGGTGCGCAAGCTCGAGGGGCCGCTGGCGCTGTTGCCTTGCGTGAGTCAAATGTTCTACCGCCGCTGCGACGAGTGCCGCGACGAGGAAACCTGCGGGTTGAGGATGGTGATGAAAGACGTGCGCGACAGGACGGCCGAGATTCTCGACAACACCACGTTCGCCGACGTGGATGCCAAGGTGAAGGCCGCGGAGTCGCTGCGACGCGGCGTCTCGGATTACGTGATCTAGGGCGCCGACGATGAACGCACGCGCCTCCCTCCGCAATCGCATCCTCGTGCCCCTGCTCGTCGTGCTGGCGGTCGTCGGACTGTTCCGCCTGTGCTCGTCCGGCAGCGACAACGGCACCATCCGCCTGCTCAACGTCTCCTACGACCCGACGCGAGAGCTGTATCGCGACATCAACGCCGTGTTCATTCCGCACTGGGAGGCGGAGAACCCCGGCAAGCGCCTGCGCATCCAGCAAAGCCATGGCGGCAGCGGCAAGCAGGCGCGCTCCGTCATCGACGGGTTGCCCGCCGACGTGGTCACGCTCGCCCTCGCGCACGACATCGACAACCTGCACGCGCAGCGCGACCTCCTGCCCGCCGACTGGGCCGATCGCCTGCCCCACCGCAGCGCGCCCTTCACCTCGACCATCGTCTTTCTCGTGCGCGCCGGCAACCCCAAGGGCATCCATGACTGGGAAGACCTCGCACGGCCGGGAGTCTCGGTGATCACGCCC
Source organism: Fibrobacteria bacterium (assembly GCA_050486505.1). Taxonomy (GTDB): domain Bacteria; phylum Fibrobacterota; class Fibrobacteria; order UBA11236; family UBA11236; genus UBA11236. The sequence goes on along the minus strand of JBJHDK010000048.1, from coordinate 15,868 downwards.
AACCCGAAGATTTCGGGGGGCGCCCGCTGGAATTATCTCGCCGCCTGGGGGTACGCCCTGCAGAAGCACGCCGGGGACCCGCACGCGGAAGACAGCGCGCGTGCCTTCGTCACCGCGCTGTTCCGCAACGTGCCGGTCCTCGACGCGGGCGCGCGCGCGGCCACCACGACCTTCGCGCAGCGCGGGCTCGGCGACGTGTTGCTGAGCTGGGAAGACGAGGCGATGCTCGCGCTGCGCGCGCTGGGTTCCGGCGGGCAGGGGTTCGAGATCGTGTACCCCTCCGTCAGCATCCTCGCCGAGCCCCCCGTCGCCGTGGTCGACCGCAACGCCGCACGCAAGGGAACCCTCGACGTTGCCCGCGCCTACCTGGAGTTCCTCTACACCGAGGAGGCGCAGCGCATCGGCGCGCGCCACCACTTCCGTCCCCGCTCCGCATCGGCGCTCGCCGAATTCGCGGGCGACTTCCCCGAGATCGAGCTCTTCGGAATCGAAGAAACCTTCGGCGGATGGACCGAGGCGCAGCGCGTGCATTTCTCGGACGGCGGGGAGTTCGACAGGATTTACACGGGACCGCGATAACATGGCATTCAAGAAACGCAGCATCCTGCCCGGCTTCGGGCTGACCTTCGGCTACACGATCCTGTACCTGTCGTTGATCGTGCTCGTTCCGCTCGGGGCCCTGTTCCTGAAGAGCCTGTCGCTGTCCCCGGCGGAGTATTGGGCCACGGTCACGGACCCCCGCGTGCTCGCCTCGTTCCGCATCTCCTTCGGCGGCGCGTTCATCGCCTCGCTGATCAACGTCTTCATCGGCCTGCTGATCGCCTGGGTGCTCGCGCGCTACGAGTTCCGCGGCAAGAGCATCGTCGATGCGCTGGTGGATCTCCCATTCGCCCTTCCCACCGCCGTGGCCGGCATCGCACTGACGGCCGTGTTCTCCGCCAACGGCTGGCTCGGCCGCCCGCTGGAGGCGATCGGGATCAAGGTGGCCTACACGCCACTGGGCATCATCATCGCTATGATCTTCATCAGCCTCCCCTTCATCGTGCGCACAGTGCAGCCGGTGCTCGAGGATCTCGAGAAAGAGATCGAGGAGGCTTCGGCGACTTTGGGAGCAAGCCGCCTGCAAACCTTCCGCCGCGTCATCCTTCCGGTCCTCGCGCCTTCTTTGTTCACGGGGTTCGCGCTGGGGTTCGCCCGTGCGCTGGGGGAATACGGATCCATCGTGTTCATCGCGGGCAACATGCCCATGAAAACGGAGATCACTCCCCTGCTCATCATCACCAAGCTGGAGCAGTACCAGTACGCCGAGGCCACTGCGATCGCGGCGGTGACCCTTGTGATCTCCTTCCTGCTGCTCTTCCTCATCAACTACGTGCAGTGGCGCACGCGCCGCCGCTATTCGCTGTAAGCAGGGGATTCCGACCATGTCCGCCGTTCCTTCCATCGACGTCCGCGACCGGAAAACACCCGGCACCCGCCTGAAGGATGCCACGGGCGAACCGCCCTGGGTGCGCCGCCTGTTGATCGGGCTCGCGATCCTGTCGCTCGCCTCGATCCTGCTGCTGCCTCTCGCCGCGATCTTCACCGAAGCCTTTCGCGGCGGCGTCTCGGGCTACTTCGCGGCCATCACCGACCCCGACACCGTTGCGGCCATCAGGCTGACCCTGCTGGCCTGCGCCATCGCGGTCCCCCTGAACGTGGTCTTCGGCGTGGCGGCGGCCTGGTGCATCGCCAAGTTCGACTTCAAGGGGAAGAACATTCTCACGACCTTCATCGACCTTCCCTTCAGCGTGTCGCCGGTGATCGCGGGCCTTGTCTTCGTGCTGCTCTTCGGCGCCCAGAGCTGGCTCGGCGAACACTTCCTCGAGCGCGACATCCGCGTGCTGTTCGCCGTGCCCGGCATCGTGCTGGCCACGGTGTTCGTGACCTTTCCCTTCGTGGCCCGGGAACTCATTCCCGTGATGCAGGCGCAGGGAACCGAAGAGGAAGAAGCCTCGATCACGCTGGGCGCGAATGGCTGGCAAACGTTCTGGCGCATCACGTTGCCCAACATCAAGTGGGGCCTGCTCTACGGGATCGTGCTGTGCAACGCCCGCGCCATGGGCGAGTTCGGTGCGGTCTCGGTCGTTTCGGGGCACATCCGCGGCGAAACGAACACGCTGCCGTTGCATGTCGAAATCCTCTACAACGAATATGACTTCACCGGTGCGTTCGCCGTGGCCTCGCTGCTGGCGTTCCTCGCGGTGATCACCTTGGTCGTGAAGAAAATCCTGGAGCGCGGCGTACGCGCCGAGGTCGGCGACGCGCAGGCGTCCCGGGAAGGAGCCTGACCCATGAGCATCCGCATCGAAAACGTCCGCAAGAACTTCGGGACCTTCCAGGCCCTCGCGGGGGTGAACCTCGAGATTCCCTCCGGGGAACTGGTCGCCCTGCTCGGCCCCTCGGGGTCCGGCAAGACCACCTTGTTGCGCATCCTTTCGGGCCTCGAGGTCCCCGACTCGGGACGCGTCTTGTTCGAAGGGCGTGACGCCACGGACGACCATGTCCGCGAACGCGGCGTCGGCTTCGTCTTCCAACACTACGCCCTGTTCCGTCACATGACCATTTTCGAAAACGTGGCCTACGGCCTGCGGGTCAAACCCAAGGCCGAACGTCCCGACGACGCGTACATCACCGGTCGCGTCAACGAGCTGCTCAAGCTTGTGCAACTCGACTGGCTGGGCGACCGTTACCCGAACCAGCTCTCCGGCGGCCAGCGCCAGCGCATCGCCCTCGCGCGCGCCCTCGCGGTGGAGCCCAAGCTTCTCCTGCTCGACGAGCCATTCGGCGCGCTCGACGCGAAGGTTCGCCTCGAGCTGCGTCACTGGCTTCGCCGCCTGCACGACGACCTGGGAATCACCACGGTTTTCGTGACGCACGACCAGGAAGAAGCAATGGAGGTCTCGGACCGTGTCGTGATCCTCGACCACGGAAAAATCGAACAGGTCGGATCCCCCGAGGAAGTCTACGATGCCCCCGCATCCCCCTTTGTGCATGAATTCCTGGGATTGACCAACCTGTTCACCGACCACTTGCGCCATGAAGTTCTGGCCACCGGCCGCAACGTGAACATCACCGGGAACCCCGGCCTCGACGACAAGGGAGGGGCATTCGCCTACGTGCGCCCCTACGACTTCGAGGTTGCGGCCACGCCCGAAGGCGGCGACTGGATCGCGGCCGAGCTCGTCTACTCACAGACGGTGGGAAACATCGTGCGGCTGTCGTTCCGGGTCGCGGGTCGCGAGGATCCCGTGCGGGTCGAACTGGAGAAGGCGAAGTTCCGCCTGCTGGGAGCGGGTCTTGGAGCGAAGCTTTTCCTCAAGCCCCGGCACGTGCAGGTGTTCGCAAAAGAGGGGGCGAAGGAGTCGCCCGAGTGGGAGATTTAGGGGAGGTAAGAGGTAGGAGGTAAGAGGTTTGGGGCAAGCGCCCCGGCAGCGGTCAGGGTGAGGAGCATGAAAACAACCTTCAACGTGCAATCATTCGAATTGGGCGAACAACTATTAAACGTTTTTTAAAAATGGAGATCGCATTTATCATTTCATCTTCATTGAATCCCCGAAGGAAACGCACTTTCTTTGAGAAAAGCTTTAGCTTTCGCAGATTTATTCCGCATGCAAACAGAACCCTCGTTTTCACCCTTAGTGGTAATTTGCGAGTAGGCGTTGTGAAACTAAGTCGGATAAAAGTCGTCTGATATAGCATATATAGAGCTACCAAATAGATATACGGCAGATACAAGAGGGTAAAAATAATGGGAAACAAGATTTCTTGTGAAGCAGCAAAAATTGAGAACTCTTGGAAAGAAACAACAATTCTATATAAAGAGTTTAGGATCAATGTTATGGCAAAAGCTCCAAGTAATGTGTCACTAAAGAGCCTGATTTTATTGAATTTTATCCCTTCGGCGGCGATACTCAGAAGACTCAGAAAAGCGACCACCAGAATAAATAAGAGCTCTGTAAGTAGGCTGAAGACGTAGAACTTTACAAGAAATTCAAACACAACAGCCACTGTTGCTAAGCGCGCGATAATCTTTCTGAAGAAAAGCTTCTCTTCAGATGCTCTGTGTGCATTAATCAGAAGAGCAAATGCAGTTAAAAACCAGTATACGGTTTCTCTTGTTAGATGAGGATCCCATAGCCCAACACGCCAAAAAAAGTAAACCAATACGCATCCATACGCTACCATCAGGAAAACCATTTTCAATATCCCGATAGTAAAGAATGCTTTCGCTAAGTGAAAGAGGGATCTACGAAAAGATCTGGATTTCGAGAAAAAAACCAATGCTACTGCAAACCAAATAGCTGCGGCTTTTTCACGGTTATTCAGCAGTCCTGCGAAATGCTCTATGCCACCTACGACGAGATGGATAGATTGAGCCGCTATGTCGATCAGTAATAGATCCATCTTGGATGAACATCGAAGGGTAAGTACCAGCTGGATGGTTGCTGGTATTCGGCAAGGCGCGGCGACACTAGAGGCACCCTTGACGCTGTCGGGATAATCCCCGACTCACCACTCATAACTCATAACTCATCGCTCTCTGTCATTCCCCTTCGGTCTGGTGCTCCTGCTTCGACTTGCACTCGATGCACATCTTCGCGGTCGGCACGGCCTCGAGGCGCGCGCGCGGAATGAGCACCCCGCACTTCTTGCAGATGCCGAAGGTTCCGGCGCGCACACGGTCGAGCGCTTCCTCGATGTAGTACAGGAAACGGCCCTCGCGGCTGGCGAGGTGGAATGCCTGCTCGCGATCCTGGGTTTCCGTCGCATGATCCGCGAGGTGGTAGGCATGGCTCGAAAGATCGCCCGCGCCATCCTTCGAGTTCAGGCGCATCGCGTTGTCTTCGATATAATCGAGTTCCTGAATCAGCGTTTCCTTCTTCTCGTTCAGCAGGTTCTCGAAAAACTTGAGTTCGGCCTTGCTGAGGCGCTTGCGCGTCGACTCGGGCGCGGCACCCTTGACATGCTTCGACTGCGGGCGTTTCGGCGCCTTGACCGCCGCCTGGGCGGGCTGGAGCCGGCCTCCGCGCGCCTTGGCGTTCGGGAGCTTCGGCGGAAGGACGGTGGTGACGACCGCCTTCTGGAGTTTGGGGGTTTTCTTCGCGGTTTTCTTACCCGCGCCTGCGGCGCGGGTTGGCTTGGGGCGTGCTTTCAGCACTTTCTTCGGAGCGGCCTTCTTCGCGGCTTTCTTCACGGCCTTCTTCGGGGCAGCCTTCTTGGTGACTTTCTTCGCGGCAGTCTTCTTCGGAGCGGCCTTCTTCGCGACTTTCTTCACGGTTTTCTTCGGGGCAGCCTTCTTGGCAACGGCTTTTTTGGCCGCCTTTTTCGCTGTTTTCTTCGTGGTCGCCTTTTTCATGACCAGTCCTTTCAAAGGGTTCGCGCCAAGTTGTGGCGCGAGCCGGTGTCAGCCTTCATGCTCGCTTGCGAATCAGGATCCGGGCGGTTTCGCCCTCGACGTCCATATCGCATCCCGTGTCGCCGTCCTGATCGGGGGCCTTCCCGGAGTCTTCCAGGTCCAGGGAATCCGCCAATACTTCCGCGCTAATATAGCGCCGATGCGTTTCCAGCGCGTGTCTTAATTGCTCCGAAGCCACCGTCACCACGACCTCGATGCGGTCGGCGACCTCCAGCCCCGCCTCCTTGCGAAGGCTCTGGATGCGGCTCACCGCTTCGCGGGCAAGCATTTCGTCCCGAAGCTCCGCATCCACGCCGGTATCGAGCGCTACGGTCAGGTCCTGCGACGCGGTCACGGCCAGATCGGCGGCGGTCTCCCGGATGATCAGCAGGTCTTCGGCGGTGAGCGTGGCTTCCTCCAAGGCGAGGGGTGCGCCCTGCAACACCGACTGGATTTCGGCGTGCGTCAGTGCCGCGCAGCGTCCCGCCACGGCCTTCATGTTTTTCCCGAGCCGCGCGCCCAGGGCCTTGAAGTTCGGCTTCGCCTTATAGGTCACGAAGGCGGCCTCATCGAGGGAGATGTCGACCTCCTTCACGTTCAGCTCGTCGCGGATCAGGTCTTCGAGGGCGCGCAACCCGGAGACGGCAGCCTCCGTGCGTGCAACTACGCGCAAGCGACGCAGCGGCTGGCGGTTTTTGATGTTGCGCTCGGCGCGCAGGGTACGCCCCATCTCCACCGCCTGACGCGCCAACGCCATGCGGGCGTTCAGGGCTTCGTCGAACAGGGCGGGATCGAAGACCGGGTAATCGGTGTGATGGACCGACACCGGGTGTACGGGCGACCCGCCGGGTCGCCCTTCCCGCACCAGGATCTGATAAACCTCCTCCGCGAGGAACGGCAGGAACGGGGCCAGCGCCTTGGAGAAATCCACCAGCACGCGGTACAGGGTCGCGTACGCGTCGTTCTTGTCACCGTCGTCGTCCGATTTCCAGAAGCGACGGCGCGAGCGGCGGATATACCAGTTCGTGAGGTCATCGATGAAAGCCACGAGTTCCGGCACCACATTATAGAGGCGATAAGCTTCCATCTCCTCCTGCACGCGACGCAACAGGGCCTGCAGGTCCGACACGATCCACCGGTCCAGCTCGTTGTTCGAGGTCCGGTCGTCCCCGGGCCGCCAGGTCAGCTGTCCCTTCGCCTCGTCGGCGTTGGCGTACGTGGTGAACAACGACACCGCGTTCCACAACGGCAGCAGCACCGCGCGGGTGATGTTCTTGACTCCCGTCTCCGAAAACTTCAGTTCCTCGCCCTTCACCGCGGCGGAGTCGATCATGAACAGGCGGATGGCATCCGCTCCCGTCCGCTCGATCAACGCGTTCGGGTCGGGATAGTTGCGCAGGCGCTTGCTCATCTTCTGGCCGTCTTCGGCGAGGATGATGCCGTTGACGATGACGTTCCGCATCGCGGGCTTCTGGAACAGCGCGGCGGAGAGCACCGTCAGCGTGTAGAACCACCCGCGCGTCTGGTCGAGCCCCTCCGCGATGAAGTCGGCAGGGAACCCCCCCTCCACCTTGTTTTTGTTTTCAAAAGGGTAGTGGTTCTGCGCATAGGGCATCGCCCCCGACTCGAACCAGCAGTCGAGCACTTCGGGGGTTCTCCGGTACACCTTGCCGTCCGGGTCGAAGGTCTTGCCGTCGGAAGTGCGCACTTCCAGCGCATCGACGACGTGCATGTGCAAGTCGTCCACCTTCCGGTTCGTCAAGGCTTCGAGTTCGGCGCGCGAGCCGATGCAGAGCATGTCACCGTCATCGGCGATCCACACGGGAATGCACGTGCCCCAGAAGCGGTTGCGCGAGAGGTTCCAGTCGCGCGCGCCCTCGAGCCACTTCCCGAAGCGGCCGTCGCGGATGTGCCCCGGCACCCAGTTGATCTGCCGGTTGCTGTCGATCATCCACTGCTTGAGCGTTTTGGTGACCCCCCCGGCCTGCGCCGGGGCAGGCTCCGCAGACGTGATCTCCTTGTCGAGCGCGAGGAACCAGTTCTTTTGCGCGCGGTAGAGCAGGGGCACGTCGGTGCGCCAGCAATGCGGGTAGCTGTGCTCCAGCGTCTCCTGCCTGAAGAGGCGGCCGTCGGCCTTGATGCGCCGGACGATGTCCTTGTCCGCCTCCTTGGCGCCGACGCCCTTCCAATCGGGCACGAGGTCGGTGAACTTGCCGTCGGCATCAAGCGGATCCCACAGACCCAGCCCCTCGCGCTGCCCGAGCAGGACATCCTCCTCGCCGAAAGACGGGGCGATGTGCACCGCACCCGTGCCGTCGGAATCGCTGACGAAGTCGGCAGCCAGCAGCGTGTACTGGCGTTCGCTCAGCTTCGGCGCGTACCCGAAGAGCGGCGCGTAGCGGCGGCCGACGAGCTCCTCGCCCTTCACGGTTTTCAGGACGGGGTCCCCTTCGCCGAAATACGCGCCCCTCCGGGACTCGGCGACCCAATACTTCCCCCCGGCATGTTCCACGAGGGAGTAGTCGAGGTCTTCCTTGATGGCGATCGCGAGGTTGCTCGGCAACGTCCACGGCGTGGTCGTCCACACGAGCAGGGATTCATCCGATCCCTCAAGCGGGAACGCGACCGTGATCGAGGGATCCTGCCGCATCTTGTAGCCCTGGTTCACCTCGAAGTTGCTGAGCGAGGTCGCCAGTGCCGGGCTGTAGGGCTGGATGCGATACCCCTGATAGATCAGGCCCTTGTCGAAGCACTGCTTGAACACCCACCACACCGACTCCATGAAGTCGGGATCCATGGTCTTGTACTCGTTGTCGAAATCGACCCAGCGGCCCATCCGCGAGACGGTGCGCCGCCACTCCTTCGTGTACTTGAGCACATCGTTGCGGCAGGCCTCGTTGAATACGCCCACGCCGTAGTCGCGGATGTCCTTCACCGTGTGCAGCTTCAGCGCGTCCTGGATCAGGTTTTCGATGGGCAGGCCGTGGCAGTCCCAACCGAAGCGGCGCTCCACGCGATACCCCTTCATCGTCCAATAGCGCGGGACGATGTCCTTGATGGTGCCGGCGAGAAGGTGCCCGTAGTGCGGCAGGCCCGTCGCGAACGGCGGCCCGTCGAAGAAGGCGAAGTTCTTGTCGGCGGGGCGGTTCTCGATGCTCTTCCGGAAGGCGTCGTCCCGCTCCCACAGTTCGAGGATGCGTTCCTCGAGCGCGGGGAAGGAAACATCGGGGGAGACGGGGCGGAAGAGAGGGGCGGACATGGGGTTTTCTGCGTATTTCCGGGGGTTTTTAGGGGATGGAACCGGGAAATTTAGGAAGAAAGCGGACAGCAAACAGCGACCAGCGAACGGGAGGCAGCCGAAAGGCCGCACACGGACCCAAGCGTTACGATCTGTTCGTGTCCGCAGCTTCCCGGTAGCCGTCTTCGAGCTTGTCGAGGATGCGCTCCCAGTCGAAGAGCTCGCGCACGCGGGCACGGGCCCCGGCGACGAGGCGCTCGCGCAACGCCGGGTCGGACTCCAGGCGAAGCAGGGCGGCCGCGATGGCTTCCGCATCTCCCGGAGGCAGGGCGAGTCCGGTCACCCCGTCTTCGACCACGTCCGTGATGCCGCCGACCGTGCTCGCGACCAACGGCAGACCGCACTCCGCCGCTTCGACAAGCACGACCCCCAACCCCTCCGTATCGCCGCGCGAATCGATCACCGCGGGCAGCACGAAGGCATGTGCGGAGACATACTCGCGCCGCAGCGCCTCGGCGGAGAGTTTTCCGGTGAAGCGGATCCGCGCGCCCGGAAGCGCGGCTGCCTGCGCGCGCAGGGCTTCCGTCTGGTCGCCTTCCCCCACGATCACCAGCTCGAAGCGCCCGGGCGGCAGCATCCCGAAAGCCTTGATGAGATGGGGAATCCCCTTGCGCTCGATGTGCCGCCCGACGAAGAGCGCACGGAAGGGATTGCCCGCCTCGTGGCGCGCGGCCGGCGCCCCTTCTCCCAAGGTCGTCCCGTAGGGGACCACGCGCACGGGGAGGTCGCGCAAGGCCGTCACGCGCGCAGCGGTGAAGGCGCTGTTCACGATCGCCAGGCGCGCGTTGCGCAGCACCAGACGGAGCAACGGACGGATCCACCGCTTGCGCGCGGCCATGAGAAGTTCCGCGCCGTGGAAGTTGGGAAGCATGGGAACGCGCGCCAACCAGCGCGTCGGCAGGGCCATCAACCCGTGCGGAAAGGGCCAGTGCACGTGCAACACGTCGGGCTTGCGCCGCAGGGCGAGGCGAAGGCAGGCGGTCGCGCCGCACAGGATGTAGGGAATCGCGAGCAACTGAAGCCACGGCTTGCGCGCGAGGCGCGCGGGCGCCCCCTCCTCCCCCGTGAGCATCTCGAGACCGGCGGGAGCATAGCGGAAGCGGTGCACGGGCGCACCATCGATCGTGTGGGAACGCAGCCCCTTCCACGCGGGCGCGAGGATCTCGACCTCGTGTCCGCGCGCGCGCAGGCGTCGCACCGTCTCGCGCATCCACGGCACCTCCGCGTCGCCTTCGGCGCGGGGATAAACCGAGGTAAGCATCAGGATTTTCATGGGGGAACCTCGCGGGCGACGGTGCCGAAGGGGCGCGGCGCAGTCGCGCAATGTAACAAGGGGCTTGTGGCGCTCCATTGTGGCGTATCTTTCCCGCCGTGGCAAAAGTGTTCAAGGATCCCCGCGAAGGACGAACCCTCGTGCTGTGCCCCGAAGGCATCGGCCGGTTCATCCATGCGACCCCTGCCCTCAAGGTCTTGTCCCAAGCCATCGGGGCCGAGCGGCTGGTCGCGCTGGCCACGGGCTACGACATCGCATGGATGGCGCGGCAGAGTCCCCTTTTCGGAGAGGTGCACGCATGGGATCCCGAACGGGAGGGAAAACGCCAGGCCATGACCCTCCTCAAAAAACTGCGGGCTGAACGCTTCACGCACAGCCTCTCCCTGTTCCCCGCATTCCGCACGCGCGACGCGTTCTTTCATCGTCTCGCCGGCGCGGACTTTCGCATGGGGTTCCGCTACCCGCACCAGCGTTTGCCAGAGTGGACGCAGCACCACTCCCTGCCGCTCGCCGACGCGCACGACGTGCGGCAGAACCTTCGGCTTGCGGACGCGTTCCTCCGCGACCCGGCCGTAAACCCTCCGAAGCCATTCCTTCCCTTCGACCCCGTGCTGCCCGCCGGCGTGCCCGCCGACCCGTTCTTCGCCTGCCATCCCGGCTCGGGTTCGGCGCGCGGCGTGATCGAGAAGCGCTTCTCTCCTGAATTGTTCTCGGACTTGATTCTGCGCGTGCATCGCGAAACCGGATGGCGCTGCGTACTCGTGGGTGGTCCCGAGGAACACGCCCTGCGCGCGGCGGTCACGATGGGATGTCGCGAAGCCGTCGCCACCGTGCCGACCCGTTCGTTGGCGGAAACCGCGGGATTGCTGCGGGCCTCGCGCTTCTTCCTCGGAGGCGACAGCGGCATGCTGCCCCTGGCCGCCGCGGCGGGCGCGCCCTGCGCCGCCTGCTTCGGTCCCTCCGACGAGCGCCGCACCGGGCCGTTCGGCGGGTGGGAAGAACTCGGCGACGTCTCCCCCCACCTGATCCTGCGTCGTCCCGGCTCGAAGCCCGCGTGGACACTGGAAACCCTCGGCGCCGAGCCCCCGGTCAGCCGCGAAGACCGCGCGCAATGGCGGCTGGATCCGGAGAAGGCGTGGGAGGAATTGCGTGGGTGGATGCTGACAGTGGGGTGATCGGGCACATTGTTGCGTGGGCGTTGTGTTGTAGGGGCGTGTAGGGGCAAATGATTATTTGCCCTTACATGCCCCTACACGCCCCTACAACAACGTGACGTTTTCCAACCGCAACAATTTTTTCTTGATCCCCAACCCTCCGCTGAAGCCGCCGAGCGCACCGTTCGAGGCGACGACGCGGTGGCACGGAACGAAGAGCGGCAGGGGATTCGCGCCGCAGGCGGCACCCACGGCGCGCGCGGCGTTCGGAGACCCGATCTCGCGTGCGATCTCGCCGTAGGTTTTCACCTTCCCGAAGGGAATGCGCGCGATAGCCTTCCACACCTTGCGCTGAAACGCGGTCCCGCCGCGCACGGCGCTCAGTCCGCGCGGCAACGGCGCCTGCTTGTCGAAGTAGTCGCGCAGCGCCCGTGCGGCGGCCTTGAGCGCGGGGTGCTTTTCCGGTGCGACCATGGCGATGCCCGCGACGGGCTTCGACCCAGGGAAGTCGAGCGCGACGAGCCCTTTCCCGTCGGTGTCCGCATAGGCGAGCAGGGGACCGAGCGGCGAAGAAATCTTCGCGACGATGAATGGATCAACATGTCTCATGCGACCTCCTTGACGGGGGGATTCCGGCGGCGTCCCCGCTTCGACAGGGCACGGTTGCCGAGCTGGCCGCAAGCGGCCATGGCACCGTCCCCCTTGGTTCCGCGGATCCGGCACCGCTGCCCCAGTTCCTGCATCTCCAGGAAGAACGCGTTCACGCGTTCGCCCGAGGGGCGCGCGTAGGGGGATTCACGGCGCGGATTGTAGGGGATGAGGTTGACGCAGGCGTTCAGGTCGCGGAGCCAGTCCGCCAGCAGGCGCGCGTGCCCGGGGCCGTCGTTGACGTCGGCGATGAGCACGTATTCCACGAAGATGAAGTCGTCGCGCCGCGCGAAGGGCCAGCGCTTCAGCGCGTCCTTCAGGGCGGCCATGTCCCACGCGCCGTTGACCGGCATGATGTCGCCGCGCACGGAGTCGTCAGGAGCGTTGAGCGAGACGGCGAGGCGCAGGCCGCGCAGGCCGCCCTCCGTCAGGGGAATCTTCGCAAGCCCTGCCAGCCGGTCGATCCCGGGGACGTTGCCGACGGTGGACAAGGTGATCGCGCGCGGCGGGATGGCATAGCCGCGCGGGTCGGTGATCACGCGGATGGCGTCGATGACGGCATCGAGGTTGTCGGTCGGTTCGCCCATGCCCATGAACACGATGTTCTCCACGGGTTCCCCGAGGACGTGGCGGGCGATGAACACCTGCGCCACGATCTCGCCTGCCGTGAGGTTGCGCAGGAACCCCATCTGGGCGGTCTCGCAGAAACGGCACCCCATCTTGCATCCCACCTGCGAGGAGACGCACAGGGTCTTGTACTGTTTCATGGGGATCACGACGCTCTCGCACTCGAGGCCGTCGCGCAGCTTCAGCAGGATCTTGAACGTGTCGCCGTCTCCCTGTCGCGCGGCGATCTCCGGAAGGTCGAGCCGGAAGCGTTCCCCGACGCGCGCGGCGAGCGCGGGGTTGTCAGCGAATTCGGGCATGGCTCCGGGGTTGAAGGTACCGTCCCGGTGCAGCGCCCGGAAGAGCGCATCGGCGTGGTACGCGCCCTTGCCCGGCTTGCCGTGCAGGGGCGCCACCTCCGCGGCCAGCGCCGCGCGGGGGACGGAGAGGACGTCGAGGGAGGTGGGAGACATGGGGCCAAAGGTAGGTAAGGGCGACCCGCAGGTCGCCCTTACAGGGAGTCCTGTCGCGAGTCCGCATCTGCCTGCCCGCCGGGAGCTACACGATCCCCGCGCCGATCAACGCAGCCAGCACAATCAGCAATCCCGCGACGGCGCGCTGCACGGTCGCGTACGTGGTCTTGGGGAACAGGCGCGCGCCGAAGTACGAACCCAGCCACGCGCTCAAGACCGCCAGCGTCACCAACGGTGGATTCATGCCCCCGCCGGTAAAGTGTTCCGCATAGAGCGGCAGGCGCGTGATGTCCACAAGGCAGGCGAGCACGACCCCCGTGCCGATGAATCCCTCCTTGCCGAGCTCCGCGCGCAGGAGGAAGATGCTCCGCAGCGCGCCCTGCTGACCTGAGAGCCCGCCGAAGAATCCGCTGAGCGCGCCGCCCAGAGGCAGCCACTTGGGCGGGAACGCCAGGCGCGAGAACGCGGGAGAAGCTTCCAGCACCGCGAAGGCGGCGAGCAGCCCGGCGATGCACAGCTTCACGGGAGTCACGAAGAACTCCGCGCCCGCGAGCGTGTAGCGGAACAGGGGTTCAAGTTCGCCGAGATGACGCAGCCAGAGCGCACCGATCCACGCCGCGGGCACGGCGGTGACACCGAAGCGCAGCACGGTGCCGAGGTGCGCATATTTGCCGACCAGCGCGAGCTTGAACAGGTTGTTGGCGAGGTGCACCACGGCGGTCATGGCGATGGCCGCGGGCACGGGAAAGAACAGCGCGAAGGCCGGCAGCAGCAACGTCCCCAATCCGAAACCCGAGAAGAGCGTCAGTCCCGCGGCAACCAGCGCGACGAGGGAGATGAGGAGGTATTCCATGGAGTTATGAGTTATGAGTCATGAGTCATGAGTTACGAGTGAAATATAGGGCGTGGGGTTGTGCGAAACACCCCTGCGTCCTTTCGATGAATCATTGAAATCTGTCATTCATGTTTCACCCTCTCTCGCAACTCGTCACTCGAACTCATCACTCATCACTGCCCATACCCCGGATCCGCAGGGAGATCCTCTCCTCTCGCGGCTTCGTTGGCGAGCCGGTCGGCGCGCTCGTTCTCTTCGACGCCGCTGTGACCCTTGACCCAGTTGAAGGTGACGCGGTGCTTCAGGCGGATGCGCAGCAGCTGCTCCCACAAATCCGGATTCATGGCGGGTTGCTTCGAGGCGGTGCGCCACCCACGCGACTTCCAGCCTTCGGCCCACCCCTCGTTCATCGCCTTCGTGACGTACTGCGAGTCTGTGTGAATGGTCACGTCGCAGCGGCCCTTGAGCGCCTCCAGCGCGCGGATCACCGCGAGGATCTCCATGCGGTTGTTGGTCGTGCGCCTGAAGCCGCCGGAGATTTCCTTACGGTTCCCGCCACTAAGCAGCACCGCGCCCCAGCCGCCGGGTCCGGGATTTCCGAGGCAGCACCCGTCGGTGTATGCGACAACCACGGGAAGCCCCTCGGCGTCGCCCGGAACGGATGAGGATGACGGGGTTTTCTTCATGGTCTGCACCTTGTCGGGTCAGGCGAACTGGGCGAAGCGCAGCGCGGGGCCGTGCAGGCTTTCGAGCGACTTGAGCGCGCAGTCCATTGCGAGGTCCTTGTCCTGGAAGCGCTTGCGCAGGCAGGCGGTGAAGACCTCCTTGAGCACGATGCAGTCGTAGGTGGCGCGGTGCAACTCGGCCTCGTTCAACGTCAGGCTGGTCTGGTCGCCGAGTTTGCGCGCCACCTCGCCGAGCTTGTACGACGCGTATTCCGGCATGAGCTTGCGGATGAACTTGAGGCTGTCGACCACGGGATGCTGCGGCATCACGAGCGCGTTGCGCCGCACCGCCTTGGCCACGAAAGCCGCGTCGAAGGCCGCGTTGTGCGCGACCAGCACCGAACTGAGCCCGCAGAAGCGGAAGAACCCCTGCAGCACGGTCTTGAGCTCCGGCGCATCCTCCACCATCTGATTGGTGATGTTGTTGATGCGCGTCGCTTCCTCGGGAATGCGCTTCGAGGGTTTGGCGAGGCTCTGGAACTGCGCGGTTTCCTTCGCGACGAGCTTGCCGTCCTTGCGCTCCAGCGTGAATTTCACCCCCGCGAGCTCGATGATGTCTTCCTTGTCGGCCTCGAGGCCGGTGGTTTCAACGTCGAAAGCTACGAGGGTGATGAAGGGAAGCACGAAGAGTTCTCCGGAGGATGATAAAGAGTGGACAGTGTGTAGTGAACAGTGGGCAATGAGCGGCAGGCGTTGGTGTCGCCGCGCGTTCATCGCGAACGGGGAAGGATAAAAAATCGACGAGAGGTCACCTCCGGTCGAAATGAATCGTTGCCTGCAAGGAAGCGTGAACCGCGGCCGCAGGATTTTCTTCGAGCACGCGCAGGATTGCTTCGAGATCGCGCGCCGTGTGTGGATGGGTGGGCTCCGAAACGCGCAGGAAGACTCGCGAAAACGGAAACGGAATCCTGCAGCGATCCCAGCTTCGCAGGGAGAACCCGAAAGGAGCCCGCGCGGTCACAGCGACGACCGGGACACCCGCATGCCGCGCCAGCCACACGGCACCCGGCTTGGCGATGCGGCGGGGGCCGCGCGGGCCGTCGGCCACGAAGGCGACCCACCCTCCTTCTTGTGCGAGCTGTCGTGCGAGTTCCTTCAATGCCCCGGATCCGCCACGGCTGGTCGAACCGCGGACGACACGGTAGCCCAGCACTTCCGCCGCACGTGCGCCGAATTCCCCGTCGCGGCTGCGCGACACCAGCACGCGCATGTCGCGCCCCGCAAAGGCGCGCAGGCAGGGCAACATGTGCTCGTGCCACAACACGAGGACGCCGGAGGGAGGCAGCGGTTCCGGAGAGTCGAAGCGGACGCGGAGGGTGCGGACCCAGAGGAGCGCGAGAAAGAGGGCGAGGCGGCGGGCCAACTGCGACATGACGTGATGTTGATGTAGGGGCAAATGATTATTTGCCCCTACATCAA
>JBJHDK010000047.1:0-18360 GCA_050486505.1 Fibrobacteria bacterium | reverse complement strand
CCTCAAGGATGTCCGCATCTCGGGCGGGGCCTGCGAGTATACCCTGGCGAAGTGCGAATCCATGGTTCCCCTCATCAACGCCATCAACGCGCTGAAGAAGGAACGGAACGCCGTGATCCTCGCACACTCCTACGTTTCCCCCGAAATCCAGTTCGGCGTCGCCGACTATACCGGAGACTCCTATCAGCTCGCCAAGGATGCCGCCGGCACCTCCGCGGACACCATTGTCTTTGCTGCCGTTCGCTTCATGGGCGAGACCGCCAAGATCCTGAACCCCACCAAGCGCGTGCTCATCCCCGGCAGCAACCCGGGCTGCACCCTCGCTGATGCCGTGACGGGCGACGACGTGCGCCGCCTGCGCAGGGAGTTTCCGGAGCACACCTTCGTCTGCTACATCAACACGACCGCCGATGTGAAAGCCGAGTGCGACGTCTGTGTCACTTCCTCGAACGTGTACCACATTGTCGAGACCATTCCCAACGACAAGATCTACTTCCTGCCCGACCGCCTGATGGGCGACAACCTGCGCGATGAAATGCAGCGTCGCGGCGTCGCCAAGGACATCCAGGTTTACGACGGCACGTGCTACGTGCACGAAGAGTACGATCCCGAGATGATCCGTTTTCTGCGCCTCAAGTTTCCCGGTGTGAAGGTGCTGAGCCATCCCGAGTGCAATTCCGGAATCGTCAAGGCCTCGGACTATACGGGAAGCACCAGCCAGATGCTCGACTACGTCGCGAAGTCGAAGGACGAGCGCTTCGCCATGCTCACCGAATGCGGGCTTTCCGGAAGACTCCAGGTCGAGTTCCCCGGCAAGCAAATCGTCGGCTCCTGTACGCTTTGCAAATACATGAAATCGAACTCCCTTGAGGGGATCCTGCGCGTGCTGGTCAAGCCGCGCCCCGAGGACGAAGTCGTGCTGGACGAAGACGTTCGTATCCGGGCACAGCGCTGCATCGATGCAATGTTCGACTACGTCGAAAACAAGGCTCCGGCCGAAATCCCCTCCTGACGGCATGGCCGTTCCCGCCCCCGAAGTTCCCCCGGGAAACTCCTACTCGGTGCATGTCGGCGGCGTGCGCCCGAAGCACCCCGCCGAAGCGAGGCCGGGTGCCATGGCGTGGATCGCCGCCGCCATCGGGGCGCAGGCCCGGCCGCGCAAGGTCGATGTGCGCGCCCATCTTGTCGGAGACGACGGCATCACGCGTGGTTTTCGGGACTTTCTCTTGGCATCGGGCGTAAAATCCTCCGCGTTTTCCCCCGCCCCTGATCCGTCGCTTCCCGGAGAGGGCTTTTGGAAGACCACTTTGGCCGTGATTCCGGGCGCTCCCGAAGAATCCCCCGGAAACCTCCTCGTCCCCTCCCGGGACGGACGCAAGGTCGAGTGGGACTGCCTGCTGGTCGCGGTGGCGGAGACTCTTCCCCCGGAGGCATTTTCCGCCGCACAGATCGCCCTGCCCGATCTTTGGGTGGTGACCGGGCAAGATGCCGGGGTCGTCGCACGGACCTGGCGGGATGCCGGTGCCGGAGCCGTGGCGGCCCTCGACGCAACGCAGGCAGCCTGGATTTCGGCCAGCGCAAGTTTCGGTAACAGTACGGGAAGGCGTGAGCGAACGGGGCCCCCCCCCGTCGAAGCTTCTTCGCAAGGGGTCCCCCCTGCCCTGCCCTTCGCATTTTTTACCGCCGGGATTGTCGACGGGCTCCTTGATGAATTGTTGGGTGAAAGCCTGTTTTCGAAAACCATGGTGCGCGTGGAACGCGACTGCCTCGAGGCACGCCCGCTGCGAATGGCGCGCGCCTGTGCGTCCGGGCTGGCGGCCGAGGCCGCGCTTCGGGGCGCTGTCCCGGACGTCGGGCCGGAAGCGGTTGTACACAAGCACGGTGAACTGACCGGTCGCATGCGCGGGAACCTCGCCCGGCTTCGCGGGCCGGCAGGACAGCCTTGGGCCCACAAAGGACGATGAAAGGAAACGACATGACCCAGGAAACGAAAACCGAAGGGCCCGCCCGCTCGCGTTGGCCGGAAATCGTGATCGCGCTGGTTTCGGCGGGCGCATTGGGATTTCTCTTTTACCTGATCTATGGACGCGACGGGTCGGGCGCGTATGCCGGCAGCGTGGCTTTTCTGCCGGCGCTGAACGCGGCCTGCAACGCCGTAACCACGATCCTGATCGTGCTTGGGCTGCGCGCCATCTGGCGCGGGAACCAGGAAGCGCACCGCCGTCGCATGCTCGGGGCCTTCGCGACCTCGACGTTGTTCCTGATCGGATACATCGTGTATCACAGCCTGCACGGCGAGACGAAGTTCCCCGGTACCGGCTGGGTGCGCCCGGTCTATTTCTCGATCCTGATTTCGCACATCGTATTGTCGGCGATCGCCCTGCCGATGATCCTCGCGACGTTCTGGTTCGCGCTCTCGCGCCAGTTCACGCGCCACGTGAAACTCGCGCGCTGGACCTACCCCATCTGGCTCTATGTTTCGATCACGGGCGTGACGATTTTCTTCATGCTGCGGGCGTACACGTAAGGGCGAGCCGCGGCTCGCCCTTACCGTACGCCCGTTTCGAACTCCCTGAACCTGCGCTCCAACTCCTCCATCAGCCGCGCCCGTTCGGGTTCCTCCACGAAGGCGTACCGCAGGCTGTTGCGCGCCATCTCCTTCAGTTCGAGGTAGCCCAGCCCCTGATCGCGCGCCGCTCGCAAGTACTCCGCCGTCATCTCCGAGCGTGAGACGCCTTCGTCATCGGTGGCGAGGGCGACGGGAACGCCGTGCTCCCGGTACACGCGGAGCGGGTGTTCCGTGCCGCTGATCCCCAGGATGGTCGCGTTGCTGGTCAGGCAAATTTCGACGAGCACGTCGCGTTCCCGCATGATCCGCAGTAGGCCGTACGGGTCGTCTTCCTGCATCACCGCCACACCATGGCCGATACGCTCCGCGCCCGCGCGCTCGATCGCCTCGCGGATGTGGAAGGTCAGGCCCTCGGGTGGAACCAGTCCCGGTGCCAGCTCGCCCGCGTGGAGGGCGATGCGCGCCGCAGCATAACGCGGTCTGAGGTAATCGATGAAGCTCATGTGCAGCAGGTAGTCGCGCATCGCGAGATGTCCGTCCTCGGGCTGCACAAGATTGAAGCCGACCACGCGGGCATCCTCTTCGGCCAGTAAAAATCCGGTGAGAATTTGCGCGAACACCTGCGCCGGTTCGTTCTCGCGGAGCACCTGGTACAGCCAGCGGACGGTGACACCGCAACCCGGGCCGGCCTGCTCCGTGCCGCATCCGAGCAGGCTGTCCTTGACCGCTTCGGTGCGCGCCCGGTTCATGCGCCCGACTTGAACCGCATCGTCGATGCCGGCGCGCAGGAGTCGCGCGTAGGTGGAATCCAGGTCGCCGTCCCAGCCGGCCTTTGCCCCGATGCCGATGGAGCGGGCATCGTCGAGGGTCTCCATCAACTCCACGTAGAGCACGCCGCCCGAGGCGGCCCGTTCCACCACCTCGGCGAGCATGCGGCCACGGTTGCCGCGCCCGGCGAGGGAGAACTTCCCGAAGGTGTCGAAGAACTGCTGGTGTCCCGTGTGCCCCGACACGGCGAGGTTGCGCGTGGACCATGCGTCGATGATGTCGCGGCGCAGCCCTTCGTCTTTATGGGCATCCTTGACGGCACGCAAGGCCTTGGCGGAATCGCACGGCGGCGCGACGGCCGTCAGCGTCGTGTCGACGCACAGGCCGGCCTCCACGGCCCAATCGATGAACGACTCGGCATACACCGCGCCGGAAAGATGGGAATGCAGGTCGCCGCCCTTGGGCATGGCCTTGAGAAAGGCCCACTGCTCCTGCGGCAAGCCGCGCAGGGCCTCGAACCGGGCGGCGACGCGGCGCTCTTCGGAAGTGCTCGTACCCGCGGCGTCAGGATCCCGCGGCCCCGATCCCGCGCAGGCAGACAGGAGGATTATGGAAACGACGGAGACGGTGAAGGCCGCGGGAACCCGGCGGGGACGGAACTGTGGACGAAGCATGGGCACGGGAAACCTCCGGATCAAGCAAACAGGGCAAGTCTATGTTTTTTCGCAGGTTCCCCAATCCCTCGGCGACCCCGGAGCCCGCCCCCCTTTCTATCTTTGCCCCCTTTCCGCTTTCGAGAAAAGGGTTTTTCATGGGCTTCAAATGCGGCATCGTCGGCCTCCCCAACGTGGGCAAATCGACCATCTTCAACGCGCTGACCAGCGCCGGGGCCGAGGCCGCCAACTTCCCGTTCTGTACCAAGGATCCCAACGTCGGCATGGTCAACATTCCCGACCCGCGCCTCGCGCGCCTCACCGAGGTGTACAAGCCGAAGCGCGAAGTCCCTGCTGTGATGCAGTTCGTCGACATCGCTGGCCTGGTGAAGGGCGCCTCGCAAGGCGAAGGCCTTGGCAACCAGTTCCTGTCGCATATCCGTGAGACCGATGCCGTGATGCACGTGGTGCGTTGCTTCGAGGACATCGACGTCACCCACGTCGAGGGCAGCGTGGATCCCGTCCGGGATGCCGACGTTGTGAACCTCGAGTTGGCGTTGCGCGACCTCGACACGGTGGACAAGAAACTCACGAAGGACAAAAAGCTCGCCGGTCAGGCCACCGCCCCCGATGCCAAGGAAGCCAAGGTGCGCGTTGGCATCCTCGAGCGGATCAAGGTGTTGCTCGACGACGGCAGGCCCGCGCGCCTCGCGGGTCTGTCGGAAGAGGAAATCGAACTCGTGCGCGACCTGGGCCTTTTGACGCTGAAGCCGATGTTCTACTGCGCCAACATGCGCGAGGACGAGATCACCACGGGTAACGAACACCTCAAGGCCGTCGAGGCCTTCGCAAAGGAACAGGGCTGCGACGTGGTGGCGATCAGCGGCAAGATCGAAAGCGAGATCGCGGAGCTCGACGCGTCGGAAAAGGCCGACTTTCTCAAGGAACTGGGACTTACGGAAAGCGGCCTCGACCGCGTGATCCGCAAGGGCTTCTCCATGCTCGGCCTGCAGACCTATTTCACCGCGGGCGAGCAGGAAACCCGCGCCTGGACCATCCACAAAGGGTGGAAGGCGCCCCAAGCCGCCGGGGTCATCCACAGCGACTTCGAGAAGGGGTTTATCCGCGCCGAGACCTTGAGTTACGAGGATTTCCTCAAGTGCGGAAGCTGGCAGGCCGCCAAGGAAAAGGGGCTCGTCCGGACCGAAGGCAAAGAGTACGTGGTGCACGACGCCGACATCATGCACTTCTTGTTCAACGTGTAAGCCGGGGAGGGCGGGAAAAAAGCCTGCCCTCCACCTTGTTCCCCGCTCCTTGTTCTTGCTACCCTGCCAGACAGAGGGTGTAGTTTACCCCCCCCACCTCTTACCCCCTACCCCTTACCTGTCCCCCCATGTCCGACCCCGCAGCCATCCCTCCCGACTTCCCCGACTTCATCGAGGCGCGGCTCGACAGTATCTCGGTGACCAACGTCGGCTTCATTCTCTTCCTCAAGGGAGACGACGAGGCGCGTGTCCTGCCGATTTTCATCGGCACCAACGAGGCCCAGTCCATCGCACTGGCACTCGGTGAGGAACCCCCTCCCCGCCCCATGACGCACGACCTGCTCAAGAGCATGCTCGAGTCCTTGGATTGCAGCGTCACTCGCGTGGAAATCACCGACATCAAGGACGGAACTTTCTTCGGCAAGGTGTACATGACCCGTTCCGGCATCGAGGAAATGGAGTTCGACTCCCGTCCCTCGGACGCCATCGCGCTCGGCATGCGTTTCCAGGCGCCCATCTTCATGCACCGCAAGGTCTTCGACGAGGCCTCCGTCGCGGTGGTCAGCAAAGAAGAGAAGGAGCGGGAAGAAGAACGGAAAGAGGCGGGGGTTCCCTCCCCCGGCGACGCTGACGCCGGGGCCGCCCCGGAGAAACCGCAGACCCACGCGGAAAAACTCCGGCTCGACCTCGACAAGGCCGTGCGCGAAGAACGCTACGAGGATGCAGCGCGCCTTCGCGACGCGCTCAAGCGCCTGCAGTCGGGTAACTAAAGTCCCGGCGGGCGGAATCGCCTCAGGTCCGCGCGATCCACTCCGCGGCACGCCCTCCGAGTTCCAGGATCAAGTCCGCGTCTTCGAGCGGATCGGCATGGCGCAGGGCCCCGAAGCCGCTTTGCAGGCTGCCGTCCAGGCTACCCGCTCCCCGCCGCCTCAAATCCATTTCCGCGATCCGGAACCCGTCTTCGGTCGAGGCGAACTCGCGCATGCGGATTTCGGTTTCCTCCGGCCACCCGATTGCGGGGGGTTCCAGCAGGAAGCACCAGGCTTGCGCCGACCCGCGCCCCGTGCGCCCGCGCAACTGGTGCAGCTGTGCCATGCCAAAACGCTCCGCGCCCTCCACGACCATGAGGTTCGCTCCCGGTACGTCGACACCCACCTCGATCACCGTGGTCGCGACCAGGGCATGGATCTCTCCGCGTCGGAACTCCGCAAGGATCCGGTCGCGCTCGGGCGCGGGAACACGGCCGTGCACCGCTTCGACGCGCCAGTCCCCGGCGGCGCGCAGGCGGCGCAGCGATGAATCGATGGCCGGCGCGGCATCTTGCTCGTGCCCTTCCGCGTCGATTCTCGGGACGACCCAGTAGACCTGGTTGTCGCCCCGCCGCGTCTCCGCCAGAAGGAACTCCAGCATCTCCCCCGTTTTCACCGCGGGCACGATCCGGGTTTTCACCGGCAGCCTGCCCGCGGGTTTCTCCGTCAGGGTCAGCACGTCGAGGTCGCCGTACAGGGATTGCGCGAGCGTGCGCGGAATGGGTGTGGCGGAGAGGTAAAGCACGTGCGGATCTTTCCCCTTCGCGGCCAGCCGGGCGCGCTGCTCCACGCCGAAACGATGTTGTTCGTCCACCAGCACGTACTGCAGCGCCCGAAAGGTCACCTCGTCGGAGAGCAAGGCGTGCGTGCCGACCACAAGGCCGCGGGAGCCGTCGCGCAGGCCATCCAGGATGCTCCGGCGTTCCTCGGGCGGGGTATCTCCCGTGAGCAGCGCGGGCTCGTGCCCCGCGGCCCGCAGCGGCGCTTCCAACGTGCGGAAGTGCTGCGCGGCGAGGATTTCGGTGGGTGCCAGCAAGGCGACCTGCGCCCCGGCGGCGAGCACGCGCAGTGTCGACAGCATGGCGACGGCGGTCTTGCCCGACCCCACGTCGCCGTGCAACAACCCGAAGAACTGCCCAGGTCCTCCAAGGCTTCTCCGGAGATTTGCAAGCACCTCCTCTTGTCCCTGCGTGAGGGCAAAGGGCAGTGCCGCGCGCGCGGCGGTTTCCGCCCCCCTGCCTGCCTCCGTGTCGGGAAAGGCCCGCCCCTTCTTCGCCCGTTCCGACTTGGCCCGGGCGCGTTGCAGGCACAAGGGCCAGAGCTCCCGCACCTTCAACTCGGCGCGCGCGGCCGCGACGGCTTCGAGCGAGGGAGGATCATGCAGGAGGCGGAGCACCTCAAGCTCGGGCCGGAGGTTCAGGAAGGCGCGCTCTTCGTGGGACAGGGCGTCCGTGAAGGAAAACTTTTCGAGGGCCTCCAGCGCCAGCTTCTGCAACAGCTTGTGCTCGGCACGCGCCTCCTCGAGCGATTCCGTCAGGGGATAGACAGGAAGCAAGCCTCCCTTGGGGGCCTCTCCCTCTTGGAGCGGGGACCATTCCGGGTGCGTGATCTGAAGACCGCGGAAGCGGGTCACGTTGCCGGCCACCGAGATGCGCGCGCCGATGGACAATTGCTGGCGCAGGTGCGGATACGCGTGGAAGAACGCCAACTCCATCGACCCGGTCTCGTCCGAGACGGTGACGAGAAGGCGGTTGGGAGGGGTTTTGACCGCATCGACGCGCGCAGTGAAAAACGCGTCGTCGCCTTCCTTGAGGGACGACACCGGGGTGATGCGGGTGCGGT
This sequence comes from Fibrobacteria bacterium, assembly GCA_050486505.1. GTDB lineage: Bacteria > Fibrobacterota > Fibrobacteria > UBA11236 > UBA11236 > UBA11236. The sequence continues at coordinate 10,454 of JBJHDK010000047.1, read as the reverse complement.
CGATGTAGCGACGGGGGATGCGGGTGACGAGGTCGCGCAGCGTTGCGATCCCCGAGGCCTCCAGCGCTTTCTGGCGCTTGGGCCCGACGCCCGTGAGGCGCGTCAACTCCGACATGAAAGAGAAAGGGCGGCCCGAAGGTTCTTCAGGGCCGCCCTTGAAGCCTTAGGCCTCCGCCTTGGTGCGGTCGACCTTGCGTTCCTTGATGCGCGCGGCCTTGCCCTGCAAGTCGCGCATGTAGAAGATGCGAGCGCGGCGCACCTTGCCGAGGCGATTGACCTTGACGGCAGTGAGGCGGGGCGACTCAAGCGGGAAAATGCGCTCCACGGAGACGCCGTTGGAGATCTTGCGGACGGTGAAGGTGGCGGAGACGCCAGCGCCGCGGCGCTGGATGACGACGCCGGCGAAAGTCTGGACGCGTTCCTTGTTTCCTTCGATCACCTTGAAGTCGACGCTGACGCTGTCGCCCGCGCGGAATTCGGGAATGTCGGTGCGCTTGACGCTGTTGTGGACTTCGGCGACTTTGGGATGCATGACGGCTTCCTTTTTTCGATGCTTCGATGCTTGTTTCCGGCAGGTTCCGGCCGGTTTTCACGCGCGTTGCCTCACAGGTGATTTGTGGGGGTTCCTGCGCGGAATTTTCCGTGAATAGGGGCCGAATGATAGGAAATACTTGGACTTTGGGCAATCAGTTCGGTCATCGTCCTGACCCCTTCAAAGGGCTGGCTGCGGGGAGTCCCCCACCCTTTGCCCTTTTACTTGCCTTGCCGGGCCGCGACTTGCTCCTTCCGCGTCAAGCCCAGCTTGGGGACGAGAAAGCCGAAGGAGACACAGCCGTGTTTCCCGCGGTGGGCGTGATGCAGACGGTGCGAGCGCAAAACTGCGCGTAAATAGCCGCTTTTAGGCTTGATGTGGATGCCGAAGCGCTTGTGGACAAGAATGTCATGCAGAAAGAGGTAGGTCAGACCGTAGGCGGTCATGCCCATTCCAGCGGCGAAATACAGGCTGTTCCAGGTCGCCCCGGCGATGACGAGCGCAATTGCCACGACGCTGAAAAACACGCCGAACCAGTCATTTTTTTCGACAGGGCCGGTGCGGGGCTGATGGTGCGAGGCATGGAGCGACCAAAGGAAGCCGTGCATGACATATTTGTGGCTCGCCCATGCGACCCCCTCCATGCCGAGGTAAACAGCCAGGAAGACCCAGAAATGGGCCATGCCGAAATCCGGGGTCATACGCGGGTCCTTCGCGCGGAGCCGTCGGCTTCAAGGACGAAAATACCCCCGACCAGCAGGATGAGCGAATAAAACATGTCTTCCACGGGGATGGTTCCCATTCGGATCCCGAGGTTTTGGGCATCGTTGTAGAGCACGACCGGGATGCCGGTCAGGAGGCCGTTCACGATGAAGAACGGGATCAGGTGCAAAAGAAAGGCGGTGGCGATGTGCCCCACGCGATGGCGAAGGCGGCCGGCGGCCAGGGCAATGAGAAACACGGCGGCAAGGGTGAAACAGAGCGCGGTGTAGGCCCGGTCGAGGTGCGTCACCGCGACCAGGAGCAGGCCGCCGGCCAGGATGCCGCAGGTGATGCGAACGGGAGTTTCGGGAAGCGCCATGCGCGGGAATTTTTTCACGGAGTCGTAGATGAAGAGACAGGCGAAAGGAATGCAGATGAAGAACATGATTTCCTCGAGCGGCAGCCCGAAGATGTGGAAACCGAGGTGGTAGTCGGCGTTGAACCACCAGACCCCGTTTGCCGTGAACCACACGTCCCAGGCGACCATGGGAACGCCGACGAGGAAGATGGCGGCAAAGACGCGGGGAAATTGCTTGCTGAACCCTGAGTGCGCGGTGAAGCTGTACGCGAACGGAACCGAGATCGAAAGCAGGTTGATGAGGAGGTAGGTGTAGTTCGACATGTCATCCGGCCCGTGTTGCAAGTTCCGGGTAGTCTTCGACGATGCAGTTCTCGGCCGCTTCGGCGGAGAGGAGAACGCCCGGGACTCCCGCGCCGGGGTGGGTTCCGGCCCCCGCAAAGTACAACCCCTTCACGTCCTCGCTGCGGTTGTGCGGACGAAAGTAACCCGTTTGAGACAACCGGGGTTCGATGCCGAACGCATTCCCGTGCGTCGCCAGAAGCTTCGCCTCGAAATCGTCCGGGGTGAAGATGCGGAACGTCTCGAGGTTCTCGCGGAGGTCCGTCAGCCCCCACTGTTCGAGGAAGTCAAGGATGCGTTCCGCATAGGGAGCCGCTTCCTTCTTCCAGTCGATGCCCGATTGCTGGTTGGCCACGGGGACCAGCACCATCAAGCTTTCGCATCCCGGAGGTGCCATGGAGTCGTCCGTGCGCGTGGGCGCGTGCACGTACATGCTGAAGTCATCCGGCAGGATCTTGTTCTTGAAGATGTCCTTCAGCAGTTCCTTGTAGCGCTCCGCGAGGATCAAGGTATGGTGCGCGAGTTCCGGATAGCGCTTCTTCACGCCCAGGAAAAGCAGGAAGCAGCTCATCGTGAATTCCTGTCGCGCGACCTTTGCATTCGTCCATTTGCGGCGATGCGCCGGATCGATCAACTTCGTGTAGGTGAAGCCCACGTCGGCATTGCTGACCACGAGATCCGCAGGGACGAACCCCTCGTCGGTTTCGACCCCCGTCGCCCGCCCGTTCTCCACGCGGATGCGCGTCACAGGACGGTTGACATGGATGGTGCCCCCCATTCCCAGGAACGCCTTCTCCAGTGCGCCCACGAGAGAATACATCCCGCCGGGCGTGTAATACACGCCTTCGGCGCGTTCGAGATACGGGATCATCTGGTAAATCGCAGGGCAGTGGAAGGGGTTTCCTCCGATATAGAGAGCATGAAAGCTGAAGACGAAGCGGTGACGCCAATCCTTGAAGTACATGTTGGCGAAGGAGGTGGCGGTGCGCCATGCACCAAGCTTGATGACGGTCGGGACGAAGCGCACCATGGTCATGGGGTTCCCGAAGGGTCGGCTTCCGAGACCCTTTTCAATGACTTCGGCATAGATCGGCTTGATGGCACGCATGAAGTCATCGTAGCGCTCGGCGTCCGCAGCATTGTACTGGCGCATTTGCGCCTTCATGTCCTCGGGGGTCCCGTTGTATTCGAAACGGGTTCGGTCATGGAAGAACACGCGATAGTAGGGGTTGAGCGGAATCAGCTCCAGGGCATCGCGAAGCGTGGTGCCCGCACGGCGAAACACGGCATCGATGACGGAAGGCGCGGTGATCAGCGAAGGTCCCATGTCGAAGGTGTAGCCGCCTTCCTTCAACTGGTAGGCACGTCCTCCGACCTTTTCGCGTTGTTCGATCAAAGTGACCTTCAGGCCGAGACTTTGCAGCCGAATGGCGGTGGCAAGGCCACCGAAGCCGGATCCGATCACGACAGCGGTTTTGGGGAGGTTCATCGGGGCTCCATTTGAAGTTTGCGATGGGCGCACCATGGATTTGACAGGCTGGTTATCAGTCGATGCCGGGAACGGCAGGAAGGAGCGACTCCTTCCCGGACGCGGCCTTCTGGCGCGCTTCAAGCAGTCGCTTCCTCGTCGTTCGTCCAAGCGAGCCGTGCTCAAGAACGAAATCCGTCGTGGTCACGAACCACAATCCGGGGTACTCGGGTTGTGCGGCCGGAAGCAGACGGGCCAACACGCCGAAATCCTCTCTCACCTCACCCCTTCGTCCGAGGACCGCGGGCAGGTAGTACCCGCTGACCAGACGTAAATGGCGGATTTCGACGTCATCGCCCTTCTCGTTGACAGCGGAATCGAGCATGGCGAGGCCGCGGCGAAGAAACTGCGCACGCTCATGAGGCCACGACGCATGACGGGCCTCGACGACGTGCAAGGCCCCGGCATAGGCCGTCCAGAGACTACGCGATTCAGGCACTTCACGGGACAGCACCTCCAGTTCGATGCGGGCGGAATCAAGCAGCGATGCCTCCTCGATGCTCAGCGCATGCAAGAGGCGAAGACGCTCGTGCCGCAGGGTCATATCAGACGGATTTGCGCTCAAGGCCACTGCATTACGGTCAAGGTCAAGCCGCATCGCCGCTTCGACTCCTCCCAACCTGGGCTCTGGCGCCGCGCCGACAATGACGGGCAGCATCAGCAACGAGACGGTGAACGCAAGCAGTGATACAGCAACGCGTGGAACGGTCATGCGGCCTCGGCGACCGGGATCGAGTCCCTGGATGCGCTCCATCCCGATCCGGCAAGCAGGAGCCGGGCCTTCAGGCCGAGCCAGACCTTGCGCGACGCCGACGTATGGGCCCTCAATCTCAGGTTATCGTAGCCGTTCCGGCGCAGCGCAGTGTGGATATCGCGATACACGAGAGCCGAGACCATCACCGGGCGCTGAAAGAACCTGGGAAGCATAGGAACAGCCTTGATGGCGGATTCGTAGCGAAGCTCCGCGGCGGCCATGAGTTCCTCCATCGCGTCGGCCCAGCCTGCCGGGAGTGGACCGCCGGAACATGCAGCGGCGATGCCCTCCTCGCGAATTCCGTGCCGGCGCAAGGTCGCAAGAGGCAGATACAACCGTCCGCGCGCCCAGTCTTCACCGACATCACGCAAGATATTGGTCGTTTGCATGGCAATGCCGAGATCGGTTGCACGTTCGAGCACGTGCGTGGCATGCACGCCGACCAGGCGCGTCAGCCAAAGTCCGACCACCGAGGCAACGCGATAACTGTAAACGTCAAGCTCCTTCAGCGTGACGTAACGACGCGGCGAAAGATCCATCGCCACTCCGCGCAGCAAATCTTCCACATACTCGAACGGAATGTCGCGGCGGGCCATTTCCATCAGGGGCCTGTCCAACAACGCGATGCCGCTCGGCCGACCGGCATGACTGTCCCTGGCCAGACGCGACCAGACATTGAGACGCTCTTCGAGGACTTCGGCGCCCGCCCCTTGGGCCACGTCGACCAGATCGTCGGTGAACCTGCAAAAGGCATAGACATCAGCGACCAGCGTATCGTACGGTGCGGGCAAAAAGCGGGCCGCATAGCGAAACGAGTGACTGTGCCGCGCCAGATACTCAATGGACGATTCACCCGAAACGACATCAGGGTGCTCCCTGAGCCATGCGGGCAGGGTCAGGTACCCTCGCGCAGGGTCGCGTGGAGGGAAAACCCCGTTCATTCTTTCTTGATCAACGGCTTGGAGCTTCATGCAGCCTCCATGACAGGTTCGGGGAACGCGGCCCTTGCCCAGCGCGAGAAGGCCTCCATCGAATCCACAAACTTGAGGGGCATCGGGGTGCCGTACATCTCTTCGGTCCCGACCGTTCCCTGGACACCGCCGATGACAAGGCGGTACGGCGCGGCTGGCTGGTACAAGGCGCCGATGACCTTGAGGCAGCGACGGACGTCGCTGATCCCCAGCGGAGCAACGAAGGGGACGCACATGAGCTGGGCACGTTCCAGTTCCTGGATCCCCGCGAGTTCCTCAAACGGAACATTCGCTCCGAGATAGGTCACCGTCCACCCATCCTGCTCGAGCAGGATCCGTGTCATCAGCCCCCCGATCTCATGATGGCAGCCTTCGGCACACCCGATCACGGCGTGTCGTCCGGGAATGCTTCCGTAGGCTCGCGATTCCTCGAGGCCGGTGAGGATGCCGTGCAACGCATCAAGGATTTTTTGGGTAAAGCGATGTTCCAATGCAATGGTGCGTGACCCGGTTTCCCATTGGCGCCCGACCTCGCGCAGCGCCCCCGCGACGCCCATGTCGAAGATCCGGGCAGTCGGCAGCCCGAAAGCATCCTCGAGGTAACGGAACAGCCGGGAAAGCCAGCGTGGCGATTCCGTGTCGCAAAACCGGAGAATGATTTCGCACAGAGGCTCGAAATCGTTCTTCTCCCGGGCACTGAATCCCGCCCATGCGACCTCTTCTTCGTGGGGCGAGAAGGCGAGTAATTCTGACGCGATCTCCTTCTTCCGTGCAAAGTCGATCAATGTGTCGAATTGGATACGGCGATGTCCGCCCGCCGTTTTCTCGAGTTCCAATTCGCCGAGGTTGCTCCAGCGCTTCACGGACGATTCGTGAACACGGAGCAGAAGCGCGGCTTGGGAAGTTGTCAGGACTTTTTCGGCTGTTTCATTCATGACATTCAATATATCGATTCATGAAGTGAAATGTCGCGTAATGAGCCTCAATAAACGATTATTATTCATTAAGAATCGTTTTAATATCGAGAGATCAGCAGAATCAGCCTCTCTCCAAAAGACCTTTTCGGGTATGATAACGATTTAGCCTGGAGGCGTGCGCCGTTTGCGACGACGTTCTGGAGGCGACAACAGCGCGTTTTCTTCATCCGTCAGGGGGCGACTTTCCAGTAAATCCGGACGATTTTCACGCGTGACGCGAAGGCTCTCAAGGAGCTGCCAGTCCCGGATCTTCGCATGATGTCCCGAAACAAGGATATCGGGAACGCTTCGCCCCTCGAATTCCGCCGGACGCGTGTAAACCGGCCAGCCGAGTCGTCCCTGCCTGGCAAAGGAATCGGTTTCGGCGGACTCGATATCGCCGATCACGTCGGGAAGCAGGCGCGCCACGGCATCGATGAGAACCATGGCCGCAAGCTCGCCGCCGGAGAGCACATAGTCGCCGATGCACAACTGCTCGTCGACATGCGCATCGATGAAGCGTTGGTCGACACCCTTGTAATGGCCGCACACCAAAGCGAGGTTGTCCATGCCGGCCAGCTCGGCCGCACGCTCCTGGGTCAGGAGCTTTCCTTGCGCGCTCAGAAAGATGACGTGGGGTTTTCTTCCCCCGAGTTCCTCCGTCAGGGCTGCAAGGGAGTCGCGCAAGGGTTCGGGGCGCAACACCATCCCCGCTTCGCCGCCATACGGCGCATCGTCGACCTGGCCATGCCGGTTCACCGCATGATCGCGGAGCTGGTGCGTGCGCAGCGTGAGGGCCCCCGATTTTTGCGCCCTGCCGGGAATGCTGGCGTCAAGCGCCTCGAACATTTCGGGAAAGAGGGTGATGACGTCGATGCGCATGCGAGACCGTTTCGGGCATGCCGTTAAAGCAGCACACCCCGGAGCTTCGAAAAGTCAACCTGGATTTCCCCGGCATCCGCATCAACGCGCAGGACGAAGTGATCGTTCCACGGCACGGGGATTTCCTTGTCACCCGCGCGCACGATGATGTATTCGCCCGGCCCCGCTTCACGGATTTCCAGGATCGTGCCAATCTCCTCTCCCCTTTCGTCGACGACGCGCATTCCCGGCATGTCGGAGAAATATGTCATGCCCTCGGGAAGCTCGAGCTTCTCGGCGGAATCGATGAGCAATTCCTGGCCGCTCAGGGACGCTGCGGTTTCGGGGGTGCGCAGGCCTTCGAATTTGAGGTACCAGAATTTGTCGTCGGCGCGGGTGGAGCGCACCGTGAGGGGGGTGATCTCCCCGTCGCGGTCACGGGCGAACACCTGCTTGAGTTTGCTGTGGCGTTCGAAGTCGAAGGTTTCGGGGCGCACTTTCACCTCGCCCAGGAGGCCGTAGGGTTTTTGCAGGTAACCGACGAGGGTAAAATCGTTGGGGAGGGATATCATGATCTTAAAGGTAGCAGCAGGGGTTGGGCCGGTTGATAGACCGATGGACAAAATGGACGTCATGGACTTTATGGACTGGCTGGGATCATGGGCGTGTCCATATCGTCCAGCCAGTCCATAAAGTCCATTGGTCCATGTCTCCATCAACCGGCCCAACAAAAAAGGCCCGCCGAATCCGGCGAGGCCTTTTTTGTGTCATGCCGTGGCAGTCAATCAGCCCGCGGGCTTCTCTTCATCGGCGGCAGGAGCTTCCGCAGACGCGGCAGCGGCGGCAGCTTCTTCGGCAGCAGCAGCCTTGGCGGCTTCGGCTTCTGCAGCGGCGGCTGCCTTGGCTTCGGCAGCTGCCTTCTCTTCCGCAGCCTTGGCTTCAGCAGCGGCCTTGGCGGCGGCTTCCGCCTTTTCCTTGGCCTTCTTGTGCACCTTCGGCTTCTTGGCCTGGAGTGACTCGCGGGCCTTCAGGTCGGCGCCCTCGCCCTTGCCTTGCGACACGAGCGCGAACTTTTCCATGATGCCCTGGCGGTAGAAGAGAGAGCGGACGGTGTCGCTGGGACGTGCGCCGTTCTTCATCCACTTGATCGCGCTTTCCTCGTTCACCTCAATGGCGGGAGGATTCACGTTCGGATCGTAGTGGCCGATCTGTTCGAGGAACTTACCGGTTGCGGCGGCGCGGGAATCCGCGACGGAAATGCGGTAAAAGGGCTTGTGCGTTTTGCCCATGCGGGCGAGGCGAATGACAACTGCCAAGAGAGTTTCTCCCGTTTTGGAGGGCAAAGTGTAGAAAACAGGGCCGAAACGTCAAGGCCGGGGGGCCTCTTCGCGGACGATTCCCTGGCGGGGAATCGCGCCCGATCCCGCCCCTGGCAGGGGGAAAAACGGGAAGGGAACCCCCTAAAAACCGGGGAAACGGCCCATGCCGCCCCCGCCGCCCCGCTGCATCATCTTCTGCAGTTTTTTCATGCCGCCGGCCTTTCCGGCCATGCCCGACATCTGTTTCATCATTTTCTGCATCTGGTCGAACTGCTTCAGCACCTGGTTGACTTCCTGCAAGGTCGTCCCGCTGCCTGCAGCGACACGGGCGCGGCGGCGGCCGTCGATGATCTTCGGATTTTGCCTCTCCTTCGCCGTCATCGAGGAAAGGATGGCCTCGGTGTACTTCAACTTGCTTTCGTCGATTTTGGCGTCGTTCATCTTTCCCATCCCGGGAAGCATCGACATGAGGTCCCCCATGGAACCCATTTTCTTCATCTGCCGGAGCTGGTTCAAAAAGTCGTCGAGATTGAACCGGCTCCCCATCATCTTGCGGGAGAGCTGCTTGGCCTCTTTCTCGTCGTAAACTTCACGGGCCTTCTCCACGAGGGTGACGACGTCACCCATGCCGAGGATGCGCGAGGCCATGCGGTCGGGGTGGAAGAGCTCGAGGGCGTCGGGCTTTTCCCCTGTACCGACATAGCGCACGGGCTTGCCCGTGACGGACTTGATCGACAGGGCCGCGCCGCCGCGGGCGTCGCCGTCCATCTTCGTGAGGATGACACCGGTGAAGTCGAGGCGCTCGTTGAAGGCCTTCGCGACGTTCACGGCCTCCTGGCCGGTCATGGCGTCGGCGACGAAGAAGCGCTCCGAGGGCTTGACCGCGGCCTGCACCTTCTCGAGCTCCTCCATGAGGGCATCGTCAATTTGCAGGCGGCCGGCGGTGTCGTACAGCACCACGTCGCAACCCTGCTCGCGCGCCGCCTTCAGGCCGTTCGCCGCGATGCGCACGGGGTCGCCCGCGCCCTCGTCATAAACGGGGACGCCGATTTGCTTGCCGAGGATTTTGAGCTGCTCGATGGCGGCCGGGCGATAGACGTCACAAGCCACGAGCATCGGGGTTTTCTTCCACTTGTCGCGCAGGTGCAAGGCAAGCTTGCCGCAGGCCGTGGTCTTGCCCGACCCCTGGAGGCCCATGAGGAGGATGCCGGTCGGAGGCGTCCCCAGAAAGCGCGGTTCTTCCGCGGCGCCGCCCAAGAGACGAACCATCTCGTCGTGGATGATCTTGACGATCATCTGCCCCGGGCTGACCGACTTGAGAACCTCGGCCCCGAGGGCCTTGGTCTTCACCGATGCGATGAACTCCTTGACCGTCTGAAAATGGACGTCGGCCGCCAGCAGGGCGACGCGCACCTCGCGCAGCGATTCGGAGACGTTCTCCTCGTTGATCTGGTGCAGGCCGCGCAGTCGGCGGAACGAGGCGTCGAGCTTGTCGGTGAGCTGTTCGAACATGGGGTGTGCTTCGGGGAGGCGGCTGGCCGTCTGGAATGGTGCGGGAATTTGAACGGGTTGCTAATATTAGGAACTTTCCCCCTCGAAAGGTTTCGATCATGGCACTGAAGGTTTACACGAGCAAGGACGGATCGGCCGCGCCCCTGAAGGGCAAAACCGTGGCGGTGATCGGTTACGGAAGCCAGGGCCACGCCCAGGCGCAGAACCTGCGCGACAGCGGCGTGAAGGTCATCATCGGCCAGCGCAAGGGCTCGGCCAACTACAAGCTCGCCGTCAAGCACGGCTTCAAGCCGGTGAGTGCCGCGGAGGCCGCCGCGCAGGCCGACGTGATCCAGATCCTGCTGCCCGACGAAGTGCAAAAGGCCGTGTACGAGCAGGACATCCTTCCCCACCTCAAGAAGGGCAAGGTGCTGGTGTTCTCGCACGGTTTCAACATCCACTTCAAGAACATCAAGCCCCCCAAGGACGTGGACGTCATCATGGTCGCCCCCAAGGGCCCCGGCCACCTCGTCCGCAGCGAGTTCGTCAAGGGCGGCGGCGTGCCGTGCCTGATCGCCATCCACCAGAACGCCAGCGGCAAGGCGAAGCAGATCGCCCTCGCGCACGCTCGCGGCGTGGG
>JBJHDK010000046.1:0-19321 GCA_050486505.1 Fibrobacteria bacterium | reverse complement strand
CATCATTCTCGGGATCATGATCATCCCCTTCATCTCCTCCATCATGCGCGACGTGTTCATGGCCACCCCGGGGATTCTCAAGGAATCCGCCTATGCGATGGGCTGCACCATGTGGGAGGTGGCCCGCAACGTGACCTTGCCATACACCCGCCTTGCCGTGACCGGGGGCATTTTCCTCGGGCTCGGGCGCGCCTTGGGTGAAACCATGGCCGTGACCTTCGTCATCGGGAACACACACAACCTCAATTTCTCCCTGCTCGAGCCCGGGACGAGCATCGCGGCGACCCTTGCCAACGAATTCGCCGAGGCATATTCCCCCATGTACGTCTCCGCTCTCATCGCCCTGGGGCTGGTGCTCTTCATGATCACGTTCACGGTGCTCGTGCTGGCGCGCCTGCTTCTGCTTCGCATGAACCGCATGGAAGGAAAGGGAACCTGATGGAACGGAACGACGCAGCGGTCGGCGCGGCAGGCGTCCGTCGCAGGCTCTATGTGCGGCGGAACGCCATGGACTGGTTCATCCGCGCGATGGCCGTGTTCACGACCGCATTCGGGATCTTCTGGCTGGCGTGGATCCTCATCACCATTTTTCAATACGGCATCGAGGGCATGCGCTGGGAGATCTTCACCGAGATGACTCCGCCTCCCGGCGCCGAGGGGGGAGGGCTTTCGAACGCCATCGTGGGAAGCCTCATCATCCTCTCGATCTCGATCGGCATCGGGACTCCGCTCGGGATCCTCGTCGGAACCTTCCTTGCGGAGTTCGGGCGCGGAAGTTGGATCGCGAACCTCGTCCGCTTCATCAGCGAGATTTTGCTGAGCGCACCTTCGATCGTCATCGGCCTGTTCGTCTACACCTTGATGGTGCGTCCGATGGGGCACTTCTCGGGCCTTGCCGGGGGCATCGCCCTTGCCATCATCATGCTTCCGGTCATCATCCGCACGACCGAGGAAATGCTGCGCCTGGTTCCCGGGAGTCTCCGGGAGGCAGCCCTGTCGCTGGGAGCCCCGTACTGGATGGTCGTGACCCGGGTTACCTACAAGGCGGCCCTTCCAGGGATCGCAACAGGGATTCTGCTCGCGCTTGCACGCGCGGCCGGCGAAACCGCCCCGCTGCTGTTCACCGCCCTGAGCAACCAGTTCTGGAGCACGGAACTGATGAAGCCCATGGCGAACCTGCCCATGGTGATTTTCCAGTATGCCATGAGCCCCTACCAGAACTGGCAGCAAATGGCCTGGGCCGGGGCCTTCCTGATCACCCTGGGGATCCTGATTCTCAGTGTCACCGCGCGCTACTTCCTCTCCCGCATCAAGCAGGTCTCATGAGCGCATTCACCTTCACTCCTGCGACCGACGGGTCGCCCTAACGAGGAGAACCCCCCAACGTGAGCACTGACAACACGAAAATCCGGATCCAGAACCTGGACTTTTTCTACAAGGCCTTCAAGGCGCTTCACGGCATCAACCTTGATGTGCCGACGAAGAAGGTCACCGCGTTCATCGGGCCTTCCGGATGCGGAAAATCGACATTGCTGCGCTGCCTCAACCGCATGTATTCGCTGTACCCGGGGCAACGTGCGGAGGGTGAAATCCTTCTCGACGGCAAGAACATCCTCGCCCCGGGAACGAACCTGAACCAGTTGCGGGCGAAGGTGGGAATGCTCTTCCAGAAACCGACGCCCTTCCCGATGTCGATCTACGACAACATCGCCTTCGGCGTGAAGCTCTATGAGCGGCTGAGCAAATCCGAAATGGATGAGCGCGTCGAGCAGTCGCTGCGTCAGGCTGCCCTGTGGGACGAGGCCAAGGACATCCTCGATCAAAGCGGCCTCAGCCTCTCGGGTGGCCAGCAGCAGCGTCTCTGCATTGCCCGCACCATCGCCGTGCGTCCCGAAGTCATCCTGCTCGATGAGCCCACTTCAGCGCTCGACCCCATCTCCACGGCGAAAATCGAGGAGCTGGTGTATGAACTCAAGGACAACTATACCATCGTCATCGTCACGCACAACATGCAGCAGGCTTCGCGCGTGAGCGACAGGACGGCGTTCTTCTATCTTGGCAAGCTGATCGAGGAAGGGCCCACCGAGAAGATCTTCACTTCGCCGGGCGAGAAGCAGACCGAGGATTACATTACCGGAAGGTTCGGTTAACCATGGAACGTCATTTCGTAAAAAGTCTGGATAGAATCAGTGGTACCCTGAAGGAAATGACAGGGCTTTGCCAGGAAAGCCTTGCCGCGGCGGCGCGAACGTTCACGGAAGGAAATGCCCAGGCCGCCGAGCCGGCGTTTCTGAACGAGCGGCGCATCAACCAGCTCGAAATCGCCATCGAACACGAGGTGGTCGATTCTTTCGCGTTGTACCAGCCGGTGGCCGTGGATCTCCGCTTTCTGATCGCAATTCTCAAGATCAACAACGACCTTGAGCGCATCGGCGATCACACCGTGAACATCGCGCAGTCCGCGGTCACTTCGATTTCTCAGCCCCTGCCCACCCGGCTTGAGTTGCCCCGCATGTTCGAACTCACGCAAACCATGTTTTCGGATGCCTGCCGCAGCTTCTTCGAGAAGGATCTGGGCACTGCGCGGACCGTCATGGAAACGGACGACCTTGTCGACGGCCTGAACCGCTCGACCGTGCGGGAGGCCGTGTCGATGGTCAAGGGGAACTCCATGACCATCGAGACCGCGCTGGAACTGATGCGCATCGCGCGCAACCTGGAGCGCATCGCCGACCTCTCGACCAACATCGCGGAAGAGGTCATCTTCCACGTTCAGGCAAAGGTCGTGAAGCACCAGGGGGATGAGAAGAATTGAGAATTACGAATTACGGAATTACGAATTACGAATTACGAATGAGGGGAGGCGATTTGAAAACGGAGTTCTGCGAATGTCCCCGGCAATACGTAAAAGCGTTTCACACAAGCATCTCCCTGTGTTCAATTCGTAATTCGTAATTCCGTAATTCTTAATTCTCCCCGCTAGCTTCCACAGCATTTCTTGTACTTCCGTCCGCTGCCGCAGAAACAGGGATCGTTGCGCCCGACCTCCGTTGAGGCTTTGCGGTAGGTCTCTCCCTTCACCCCGCCGTCTTCGCGCAGGGCGCCGCGGTACTTCTCCGCCAGCGCCTCGACGCACACGCGCCAGCTGCCTGCGGCGGGGAAACGCCCGGTCTCCTGCAGGTAGGCGAAGAACCCTTCCAGAATGTCGGGTACCCCGCGCCGGATGGGGAGGGGGAATGCGAGACGGCCCATGTCCTGCATCAGCACGGCATCGACCGTCGCGGCGCGCAACGATTCCAGCGAGCCTTCGCCGCGAGTCCCCGCCGCAGAGAAGAACGCACGGAGCACCCCCTCCGCATGTTCCTTCAACCCCAGATCGAGAAACAGCAGGTGTTCAGAGGTGAGGTAGTCGTCGAGGTAGGCTTCGGTGTCGGACATGTCCGGTGGTTGTATGGGCGACCTGCTGGTCGCCCTTACCTCAGTCCTTCCTGCGGGCTGCTGGCGCTGCCGTAAAGCTTGCGGGGGATGCGGCCGGCGAGGTACGCCTCGCGACCCGCCTCGGTGGCCAACCTGAAGGCGCGCGCCATGCGCACGGGGTCGTCGGCGCAGGCGATGCCGGTGTTGCACAGCAGGCCGTCGACACCGAGTTCCATCGCGCGGGCGAGGTCCGAGGCGGTTCCCATACCGGCATCCACGATGACCGGGCAGGAGAGGGATTCCATGATGATGCGGATGTTGTTCTCGTTGAGCACGCCCTGGCCGCTTCCGATGGGGGAGCCGGCCGGCATGACCGCGGCCACGCCGAGATCTTCGAGCCGTTTGGCGAGCACGGGATCGTCGCTGGTGTACACCAGCACGGTGAAATCTTCCTCGACGAGTTTTTTTGCCGCCTCGTAGGTTCCCAACGGATCGGGCAGCAAGGTTTTCGCCTCGGCGAGCACCTCGAGCTTGATCAGGTTCATGCCCTGCGCCTTGGCGAGGCGGGCGATGCGCAGCGCGTCCTCGACGTTGAAGGCACCCGCGGTGTTGGGGAGGAGAACGTATTTCTTCGGGTCGATGTAGTTGAGGATGTTTTCCTCTTCGGGGCCGTCGAGTTTGACCCGGCCCAGCGCAACGGTCACCATTTCGGTGCCCGAAACCTCATGGGCCTTGCGCATGGTTTCGAAATTCGGGTATTTTCCAGTGCCGACGATGAGGCGGGAGCGGTAGGTCCGCCCCCCGATGACGAGTGGTTTGTCTGGGTGCATGAGGGAAAAATGCTTAATCCGCGGGAATTTGGTGGGGTTCCCCCGGTTGCATCGCGTGGTTCGGGAAATTATCTTTGGCTGCTCAATTTTTTCGCAGAAACCGGAGTTTGGGAATGAAGGCCGAGATCCATCCGAATTATACCGCGCAAACGTTCACGTGCTCCTGTGGCAATGTGATCGAACTGCCGTCCACGACGAATGGCCAGGGCATTGAAATCTGCTCCAACTGCCATCCGTATTACACCGGCAAGCAGAAGATGATCGACTCGGGCGGCCGCATCGAGAAGTTCACCTCGCGCTACACCACCGTGGTCGGCGCCGCCCGCAAGTCCCGCAAGGAGATTCCGGTCAAGGCCAAGGAAGAAGCTCCCGCCAAGGAGAAGGTGTCGAAGGTGAAGGTCAAGGCCGCCAAGGCTGCTCCTGCCAAGGAAGAAGCCAAGGCCGAAGCTCCTGCCGCCGAGGCACCCGCTGCCGAGGAAGCCAAGGCCGAGTAACATGAGTCTGCGGTCCCTGCTCCTGCGAGTGCATGCGGGCTGGGTTCACCTCTTCAATCACGAGCCCCCCGAGGAGACGAAGCTTGACGCCATCGGCGGGCAGGCCGTCGTCGAGGGGGTTCTCATGCGCGCTCCCGGCCGCATCGCCGTGGCGGCACGCGCCCCCGACGGCACCATCGCCATCCAGAGCCGCGACTTCGTTCCCTTCTCCAAGCGCCGCCGCCTCTTCGGGCTTCCCGTGCTGCGCGGCGCGGTCTCCCTGATCGAAGCCCTCTATGTCGGCACCAAGGCGCTGAACTGGTCCGCCGCCGTGCAGGAGCGCCCCGCCGCGCCCTCCGCGGGCCCGAACGCGGGCGAGGCCGCCGTTTCCCCCGCGGAAGCGGAAGCCGCCGCGGAGTTCGTCAAGCCCTCGGGCCTGAAGGACAAGCTCCTGACCGTTTTGACCTTGGTCGTGTCCTTCGCCCTCGCGCTCGGTCTTTTCCAGCTGCTGCCCTACGCCGCGGCGGCCTTCCTCACCGGCGGCACGCGCGAGAACCCCGTCAACCCGCTGCTGTTCAATTCGACCGCGGGCGCGGTGCGCATCACGCTCTTGCTGTTGTACATGTGGGGACTCTCGTTCCTGCCCGACGTGCGCCGCCTCTTCCAGTACCACGGGGCGGAGCACAAGTCCATCTTCGCCCACGAAAGCGGCGCCGGCCTCTCGACCGACTCGGTGGATCGGCAGACGCGCTTCCACCCCCGTTGCGGCACGTCGTTCATCCTCATCGTCGCGCTCACCTGCATCCTGTTTTTCTCGGTGATGGACGCCTTCGTGCTGCACGTGATCGGGTACGCCTACCCCAACTTCTTCGTGCGCTTCCTCGCGCACCTGCCCTTCGTGCCCTTCGTCGCGGGCCTGTCCTTCGAGTTTCTCAAGCTCTCGGCCCGCCACCAGGATTCGATGTGGATCCGTCCCCTGATCGCGCCCGGGCTGTGGCTGCAGCGCATCACCACGAAGAACCCCGACGCGTCGCAGATCGAGGTGGCCATCGCCTCGGCAAAAGCGGCGTTGAGGAGTTGAGAGTGACGAGTGACGAGTGACGAGTGACGAGTGGAGAGTTATGACTCATAACTCATGACTCATGACTCATAATCCCTGCTCCAACTCCTCCCACCGGGCGTAGACCGCTTCCAGCTCCTTCGCCAGTTCCTCCTGCCGCGTCATCGCGGCTGCGATCTCCGCGGGATCCTTGCGGTAGAATTCAGGGGTTCCCATCGATTCCACCAGTGCGGCCTGCTGCGTCTCAAGTGCCTCGATCTTCGCCGGAAGCGCGTCCAGTTCCTTCTTTTCCTTGAATGAAAGCTTGTGCTTTGAGGGAGGGGGGGGCGCCTTCGTTGTCGAATCTTCCGCCGGGGCTTTCTTCGCGGTCGTCTTCTCCGTCTTGGCGGCGTCGCGTGCATCCTGCTGGCGCTTCCAGTCGCTCCACCCGCCCACGAACTCTTCTACGACACCATCCGGGCCGATGGCCAGCACCGAGGTCGCCACGTTGTCGAGGAACTCCCTGTCGTGGCTCACCACCAGCACGGCCCCGTCGAAATCGACCAGCAGCTCCTCCAGAAGCTCCAGGGTTTCCATGTCGAGGTCGTTCGTGGGTTCGTCGAGCACAAGCACGTTGCCGGGCCGGGTGAACAGCTTCGCCAGCAACAGGCGGTTGCGCTCGCCTCCCGAAAGCATGCCGGCCTTGATGCGTGCCCGCTCCGGATCGAAGAGAAAGCGCTGCAGGTACGACATCACGTGCACGTTTTTGCCGCCGATCGAGACGTTTTCCTGGCCGCCCGCGATGTTGTCGCGGACGGTGGCCTCGGGGTCGATCTGCGCGCGAAGTTGGTCGAAATACAGCACCTGCAGGTTTGACCCCTGCCGCACGCTCCCGCGTGCGGGCGTCAGCTCTCCGAGCAGCAGGCGCAGCAGCGTCGTCTTTCCGGACCCGTTGGGACCGAGTAACGCGACCTTGTCCCCCCGTTGAATCGTCGCGCTGCACGCGGAGATGATGGTCTTGTCTCCCCAGGCGAAAGCAAGGTCGCGCGCCTCCACGATCCGGTCTCCGGAGCGCGCCGCCTCGCCGAGCTCGAGCTTCGCCGTGCCCTGGCGCTCCCGCCGGGCGGCGCGTTCCAGTCGCTTCGCCTGCAGGGCGCGCACGCGTCCCTCGTTGCGGGCCCGTCGTGCCTTGGGGCTGCGTCGCGCCCACGCTTCCTCTTGCGCCAGCTTTTTGTCGAAGTCGGCCCATTCGCGTTCCTGCGCTTCGAGCAGGGCCTCCTTGCGGACGAGGAAGGTGTCCCAGCCGCAGTCCCAGTCGAAGAGGCGGCCCCGGTCGAGCTCGAGGATGCGCGTCGCCATGCGGCGCAAGAAGGCGCGGTCGTGCGTGATGAAGAGCAGCGCCGCGCTCGAAGATTTCAGCAGGCCTTCCATCCAGTCGATGGATTGGATGTCGAGATGGTTGGTGGGTTCGTCGAGCAGGAGCACATCGGGCTCCGAGGCAAGGGCGCGCGCCAGCAGCACGCGGCGCTTTTGGCCGCCTGAGAGCGAGACGAACGGCGCTTTCGGGTCGAGGCCCGCGAGTCCGGTCCAGCGCTCGGCTTCCATCTCCGCCTTCCAGTCGCCCTCGGCGGCGTGGTGTGCCGCGCCTTCTGCGACGATGTCGGCCACGGTGCCGGGCAGGGAGGCGGGAATGTCCTGCGGCAGCCAGGCCACGCGGGTCCCCGGGGTGCGGATGATTTCGCCGCCGTCGGGTTTGAGTTCCCCGAGCAGCAGGCGCAGCAAGGTCGTCTTGCCCGCGCCGTTACGGCCCGTGAGGCAGGCCCGTTCCCCCGCTTCGAGCATGAAAGACACGGCATCCATGAGCGGAGGCCCACCGACGTGATAGCGCACGTCGCGCATTCCGAGTAAAGGCATGGGGGGGAAAGGTAGGTAGGGGGAGGGGGCAGTGGGCAATACAGCAGTACAACAATAGAGCCACACCGCTCCGGAGTTTTTCTGTGCGAGTTCTATTGCTGTACTGCTGTACTGCTGTACTGCTGTACTGCTGTATTGCTGATTCTCCGCATGATACCGGCCCAGTCCCTTCACTCATCATCATGACTCATCATTCCCCTGTGACCCCTGTCACACCGCATCGACCGGAATGACGGTATGCTATGTGTCAAAGGAGGTTCGCCATGTCGTATCGCGATCTGATGGTCTGGAGGGAGTCGATCCTGTTGCTCGAGAAGGTGCACGCGCTGGTTCGGGTGTTGCCCGAGGAAGAACGTCCCGTGCTGGGGGAACGCTTGATGCATTACGCGACCCGGATCCCGGCGTGCATCGCACGCGGGGAAGCCGCCGGCGACCGGCGCATGTTCCTGCACGAGCTGGATGCGGCGCGCGGCGCGCTCTTCGCCCTGCATTCCCTGTTCCTGCTGGCCGATCAGCTGGGGTATTGCGAGGGGCCCGAAGGCTCGATTCCGTTGGAACGCGCCGTGGAGGCGATTGAGGGCCCGCTCTCCGCGCTGATCGCAAAGGTCCGCCGCGACGTCGGGGTTCTCGAAGGAATTTCTACCCTCTCGCACTGACACCCGCCGCGCCAATCACGGACGCGCCCCCCCCACCAACCTCCACCCCCCGACCCATAACTCCCCACTCCCCACTCCCAACTCCCCACCCCCCCACTCGTAACTCGTAACTCATAACTCATAACTCATACCTCCCATGCACCTCCACCTCGTCCAGTTTGCCATCGAAAACCTTGAGCCGGCCCGCAACCGGGAACGGGTCCGCGAACTCCTGGGTGACACGGAAATCCCCCCGGGCTCCCTCATTGTGCTCCCCGAACTGTTCAGCACCGGGACCTTGCCTCCGGATTACACATCCGCTTCGGCGGATTCCGTCATCGAGGACGATCGCGTGTTTTTGGCGGAGCTGGCGAACACCTGGGGTGCCCACGTGCTGGGCGGATGCCTCGGCCGTGCCGATAACGCCGACGGCAAGCTGTACAACCTGACCGCCCTCGTTGATCCCGAGGGCCGCGAAGTCCTTGAGTATCGCAAGATCCATCCGTTCTCGTACGGCGGGGAAGACAGGTTGTTCGAGGGGGGTGCCGCCGTGCGGCTGCATGCGGTGGAGGGGTTCTCCCTGTTTCCGACGGTGTGCTACGACCTGCGTTTCCCCGAGCTGTATCGCCTGGGCGTTGAACGGGGCGCCGATTTGATGACGGTGCAGGCTAATTGGCCCGCCAGCCGTCAGGAACACTGGGAGGTGCTGCTGCGGGCCCGCGCGATCGAGAACCAGTGCGTGGTCGCGGGCGTGAATTGCGTCGGCGTGCAGCAAGGCACGGCCTACGCAGGAGGCTCGCGCATCGTTTCGCCCAAGGGGAGCGTGTTGGCATCCGGCGGCGATGACGAGGAAGTCGTCTCGGCGGAGATTTCGCACGACGCCGTGCGCGCGTGGCGAAGCAACTTCCCGGCCTTGCGCGACCGTCGCCCCGCTGCATTCTGGGGCGAGTTGTAGGGGGGAGGACTCCGGACGCGGAGGGTGGCCACAACAGGTTGTTGGCCACGAAAGAACACAAAGAGATCAAAGAGGAAGTCAGGATTTCTTTTTGTTCCTCTTTGTGCCCTTTCGTGGCGATTTCCCGTTTTCATCCTTGGCCAGGGGAAACTCCCACAGCGTCTCGGGGGTACCGGTCTTCGCCGACACGAAGCGGGCCGCGGTGAAAAACCAGTCCGAAAGCCGGTTCAGGTAGCGGACCACATCCGCGGGAACGATCTCCTTGCGCGCGAGCGCCACCACGCGCCGCTCGGCACGGCGGCACACGGTGCGGCAGAGGTGGAGCCACGCGTTGACGGGAGAACCGCCCGGCAGCACGAACGACTTCAGCGGCATCAGGGAGCGGTTCATCGCGTCCATCGAAGCTTCGAGGGCCGCGCAATCCTCCGTGCCGGGCAGCGGCATGCCCTCCCAGGCCTTTCCGTCGGGGGCGGCAAGCACGCTGCCGGCGTCGAAGAGCCGGTTCTGCGCTGTGCGGAGGTCAGCGTCCATGCTGCGGCGAAGGCGCGGGGAAAGCTTGGTTTCGCTCTCCAGGGCGGCGCGCGTCAGCCCGAGGGTCGCGTTCAATTCGTCGAGGCAGCCGAAGGCTTCAATGCGTGCGTGATCCTTTCGGACGCGCTTTCCGCCCAGCAGTGCCGTTTTGCCGTCATCGCCTGCCCGCGTGTACACACGGTTGATCTGCATTCCCATGCGCGGGAAACGTACTTCCCCGTGTGTATCTTTCCCGCATGCAGAAAACGACCTTTCCGACCCTGCGCGCCTTCGTGCGCCCCCTCGTCCTCATCGTCGCAAGCCTCGCCCTCGTCCAGTGCGCCGCCCTCTCCGGAAGCTCGCGCGGGGGCGCGAAGGTTGAGGTCGCCTCCACCGACCGTCTTTTCCTGACCATCGAGGCCTTCGGGCCCGAAGTCGTCGCCTCGCTCGAGGAAGCCGGGCTTGATCCGATCCGCTTTGCGGAGGATTTCGAGGGTGAACTGCGTTACCAACTCTACCTCAGGGGTCAGGAAGAGGCGCGCGACAGCCTGTCGGCCTCGGTTCGTGTGACTGTTTCCGTGCGTCGTCTCATTCCCGGAACCGGCAACACCGGGACCTGGGGGCTTTTCGCCGTCACCGCCGATCGCGGCAGCGAGCCGCAACGCGCCCAATGGGAGTGGGAAGTTCGCGCGCGCGACAACGTCCCGGCTCCTTATCTGGCCCGTCACCTTCCCCGTGCGGCCGCCTCGCAGGTGCTGACCGCCTTGCGTCCCCCGCGCGCCAACACTCAGCATGCGCCCGGTCTTGATACCCCGCCTCCGCTGATTCTCATTCGTTGATCGTCGCGCCCCCCGGGGTGCGTTCCGCCTGTTTTCGCCCTTGCGCCGGCCCTTCGGGTCGGCGTTTATTGTCGCGGGCTCCCGCGGGTACGGACTTTGCGTGGCCATTTCATTCTGACACTTCACGCACGTTTCCATTTCGAAACGGGCGGTTTGAAAGGCGGGGGCCATGCGCGCGGAACAAATCGACAAGGTCATTGACACATGGAAGAAATTGGAAAGGCGCCGCGATGACTTGGGTGCCCTGTTTTACTCCAAGCTCTTTGCGCGCGAGCCGTCGTTGCGTGCCATGTTCCAGAACGACATCGCCGTGCAGGCATCGCTTCTCGGCAACACGCTGTCTTTTGCCGTGACCAATCTTCGCCGTTCCGATGCATTGTTGCCCGTGGTGCGGCAACTCGGACGCACGCATGCGTTGCGCGGGGTGGGCGAAAAACACTATGCCCTGGCGGCTTCACCGTTGCTCGACGCCCTGGGAGAAATGCTCGGTCCTGATTGGGACGCGGCGGCGGAAGCGGCCTGGGCCGCCTTCTACGCCATGATCGTTGATGAAATGACGGCGGTCGAACTGCCGGTTTCCTGATTCAGGCAAGTCGCTTGACGAGTTCCTTGAATGTTCTTCCGCGCGCCTTGTAGTCGGTGAACAATCCGAATGACGCGCAAGCGGGGGACAACAGAATCGCGCCCTCGCGGATCTCCCCGCGCAGGAATCCCACCGCCTCCTCGAGCGTCGCGCAGCGCCGCCACGCGCGCTTCGCCGCATCCAGCGTCCCGGACACGCGCAGCGCGTCTTCCAGGCGCTCTGCCGTCTGCCCGATGAAGGCCACCGCGCGCAAGTGATCGCATGCCGCAAGCCCTGCGGCCAGTTCCCCGAAGTCGGCGAACTTCTCCGATCCCCCCAGGATGAGGCCGAGGGGCGCGTCGTGCAATGCGCGCGCCGCCGCCAAGGCCGCTTCGGGACGCGTGGCGTAGGAATCGTTGTAGTACCGCACGCCGTTCGCCTCGCGCACGAACTCGAGCCGGTGCTCCAGCGGCGCGAATGCGCGCGCGGCCGCGGCGGCAGCCTCCGCGGACACCCCGAGCACCAGCGCCGCCGCGGCCGCCGCCGCGATGTTCTCGAGGTTGAAGGCGCCCGCCATGCGCGTTTCCGCAAGGTCGATCCGCAAGCCGTGCTCCGGCCAGGCCACGGTATTCCCCGCGATTCGGATCGTTCCGCGCGCACCCACCGGAATTTTTTCGCCAGCGCCCAGGGTCCCCATCCAGGCGGATCCCTCCGTGTCGGTGAAGACCACGCAGGTGTCCCCCCGTTCCTGAAAGCGCACGAGGTTGGCCTTGTGGTTCCAATATTCGTCGCGCGTGGCATGCCAGTCGAGGTGCTCGCTGGTGACGCGCAGCACCACCGCGAGGGAGGGGCTTTCGCGCATGGTCGCCAGTTGAAAGCTGCTCAGTTCGAGTAGCAGTCGCGCTCCCGGCGGCAAATCCTCGAGAGCATCGAGGGGCGGCAGCCCGATGTTGCCCGCCAGCCGGTGGGCGACGCCGCCGCGGTCGAGCATGGCGGAAAGCAGGGAGCAGCAGGTTCCTTTTCCGACGGTGCCGGTGACGCCGACGATGCGCTCCCGCCCGAGCAGGGAGAAGGCGGCTTCTACCTGCGAAGTCAAGCTGCCGCCGCGTGCGACGAAGGCGTCGAACTCCGGCGCGAAGGGGCGCCAGCCAGGCGACCGGAAGGCGGTGCGTGCCCGTGCGAGGGTCTGCAGGCAGTCGGGGCCGAACACTCCGCGCACGCCTTCGGGAAGCGCGTCGGCGGGCTCGGTGCGATCGAGTACGGTGATGTCGCGGCACCCCGCGCGCAGGAGATGGCGCACGGTGCTTTTGCCCTCGACGCCGTACCCCAGCACGGCGACGGGCTCGGGGGCGAGCCTGGCAAGGCCTGACAACGGGGAATGATGGGGGGACTCGGGCATGTCGCTGCGGTGTTCGGGGCGGGGGAAGGCCCAAATTTTATATTCCGGAAGGCCGTTCCGCGAAAGAGTCCCCTAAAATCGGGGGTGATTCGGAGCGAACCCCCATTTTTCCCGGACGGAATGCCCGCGTGTCCACCGAACTTCTCCTGATCACCTTGCTGTACGCGGTCGCGACCCTGACCTGGATCGGCGTCCTCGCTGTCCGCGGCCTGTGGCGCACCACCGTCGTGTCGCTGCTCGCGCTGCTCTGTTTCGGTGCGGCCCTGTACCACACCGCGCAGTACCGGGCACACGCGCGCGCGGCGGCCATGGCTCCGGTTTCGGTGGCCGCTCCCGCCGCCGCTCCCCAGTACATCGCGCGCGAGTTGCAGGAGGCGGGCAGGCTGCATGCCGCCATCCAGGCGGCGCGCCTGCTGCACGGAAGCCTGGCCGCCGAGAATCCCGTCGCCGTGCGCTCCCTGAGCGACCGGGAGCATCGCGAGTTCGAGGACCGGGCGGAGGAGTTGCTGCGGGGGGCGCGGCGTTTGCGCGCCGAGGCGGTGACTTTGCGCGACGGCATGTCTCCCGGCCTGCAACCGGCGGCGGGTGACGTGGTGGTCGCCCTGCAGTCGCTTGAGGCGGCGGCGCGTGATTTGCACCGCTACGTGCGCGCGCGTAACCGCGCCGAAGAGCAGCTTCTGGAGGAGGGGTTCCGTCGCGGGTTGCACGGTGCCGTGGAGGCGCTGCAGCGGGCGGAAGCGAGATTGGGCACGGGAAGCTGAAACCATTTGGAACGGCAGGGGGGAATGCTAGATATTCGCCCCGAAAGACCTGCCGCACATTGAACAAGGAGACCGCGCGATGGCATCCGTACCCGAAAATCTGCAGTACACCAAGGACCACGAGTGGGCGCTGGTGCAGGACGGGGTCGCCACGGTTGGCGTGACCGACCACGCGCAGCATGAGTTGGGCGACATCGTCTTTGTGGAGCTGCCCAAGGTGGGGGCTTCCCTGAAGTCGGGAGAAAGCTTCGGAACCATCGAGGCGGTCAAGACCGTGGCCGAGCTCTACGCACCGCTTTCGGGTACGGTGACGGAGGTCAACACGGCCCTCGCCGACGATGCCGGAGTCGTCAACACCGACCCCTATGGCAAGGGCTGGATCCTCAAGGTCAAGGTCGAGGGCGATACCGACGGCCTGATGGACGCGGCGGCCTACAAGAAGCTCATCTAGGGAAGCGATGAAGCGCTTCCGTCTCCGGCTGCGCGTGGATGCGGTGGATGCCCGCATCACCCGTTGGATGGCCCATCACGGGGTCACCATCCTGCGCATCACCCTTGGACTCGTCTTCCTGTGGTTCGGCGCCCTGAAGTTCTTCCCGGGCATGAGCCCCGCCGAAGGGCTCGTGCTCGCCACGGTTCCGTTTCTTCCCGGGGCGTTTTTCCTTCCGCTTTTGGCCGTTTGGGAGGTCGCCATCGGAATCGGGTTCATCACCGGACGCGGGCTCCGACTGGCCATCCTGTTGCTTTTTCTGCAGATGCCCGGCACCATGGCCCCGATCGTGCTGCTCCCCGACCGGGTTTTCGATGTGTTTCCCTTTGGCCTGACGCTCGAGGGGCAGTATATCGTGAAAAACCTCGTCCTGATCGCAGCCGGGCTTGTTGTGGGAGCGACCGTGCGCGGAGGCCGTCTCGTGCATGAGGCCACCGAAGAGGCCGAAACCCGCTCCCCCGACTGGGTGGAGTGGCTGTTGAAGTAGTCCGGCGCCCGGCGGGCTATATTTGCCGGTCGTTTCATCGTTGCGCCTGACGGCGCGACTTCACGCAAAGGATGTCCGTGCTTCTTTCGGTGGAAAAAAGCCTTTCCGGGTTTCGGCCCGCGGTTCCCGTCAAGGGGCGCGGCGGAGCGGAGCCCGGAGCGCCGACGGAAACGGCTCCCCCCTCTCCCGACACGGCCATCGCGACGCTTTCGCCCTGGATGGAGGCCCGCCACACGTTGCTGTTGCGCACTTTGCTCGATCGCACCGGAACCGTGCGCCTCGACGGCTCGGCACCGGTGTTGCGCGGCGTGCACCGCATCCTTGAGGACTTGCGCCGCGATGCCCGGCTGCGCTATGCCGAGTTCCGCGAGAAATGGGACGCCCGACTCGAGCCCAAGGCCTTGTTGCCGTTCCTGCGCCGCAACCAGTGGATCGAACCGCACCCCGAGGGCGGGGTGGTGCTCACGGGCAAGGGGACGCGCAAAGAGGCGCGCATGCTCTACCTGCAGACGGCGCATGACATGGCCACGGATTGCGCGCGCCAGTGGGCTTCGATCGCCGGGCGCTTGCAGGCCTACCAGACATCCTTCGTCGCGGAATGGCACCCTGCCGTCGTCGTGAACGACGACGATGCCACGCGCGTGCTGCCGGCCCTGGAGGCCGCGCTGCGGGAGGCGGAGTTCGAGGCGTGGAAAGCGATGCGCCTGTCCCTCGGATCCATCGCCGAAGAGGCCTTCATCCACGCCGCGGCGCGCTGGGACCAGCGCGCCTTCCCCGACGAAGAATCCCTGGTCCGGGGCACGCTCGGAACCTGGGCGCGGCACAGCCCGTCGCGCAACGGCTGGTCGGGCTTCATGCGCGCCCTGTCGCACCTTGGCGAGCGCATGACGCTCGCGATGCTGGAACACTACGAACGCAAATGGGACCTGTACCTGCGCGGCCTGCCGCACGGGGTCCCCCCATCCCCGTAGGGGCGAGGCATGCCTCGCCCCACGATTGTCACCGGAGGACAAATGACCGACACCCGAACCCCTGACGCAGCGCAACCCGCGGAGAAAACCCGCAAACCCTACCGGGTGTTTTTCTGGGGCGCGCTGATCGCCGCGGCCCTGAGCTTCTGGCTCGCCAAGGAACGCCTCGACATCAAGCGTCCCGCGGTGGCCGACGCCTACACCATCACGGGTATCCTCGCGCTCCTCTCCGCGGCCATGGCCTGGAGCCAGGGGTCGGCGCACGAGCGCTCGCGCCGCAGCCAGCAGGGCTTGCAGGATTCGGTGGACCGCCTGCAGGACCGCATGCAGGACATGCCGCGCTCGCTCATGGAAGAAAGCGTCAAGGTCGCCGAGCGCGAGGCCGAGGGACGGCGTGCCGACCAGGAACGGCAGGCGACCGCGTTGCGCGCCTCGCTCGAGGACGGCATCCGCGCGGGCTTCGCGCCGCTGGCCCCGGCCTTGTCGGAGCGCATCGAGGCGTCGCTCTCCGGCTTGTCGGAAGCGCTGCGCCAGGATCGCGACGAGCGCGCCTCGGGCCTACGCGAAATGTCCGACACCGTGAAGGCCTTGCGCACCGCACAGGAAGAGTGGCAGGCATCTTCCGCCGCCCTGCTCAAGTCCCTGCGCGAGCAGGGCGAGCAACTGCACAAAGACATCGCCGGACGCGACACGGCAGGCCGACAGGCGTGGGATCGCCTGTCGGCCGAGGCCGCGGAGCGTTTCCAGGCCGCCGGCGACATTCAGGCGGAGAAGGTGAGAACCCTTCTCGAGACGCTCTCCGCGCGGTGGGATGAGACCCTGCGAGCGCAACGCGAGGCCTTCGCCACCGAGTGGCGCGAGGTACTGGAGCGGTCGCGCGAACAGTTGGATGCCGGGTCGAAGGCGTTACTGGAGGGGGTTTCCTCCGCGGGCAAGGCCGTGGAGGGGGTTTCGTCCGAGGCGGCGGCGCACCTGCAGGCGAGCGCCGACCAGGCCGGGGAATGGCTCGGGAAGCTTTCCGCCGCCGCCGGCGAGATCGGCAATGCGCTCGACGCGATGCGCAAGGGCGGGGAAGAGTCGGCCGCGCAGCAGGTTGCCTGGCGCGAGACGGTGGAGGGATTCCGCGAGGGCATCGGCGGCGTACTCGACCGCCTGCAGTCGCTGGGCTCGTTCGCCCAAGGGCAGGAGGCCCTGCTGCACAAGATGGAGCAGACCATCCGTGCCTTCGAGGAACGCTCCGCCGAATTGCTTGAGGAGACGGCGCTGCGTGCGCAGGAATCCCTGCTCGACGCTCTCGACCAGGCCGGCGTCGCCGCGTCTCCGGATTCCGCCGGGCAGGACAAGGCCTGATCCGGCGAAGATCTTACCGTGGAACCTTCGGGAATGTCGCAGTCATTGCCATCGCCATCGCCTCTTGAGGCGCTGAAGCATCGCTGGGAAGAAGCGTCGCGCCGGCGCCTCGATGCCTTGCTCGAGCGCCACGGCGCGGCGCTCGCGCCCGCCGAGCGCGAGGTGTATGCGTCCGTCGCGGCCGTGCCCGATGGGACGACGGCGCACACGCGCGAGCAGCGCCGCGCCCTCGTGGGACGCCTGCTGCGCGCGAAGATCTACCGCCGCCGCGGCGTGGCGCTGGCCTCCTCGGCCTGGGTGCGCGCGGTCCCCGAGACAGCCGGGACTCCGGCCGGCCCCTACAACAGCCTGGCGGCGCTCGAGGAAACCCTCCGTCGCGTCGCCGCCGCGCACCCCGAATGGGTCGCGGAGTTCCTCGATCTCTACGGGGGAATGCAGGCGATCCGGAAGAGCTACGGAGAATCGGCGGGGAAGAAGTAGGGATTCAGGTGAGAGTTACGAGTTATGAGTTATGAGTTGAACGCAAGGGAGTTGTTTGCGTGAAGCGTCCAGAGATCCCCCTAGCGAACCCTCCCAATCCCGTTCATCATAGCTCCCACGCTCACTCGTCACTCGCAACTCGTCACTCATAACTCATAACTCATAACTCATAACTCCCTTCGTCTCCACCGCATCGACATCACGTCAACACCACTCCCGCCAGCGCGGTTTCGATCTCGAAGCGCTTTGCATAGCGGCCCTGTTTCATCTCCTGCTCGAGCGACGCCAGGCGCGCAAGCAGCTGCTTCCAGCGATATAACGGACGCTTGCGCGCTTGTTCGGTGTAGAGTTCGTTGCGGAAGATGAAGGGCGGCAGTTTGACGAAGGCGATGATGTCCTGCTCGTTCGCACCTTCGTCAAGCATTGCACGGATGCGCGTCAGCTTGAGGAAGTGGTTGAACAGCATGATGACGGGGCCGATGCCGCTCTCGCTGCCGCCCTGTTCCTCGAGCAGGCTGCGCAGCGCGGGGAGGAACGACGCCGCGTTTCCGAGTCCCGCTGCCTTCTGGAACTCGAACATGGTATGCACCTTGAGTGGACTCACCACCTGGCGGATCGCCTCCGCGGTGATGCCTTCTCCCTTGGGCAGGAACGTGTCGAGCTTCTCCAGTTCATGGTCGAGCTCGGCGGTGTCGTTTCCGACGATGTCCTGCAGCAGCCGGGCTTCGACGTGGCCGAGCGTGCGCTTGTGTTTTTCCTTCGCCCGCATTGAAAGCCAGTCGGGGATTTTGTTGCCGTAGGGGAGCTTGAACTCATGAAGGCATCCGGCCTTCTTGAGCGCCTGCACCCAGCCCTGCCGCCCGTCGAGCTTCTCCGCTTCCAGGAAGACAGCGGCCTGCGGGTTCTCGTTCCGGAACGCGTCCTGCAGCAGTTCACGCGACTCCGCGGAACGGATCTTGTCGAAGTTGCGCACGATCAGCGTCTTGCGCGGTGCGAACAGGTCGGGGGACTGGTAGGATTGCGCGACGGCCGCGGCATTGAGTTCCTCCCCATGGTGCGTTTCGCGCACCGCGGGCGAACCGGGGTCGGAAGCCTCCCAGCGGGCGACTTCCGCCTCCAGCGCCTCCTGCCTGCGGAGGGCGTCGTCTCCGGTGAACGCGTGGACGGCCATGGCGCGGTGCGTTCCGTTCCGAAAGACTCAGCGGTAGCCGAGGATCTCCAGCTTGAGGGGGCCACGCGGCGTCTGCACTTCGACGACGTCCCCGGCCTTCTTGCCGATCAACCCCTGGCCGATCGGAGAGGCGCTGGAAATCTTGCCCTGCAGCACATCGACTTCCTCGGAGCCGACCAAGGTGTACTCGAGGCTCTTGCCCGTGGAGAGGTTCTTCACGGAGACGGAGGCGCCGAAGATGATGTGTTCGCTCTCGGACGGGTCGGCCGTCATGATCTCGGCGCGCGCGATCCTGTCCTCAAGATCCACGATCTTGGATTCGATGACGCCCTGCTTTTCCTTCGCGGCGTGGTACTCCGCGTTTTCGGAAAGGTCTCCCTGTGCGCGCGCGGATGCGATCTCCACGATGATGGCGGGACGATCCACCTTTTTCAGCGTGTCCAGGTCACCCAGCAGCTTGTCGTAAGCCTGTCGGCTCATGGGAAGCTTGTCGGCCATTGCAGTCATCTCCTCGAAAGTCTCCGGCGACGATACGTGCCAAAAAGAGCACACATGCCAAAAAAAGAACGCAGGCCGCTTCCAGCCCACGTTCTTTTTTGCCGAATGTTGTATGCGAACAAGTATAATCATTTCCCCTAAAAATGCGAGCGGACCGAAGGGGTTCCCCCTCGTTGTCGATGCCGTGCCCGGGTTTTTTGCACTTTTCCCCCCGGAATCGGCCAGTTCTCCCCGATTCCCTTTCACCACCATGCATGACGTCGCCTACCCCCGGGGCTTTTCCGCCACCGGTACCGCCTGTGGAATCAAGAAGAACGGCAAGCCCGATCTCGGTCTGCTGCACAGCGAACCGCCCGCGCGCGCCTTCGGGGCCTTCACGCGCAACGCGGCAGCGGCGGCGCCCGTGCATTTCTGTCGCGACGTGCTTTCGACCGGCAAGCCCGTTTCACACGTGCTGGTCAATAGCGGCAACGCCAACGCCGCTACCGGTGAGCGGGGTGCGCGCGACGTTCGCGACACGGGCGCGCACCTGATCAAGGC
>JBJHDK010000045.1:0-19755 GCA_050486505.1 Fibrobacteria bacterium | reverse complement strand
GCATTGCCGCGCAAGCCGCTAGGGGTCGAGGGCGTCGAACGAAACGTTCAGGATGCGATACTCGCGCCAATCCTTGTAATCGAAGTGCCACCACTCGGTGGGATAGGTCTCGAACCCTTCGGCGCGCATCGCCTCGATCAGCAGGTCGCGATTGGCGCGTTCTTCCGCCGTGCCCCCCGCGTAGGTCGGGTAGGCGCGCTCCGAGAAATCGTCGTAATCGCTGGGCATCGGCAGCGGTTCACCCGTGGACAAATCATAGAGGCCCAGATCGACCGCACAGCCGCGATTGTGGCGCGATCCCCGATCGGGATCGGCGACGAACTGCTTTTGCGCATCGGGCGTGAGGTCCCAGAAAATCCGGGTGACGCTCCAGGGACGATACCCGTCGTACACGATCAACCCGAGGCCCTGTTCCCTCAACGCGGCGCTGACGCGTACCACCGCCTCGGCAGCGGGGCGTTGCAGAAAGGCGCGCGCCGTGTCGTACACCTGCCGGCCCGCGAAGTTGTCCTCCGTGGCGTAGCGGATGTCGAGCTTGAGCGTGGAATCCATCAGGATCAACTCCACCAGATCGGCGTCGCGAAACTCCCCCGTCTCGACCGGCGGCGTCTCGCGACGCGGCGCGAAGCGCAGCTCCAGCAGGGCCGTCCACAGCGCATCGCGCTCCACGGCGGACCAGGAGGACAGGCGCGTATCGAGCAAATCGCGCAGGCGGTCGTGCAGCAGGCTGTCCCGGAACGACGGCAGGGCTTCCGCCAACGCTTCGGCGACGACGGCGCTAAACGGTTGCATTCTCGCCAGGGACTCTGCGCCTTCGATCCCCGCCTCCTCCGCATGCAACAACGCCTCTTCCTGGACCGCCTCGTCATACGCATCGAGCATGTCATACACTTCGAGGGCCGCCTGCAGCTCGGTCGCAACCGGGGCTCCGCCCGTAAACGACGGCTGGCAGCCTGCGATCATCAGCGCGGAAAAGGGAAGGACAAACAAGGAGAAAAGAAGATGGGGGGTTCTGCGCGACACATGCGCCTCCTTTGGGGCCGGGGAGGGTTTCCCGGAAAGGTGTGAAATCCCTCTGCAATCATCACATTGCGCGGGATTCTTGCCCGGACAGGGGGTCGGGTCCGTAAACATTCGCTCCCTTTTGCCCTCGCAGGCAAAGAATCACGACCAGGATGAACGATGCAATGGGCACCAGACCCAGCAGAATCCACCATCCCGAACGCCCCGTGTCGTGCAGGCGCCGCACCGTCACGGCCAGTCCCGGAATCAGAACCATCACGGCATAGACAACGTCGAGATAAGCTCCGATGCCGCCGTCCCAGCGCGTCGCGAACAACGACAACCCCAGAAGGATGAGCATGTGCCAGAGCACGAACATCCAATACTCAAGCCTTCGGGCGCGTCCGTCGAACTGCGAATACTTGCGCAAAACCTCGAAATACCAGTTCATCCGTTTTCCTTGTTCATGTTCTTTTTGAAGCGTCGCTCGCCGCGTCGATCACGCTACGTGCTTTGACCATCGCCTCGCGCCACTCCGCCTCGGGATCAGAGTCGCTCAGCACCGCTCCGCCGCAGCCCGCACGCCAGGAGGAGCCCCGATTCTCCAGCGTGCGGATCACCATCGACAGGGCAAAGGCCCCGCCGCGTGTCAGGTACCCAAGCGCACCGGAATAAATGCCGCGCGGCGCGGCCTCCAGTCCCGAGAGGATCTCCACCGTGCGCTCCTTGGGAGCGCCCGTCATCGACCCCCCGGGAAAACACGCGGCGATCGCGTCAGTCACGCCCGTGTTCCGATGCGCGCGCACCATGCGACCACGCACCTCCGAGACCATCTGAAACACCGCGGGATGCTCCTCGATGCGCAAAAACTCCGGAACCTCGACGCTGCCGGGAACACACACCCGCGCGAGGTCGTGCCGGGTCAGGTCCACGATCATGCGATTCTCCGCGGCCTCCTTTTCCGATCCCGCGAGTTCCTCCCGCAGGTCGCGATCGGATGCCGCGTCTACCCCACGCCGCCGCGTGCCCTTGATGGGACGGCTGCGCAGCATTCCCTCGGCGGAAGCCTCGAGGAACAACTCCGGGGACGCGGACAGAATGCGGACATCAGGGAAGGAGAGATATGCGGAGTAAGGCGCGGGGTTGCGCGCGCGCAGGCGCAAGAACACGCCGAGCGGGTCCGCATCGGCATTCACGGAATACGCATGCGTCAAGCACGCCTCGTATGTCTCTCCGCGCGCGATGGCCTCCTGTAGATTCCGCAAGCGATCGGTGTACTCCGCTTCGGCGAGCAACGGCCTCCACTTCGCGAACGGAGGAAGCGCCGCGTCCTGCCCTTCGACAAGACCGGGATCCTGAAACGTACCCGAACGATCCCATGCATCGATCGCGGATTGCAGCCATGCCGGCGGCGCAGCCCCTTCCCAGGCGGCATACACCTTGCGCGCCGATGCATCGAACGCCAACCAGCCCTCCGGCAACATCCACCGCGCCAGCGGATCGCCATCGGCATGCGGTGCCGAAATGTCCAGCGTGTCCCGATACAACTCGTACGCCAGATGGCCGATCGGCCCGCCGCGATACCCCTCCCACGGAGCGGCCCGGTCGCCGGATAGATCCAGTGCATCGATCCACGCGCGAAACGACGTCCAGTCGTGAAACGCATGCGCGGACTCCGCGCGCCCCATCACCGTCGATGCCCAGCCTTGCTTCCCTCCCCCTTCGGAGGAGATGGGGGACTGTGCATCCAGCCAGAACGTGTTCAGGGCACCGGCGACGTGCCAGGCAAAGACTTCCGCCGGATCACGCCAGGGCAATTCGACATGAGGGACGGGCGGGGGGGGTGTTCCGCGTTCCTCCCTGTTCGGGGACTCGCGGTGCACCCGCGGTTCCGGGCGCGCGCGATCCGGTTTCGCGAGGTCGAGGAAGTTCCGCAGCAACGCCTTGCCATGTTCGGTGCCGATCGATTCGGGATGAAACTGCACCCCGAACCAGGGACGGTCGGCGAAGGAAACCCCCATCACCTGATCGTCTTCGATGCTGCGTGCGGTCACACGGATGTTGGCGGGCAACGAGTCCGCGTCAACGACAAGGGAGTGGTACCGGATTGCCGTGAACTCCGCGGGAAGCCCGCGGAACACGTCGGATCCTTCGTGCACGATGCGCGAGGGACGACCGTGTTTCGCGCCGGAAAGCGGCACGACGCGCGCACCGGCGAAGTGCGCCATGCCCTGCATGCCGAGGCACACGCCCAGCACGGGTTTGTCGGGGAAGAGTTCGAGCAGGTCGCGGCAGGCGCCGAAGTCGCGCACGTTGGCGGGGTGCCCCGGTCCGGGCGACAACACCGCCGCGTCGAAGCCGAGCGCCTCCAGCTCGTCGCGCGTGAGAGTGTCGTTGCGGTAAAATAACGGGCGCTCCCCCGCCAGCTCCCACAGGTAGTGGTGAAGGATGGCGGAGAAGGAGTCGTGATTGTCGATCAGGAGCAGGCGCATGGAGAGACACCAAAGATATGTAGGGGCGACGCGCTGCGTCGCCCGTATCCATGCGCCATCGCGCCGGGTCAAGGATCCGCGGACTGCGGCAGGGCGATTCGCCGGCCCCGCAAATCATGCGGGTTGCCGCGCATGCCGTGTACCAAGACGCCGCTCCCCGACTCCCTCGGTGAAACGACCGTCAAGATCCTTTCGTCCAATGCACGTGCGGGCCGAAGCGCCGAAGGCACGGTGTCGGGGACAACTGCGGGAAGAGCATGAAGCGCCTCGAGAACCCCGAAGTACGAAGGTTTTGGAGTCATCGGGTTCGTTCCCGTGAAGAGCAGAGGGCGCGACGTGGAGGCCGGCGTCCACCACGACTGGGCGTCGTTCACTCCCCAGACGAAAAATGTACGGCATGCCGGCTGGAGGAAACACGTTTCGGCCACGGCCTTGTAATCGGCCTTTTGCTGCCCCAATGTGGTGTCGGACGCGGACTGGAACCGGATATCCAACTCGGTGATGGAAATACGCAGGCCGAGTGCCTCCAGACGCGCCATGTTCTGCGCCATGGACGTGGCATTGATCTGCCCCTTGATGAAGTGACTTTGCAGCCCCACCCCGTGCACGGGGACACCTCGCTGCAAGAGTCCCGAAACCAGGTCATAAACTCCCTGGGACTTGGCGTTCATGGTTTCAGCGTTGTAGTCGTTATAAAAAAGCAACGCGGTGGAATCCGCCCTGTGCGCAAAGACGAATGCGGAATCGATGTAATCCGGACCAATGCGCTCAAGCCAGAACGTTTCCCGCAGGCCGCCATTCCCGGTGACGGCCTCGTTGACCACATCCCACTCGAAAATTCTTCCCTTGTAACGCGTCACCACCGTGGTGATGTGATGCCGCATCACCTCAAGCAGCGTGTCGCGCGGGGCATCGAAATGTTCGACCCAGCCTGCCTGGCTGTGCCATACCAAGGTATGTCCCCGCACTCTCATGCCGTTCTCTTCCGCGAAGCCCATAAGCGCATCGGCACTCGTGAAATTGAAGTTGTTGCGTGAGGGGTGAATCGATCCGAACTTCATCGCGTTCTCGGCCACCACCCCCCCGAACTCGGTTCGAAGCACTTCTTCGTAGGGTGCGCGGTTGGCTCCGCCGGGGAAAGTCACTGCGGCTCCAATGGTGACGCCCCGGGCCGCGGCAGCCTCGCGCAGCGTCTCCCCAGGCAGCAGCGCGGCCAGTAACAATGCGATCGCAAGTGCCTTGATCACAGGACTCCCGCGAAGCGGCGACACATCCTTCTTTTCACGGCCCGGCATTCCCGCCCCTTTCGTAAAACCTGAAAATAGCGATCCCCAGTGCCCGTCGCGCGGCATGCCAGTCTGCGGTACGGGGCTATTATTCTCCCGATGCTCCGGTTCTCCGACATGTTTCGTGCCGTATTCGTGCTCGCAGGTTCACTTCAGGTCGCAAACGCCGAATCATCCCCATTCACCTTCTCCTGGCCGCGCGAGGCCGCCCTCGTCGGCACGGGATTGGCCGGGCAGGCCATCGGCCAGTATCGCCTCACGCAAATGGAACCTGCGCGGCCGGAAGACCTCCGACGTGCCGATCTCGCGCCATGGGATCGCTGGAATGCCGGCACATGGAACCCCCGCGCCGATGCGCTCAGCGACCTGACGACCTGGGGGGTAGGCGGCGCCATGCTCTATGCCGACGCCTGGCATGCCGCGCGCGGTACGACATCTTGGCGCCCTTTTTGGGAAGATTTTCTTGTCTTGGGACAAGCACTCGCGTGGAACTCCGCGATCAACCTCAATATTCGCGCCGAGCGCGTGCACGCGCGCCCCTTTGTGTACGGGGACAACGCCCCGGCAGCCGACCGACGCAAAGCGGAGGCCGCGGGAGGATTCTATTCAGGGCACGCTTCCGCGGCCTTCCTCGGCGCGGTGTATGTCTCCACCGTCTATCCGCTGCGCCACCCGGAGTTCGAGCACCGCGGCTGGCTGTGGGCGGGAAGCCTCACCGCCGCGACGGGCGCAGCAGCGCTGCGCGTCGCCGCCGGCAAGCATTTTCCTTCGGACGTGATTGCGGGTGCCGGGATCGGATCACTGATTGCGCTGGGGTTCGTGCAACTCCACCGCGAAGACGCAGCACTGTGGGGCTGGCGGGCGATGCCGTGGATCAGCGACGAGGGAGGGGCGGGGGTGGCGGCGGTGCGAGGGTTGTAGGGGTGCGTGTAGGGGCAAATGATTATTTTCCCCGACAAGCCCTTACGCCGCCCCACATCA
This sequence comes from Fibrobacteria bacterium, assembly GCA_050486505.1. Classification (GTDB taxonomy): domain Bacteria; phylum Fibrobacterota; class Fibrobacteria; order UBA11236; family UBA11236; genus UBA11236. Next base: position 13,994 of record JBJHDK010000045.1, on the reverse strand, counting down.
CGCCGCCATCCCCCGCGCCGCCCTGTACACGTTGTCGAACAGCTTCTCAAGTTTGTCCGTCGGGGTCGCCGAAAATGCCAGTCGCAAGATGCCACCGAAGTTGACCGTGCCGGTGGAATACTCCGCCAGCAGCTTCTTGCGAAGCGCCTCGGCATCGACCTTCACGGGACGAATGCACATGAAGTATCCGGAGTTAAAGGGCAGCGCGGTGAATTCCTCAGTGTACTCGGGATGCGCTTTCAGGATCGCACGTACCTTGTCGTAACGGGCCTTGAGTAGCTCGTAAGCCTTTTGCTTCTCGGCGGCGTAGTCCGGCGAGGACCACTCTGCGAGGAGCAGCGACTGCGCGGGATGTGAGCTGTTGGAGATATTGCCACGGATGGCCCCGCCGGTCTTGGCCTCCAGTGCTTCGTAAACGGCGGGCGTACCGCCCTGAACCCCGAACGTGAGAAAGCCCACGCGGAACCCCCACACATAATCCTCCTTGGTCGCGCCGTCGATCTTCACCGCGAGCAGGTTGGGATGCGCGTCGGCCAAAGGCGCGAACACGGATTCCTTGTACACGCCCTTTTCAAAGACCAAGCCGAAGTACGCGTCGTCGAGCCAAACGACCACGGTGCCGCCCGCTTCCGCGGTTTCCGTGAGAACGGCCACGATCTGCTTCACTTCGTTTTCGGTGGGCGTGTATCCCGAAGGATTATTGGGGAAGTTGAGGCTGACGATTTTCTTGCCGCCGCGCGGGGCCGCCGCCAGCTTGGCGCGCAACGCCTCGACGTCGAAGCCGCCCTCGGGCGTGAAAGTGTTGAAGGTCTCAAGCTTCGCACCCGTCGCGAGCGTCACGGCGAGGTCGTAGTTCTCCCAATACAGATCGGGGATGAACACTGTGTCGTTGGGATCGCAGAAGAGGTAGGCCGCCATCGAGATGCCGTGCGTGAGCGCGGATGTGACGACGGGAAGGCTGATCGGCTTGCCCGCGAGCGACGGGCTTTTCTGCAGCATCATCTCGCGCCAGAGCTTGCGCAAGTCGGGGCGGCCGGGGCTGGGCGCGTAGGTGAAGGCGTTGCCCTTGGGCAGCGGCAGCGCCTTGGCCAGACCGGGCAACACAAGCGGCGCGCCGTCGTCGTCGAGCGCAATGCCGACCGTGGCGTTGATGTCTTTGCCCTGCGCCTCGGCCGACTGCATCAACACGCCCAGCTTGGGGAAGTAAATCGCCTTTCCGCGCGCGGAGAGCATGTCGAGCACCTGGGGGTGGGTGGCGGCGATGGCGTCGTTGAGTTGTTGCGCCTGGGGGTCGAGGGGCATGTCAAAAACTCCGTTTTTCGGGGAATCGTGGGGGCCGGAACAGGGTAAATGTAGCATGGGGGCACGGGACGGGGTATGCGCTGGACGGGGGTGCATGTGACACGCTGATCCAGGCGACGCAGCGCGTCACTTCGTTAAAGCAGCGCGTCACTTCGTTAAAGGCGGGCGACGCAGCGCGTCGCCCCTACAGTCCTTCGTTATCTTATGCGCATGTTGATCACACGACTCTCCGGGATCGTTGCATGCATCGCCTTCGGGGCGCACTCGGCATACGCCGCGCCGGCCAATCCCGACTCGCTGCTGGCGGAGGCGCTCAAGCCGCCACCGGCCGAGCGATACGACCCCTACTTCACCGCACACGCGTTGCTCGGCACCGTGGCGCTCACGACATTCTCCACCGCGCTGGTGATCGGCGCGGCCAGCGGCAATCTCGGCAAACTCATGGATCCGAACCAATGCTGCCCCGATGGTGGCACGCGGAACCCGACCTGGCGGACAGTCGACCGGGTGCTGGTCAACAAGGGCATCATCGCCTATCTCGGCGCGGGCGGCATGGCACTGTTCAACCTCACGGTGCGCGACCCCGATCGACCGCGGGACAGTCACAACGCCCACCGCTGGCTGGCCGTCGCGCACGGCACCGCGTTCGCCGCGTCCATGGTCACCGGAATCATCATGGCCCAATCGCAGGACAATGATTCCGACCGCTTCGCACGCGCCGCGAGAATCCACACGGCATCGAACGTGGTGCTGGTGCCGCTATTGGCTGTGTCGTTTTCGAATATTCTGTTTGAATAGCGCGGGCGACCCGCTCCGGCCTTCGCCGGGGTGACAGGTCGCCCCTACAACCCCCGGAATCCACAATGACCTCCAAATTCCTCATCCCGTTCGCCTTCGCCTTCATCGCCGCGCTGGGAAACGTCTTCTTCGTGCTCGGCAACCGCAAGGCCGAGGGGGCGCCGAATCCCTTTCTCTTCTCCGCCGGGGCCATGGCCGTGAGCCTCGCGATTTTCGCGATGTTGTTCTTCTTCTTCGGAACCCGGGGAGCCACGGAGTACCTCGGGCGCAACGGTGGATGGATTGCGCTCTCCGGTTTCGGAATCTTCCTGACCTTCTTCGGCTTCTACCTGCTCTACAGCCGCTACGACACGTCGTATTACGCGCTGTTCGCCGTGACGGCATTGATCCTGACGGTCGTGATTCTCGGCGCGTGGATCCTGCGCGAGGGACTGAACCTCTACGGCATCCTCAGCGTCGCCGCAGCGGTGGTGTCGATTGTGTTCTTCGCGTTGAGCAAGCGGTAAGGGGTGGAAGAGATGGCCACGAAAGAGCACAAAGAGGACAGAGAACTTTAAACGCTTCCTTTGTTCTCTCTGCGCCCTCTCGCGGCCAACTACCCCACCCTCTTCAGCACCTTCTCCGCTTCCCTGATCTGGGCCGCCACGGACTTGCTGCCCGTGCCGCCCTGGATGTTGCGGCGATCCACCGAAAACGCGAACGTCAGTTTCTTCTTCACCGCCGCCGCATCGGGAACACCCTTCCACTCGGACAGGGGAAGATCGAGGAACGAAACCCCCTTCTTCTCCGCCGTGCCCACCAAGCGCCCCACAACATGGTGCGCATCACGGAAGGGAACCCCCTTCTCCACCAAAATGTCCGCCAGATCCGTCGCCAACAATGCCGGTTGCATGCGTTTCAAAATCGCCTTGGTATCGAACTTCAACGTGCCGATCACACCCGTCATCACCTGCAGGCAGACCTCCGCCGTCTCGGCGGCGTCGAACACCGGCTCCTTGTCTTCCTGCAAATCGCGGTCATACGCGTGCGGCAGACCCTTGAGCACCGTGAACAGGCGCGAGTACGCTCCCAACAGGCGGCCCGCCTTGCCGCGCACCAATTCCATCGAATCGGGATTGCGCTTCTGCGGCATCATGCTCGAGCCGGAGGTGTACGCCTCGCCCAGCTTGACGAAGCCGAACTCCGACGTGGACCAGATCACGAAATCCTCGGAATAGGAACTGAGCAGCACACCCAGGCATCCCAGCGCACCGAGGAACTCAAGCGCGAAGTCACGGTGCGCCGTGGCATCGATGCTGTTGCGCGACACGTAGGGAAAGCCAAGTCGCTCGGCCACCAGCTCGCGCTTGTAGGGAAACGCCGATCCCGCGAGCGCACCGGAACCCAGGGGCATCTCGCCCGCCGACCACCACGCGTGGCGCAGGCGCGACTTGTCGCGCTCCAGCGCATAGAAGAACGACAACAGGTAATGTGCGATGGAAATCGGCTGTGCCTGTTGCAGGTGCGTGTAGCCGGGCATGATGTCCGACTTGTACTCCTTGGCCCGCTTCAACAACGCGCGCTGCAACTCCTCGATTTGCGCGACCAGGGACTCGGCGCGATTCAACACGTACAGGCGAAAGTCGGTCGCGACCTGGTCGTTGCGGCTGCGACCCGTGTGCAGCTTCTTGCCCAGATCCCCGATGCGCTCCGTGAGAATGCGCTCCACTGCCATGTGGATGTCCTCATCCGACGGGGAGAACAGATCCGCACCCGCGGCAATGTCCTTGGCGATGCCGCGCAGGCCTTCGATCAACCGATCGCGTTCTGCGGCCGTGACCACCTTGGCCGCGTGCAGACCGTGCACGTGTGCCATGCTCCCGGCGATGTCTTCGCGATACAACTTGCGGTCGAAATGCAGGCTCACCGACAGGCGCTCCATGCTCGAGGCCATGCCCTGCGAGAAACGACCCGCCCACATCGCGGCCACGTTGCCTTTGGTGTCCGCGACTTTTGGAACGGGGGTTTGCGATGCAGTCGCACCGGACTTGCGGGGAATCTTCGGAGCCGCCTTGGGGATGCCCTGTGTCATCGCGCGCTTCTCAAGCTTGCCGGCCACGGTTACTTGCCCCGCCGAATGCCGGCCATCAAGTCCTTGAAAAAATCCATCAAGTCGTCCTTGACGAAATCACGGAACTCCCCCGCGTCGAAATACACGCCATGGGAGTTCGGGCAGGTCTCGTAGCGAATATGGGTTTGATATTCATCCCGTTTGCTGGTCATCACGATGCCGCACTTCGGACACAGGATGTCGGTGATCTCGTCGTTCTCTTTGCCGACGCTCGCGGAACCCGTGTCGAGAGTTTCCGACCCCTTGACCTTCTTGAGATCCCGATGCTCGACCCCGTCGAACCACATGCCTTGACAGGCCGTGCACCGATCAACGGCAATGCCCGAAAATTCGACGGTTTCCATGGTGGACTGGCACTTGGGACACTGCATCTGAAACGCTCCGGAAATGACGCACGGAGACTTTCCGCGCCCCACAATTCTAAAAATTGTGGCAGATTCCGTCCCCTGTGACACGACTATATTGGGGAGCCTTGGGAGGCCTGATTTTGCTGTCGGAAGAGCATCAAAACATGATGCTGGCATATTTGTCGGGACTGCGCACCGGCCCGCGTTTTCGCACGTTGTCCGATCTCGCGGCGCTGTCTTCGCGCGAGCTGCTGCGGCTCGCAGCGCGCGTCGATGAGGCGGCTCTCGGACACTTCGTTCAGCTCCTCAAGTGCGCGGGCGACGGCGACTCCCTTTTCGAAAAGCTCATGGGCGATCACGAGGAGGAAAACCGGACCCTGGTGGACGACTTCTTTTCCCGCTATCTGCGTGCTTCCCTCTCTTCGGTCGACGGACCGGAAGCCGGGAACCCTCTGGAAATCCACATGCCGGAACATGTTTTGGACGACCTGGCTTTCGTGCAAAGCCGGCAGCAGTTCTTTCTTCGCCAACGCATCGATGTCATCAATGAGTACCTCGATGCCGTCTGCGGGGGAAAACACGCTTTCCCCCCGGGAAGGCAGGAGGAAGCCTGGGCATACTTTTGGGACAAGGTCATGTCGCGATGAAACAGGCCCCCGATGAAGCACCTGACGCCGCGGCCGTCCCCGAAACGGAGACCGAGCCCCTGGCCGATCACCCCTGCAAGGTGATCCTTTTCAACGACGAAGACCACACCTACGACTACGTGGTGGAAATGCTCTCTCAGACCTGCCGTCTGACGCGCGAGAATGCGTTTCGCTGCGCAGTGGAAGTGGATCTCACCGGTCGCACGACCGTGTACTACGGTCCGCGGGCGTCCTGCGACTCGGTGTGCGCGAAGATCCGCGCCTACGGGCCCGATCATCGGTTGCCGCAGTCGATGACTTCGATGAGGTCAGAAGTTCAGGGGTGCTGAACGCAATGACCACCACAAAGACCACGAAAGGATCACAAAGAAACGGCCGCGAGCGCGGCCGTTTTACTTTGCGTTCTTTTGCGGCTAATCCCGAGTTCGCTTGTCCTTTTCGATCAGGGCGTAGGCCGAGTGATTGTGGATCGACTCGAAGTTTTCAGACTCGATCGTGTACTTGACAATGCGGTCATCCTTGTTGAGCAGGTGCGCCGCGTCACGCACCATGTCCTCGACGAATTTCGGGTTCTCGTAAGCCCGTTCTGTGACCCACTTCTCGTCGGGACGCTTGAGCAACCCGAACAGCTCACAAGAAGCGATCGATTCAATCATCTCGATGATCTCTTCGATCCACACGAAAGCGGGGGCCTGCGCAAGCAGGGCCGTTACCGTGATGTGCGAGCGCTGGTTGTGCGCCCCGTACTCGGAGATTTCCTTGGAGCAAGGGCAAAGCGACGTGACCGGCACCACGACCTTAAGCGTCATGTCCGTCCTGCCATTGCAGTGCTCACCGATGAAGGTCACATCGTAGTCCATCAGGCTCTCGACCTTCGAGACCGGTGCCTTCTTGTTCACGAAATACGGGAAGCGCATTTCGATGACGCCCTTCTCGCTGTTGAGGCGCTTGACCATCTCGGGCAACATGTGCTGAAAGGTTTCGACGGTGATTTCCTTCTCGCGGCGGTTGAGGATCTCGACGAACCGGCTCATGTGAGTGCCCTTGAAATTGTGGGGCAGGTACACCAACATGCTGAAGGTGGCCACGGTGTGCTGCTCGCCGCCGGTGCGGTCGGCCACGCGCACGGGATGCTTGATGTCCTTGATGCCCACCTTGTCGATGTCGATGCGGCGGGTATCGTCGTAGCCCTGCACGTCGGCGATGGAGACCAGCGGCTTGGAGGCAGCGGACTTCGCGGGTTTGGCAGGCTGGTTGGGGCTGATCATGCGGACGCCTCCGTGGGAAATCTCCCCGAAACACCGGGAAGGCGGGGGGTCAAAGATAGGAAGGGGGAAAGGTGGTGGACAGTGTGCAGTGGACAGCGAACAATGAGCAACACTCAGTAAGAGCCAAAAAGCGCGGAATTTCAGGGTTTCGAACGATTCAAACCCATTCTGGCCCGCACATCAACGTCTCGCACCGACCACCTTTTGTTCACTGTTCACTGCACACTGTCCATTTCAAACGCCGGTCGCGTCAGAACCGATACGTCAGCCCCGGGACCTTCCACCGGGACGCAGGTTCTCCGCGCGACATCACCATTTCGGGATGCGGGAGCGGGTTCAGTTCCCAGCGCACCGGTGCCGGAGTCGCGGTGGCGGCGAGTCGCGTCCCCTGAGACTCCGGAATGGAAGCCGTCTCGTTCATGTGACCGGTGAGGGCGTAGGTGGCCCAATACCCGGCCCAAGCGCCGCCGACGAGGAATGATGCCCATGAAATTTTCTTTCCGTGCGACGACATGTTCTCGTCATGCGTGAGAATTTGCAGGCCGAGTCCCATCATGGCACCGCCGACGCCACCCAGTGCGGCGAACTGGGCTCGCTCTTGCGAATCTCGGCTGTCGCGGAAGAAGTAAACCGCTTCCGTGAAACCGAGCGTCGAGCCCACGATCGCCGCACCGATCCAGGGGCGCAGCGAAGAGCCGGAAGCATCCGCATAGGCAGCGCCTGCGATGCCCGCGAGGCCACCCAGGACCGTGTGCGACGCCATGCCCAGCGGCACACCCGATCCCGTGGCCACCCCCGCGCGATACTGATCCGCAACCAGATGGCCCACCAGGCCCATGCCCACGCTCTGGCCCAAACCGATGCGTAGTACGTCTTCGGAATTCTTGCTGGGGCTCTCGAAATACAGGATGGGCGTCACGAAGCCGACGAAACCGTACCCCAACGCAAAGAGGATTTTCGCATCGATTTGCTCCGGCTTGGTCCGGTAGGCGTCGCCCATCCTGTGCCCGTACCACAACCCTGCGGGATACGCCGCGGCCCCGAGCAGGGAGCCGATGCGGAACCCGTCCCCCGCATCCGGGGCGAACGCCAAGGCAAGGGCCGTGGTCGAATAGACGGCGAAAGCCGGCACATAAGTCGTCGACTTGAGGTGCGACTCCGTGAAGTCGAGACGCGGCATGGTGCCAAGGTGCACGCCGAAGGCAAGCGGAGCGGTGATGAGCGGGAGGGCCACCAACACGCGGGCTTCATCGACACCGAGTCCCAGCGGCACGCCCAGGCCGTACACGTTGGTCTAATGCGCGGTCTGATAGGCGAGGTAGGTCGCACGGTTGGCGGGCGAGCCTGCGGAGACGCGGCGCGGCGAAGCACTGCCGTCGAGCCATCCCCCCCCCGAGCCGCGCTGCTCGAGAACCAAGGGCGAGGAGGAAGTAGACGACGCGGAGCCCTGGAGCACCGCACGCATGTCAGGGTGCGCGAAGGCCAGTGACGCCGCGCACACCAGGATCGAGACGGCTTTTTGCATGCGGCAAGGTTAGAAATCGACGAGTTCGACGTCGAAGATCAAGGTTGCATTCGGGGGAATGACACCTCCCGCGCCGCGCGAACCGTAGCCAAGGCCGGGCGGAATGATGAGCGTTCTGCGCTCGCCCTTCCGCATGTCGAGCAGGGCCTCGTCCCAGCCGGCGATCACCTGGCCCACGCCAACGGTGAACTGCAGGGGTTGTCCCCGGTCGCGCGAGGAGTCGAACTGAGTGCCGTCCGTGAGCCGGCCCGTATAATGAGCTCGCACGGTGGTTCCGCGCTGCGGCTTCGGGCCGCTCCCCTCCCTCTCCACCACGTACTTCAGTCCCGAGGCCGTGGTCGTTGCACGTGCCTCAAGCGCCCGCAGGGCTTCCTCGGCCGCCTTCTTCTTCGCTTCCTGTTCCATGGTTCCCCTCCGCAACATGTTTTGAAAACTTTCCTCCGTCGCCCGGAATGCCCGGGCCTTCTCTCCCACCCGTTCCACGCGGATCGAATCGATGCGGTCGCCGTTCCGGATGGCGTTCACCACGCTCTGGCCCCGCACCACGCGTCCAAAAACGCTGTGCCGGTTGTCGAGGTGCGGCGTCGCCACGTGGGTGATGAAGAACTGGCTGCCGTTGGTTCCGGGCCCTGCATTCGCCATCGAAAAAATGCCGGGACGATCGTGCTTCAGGGCAGGATGGAACTCGTCGCGGAACTGGTACCCCGGTCCACCCGTTCCATTCCCGTCGGGATCACCGCCCTGGATCATGAAGTTTGCGATGACACGGTGGAAAATCAGCCCGTCGTAGAAACGGCTTGATTCCTGGCGGTTGTGCTCCTTGGTGCCCTCCGCGAGACCGATGAAATTCATCACGGTGAGCGGCGCGCGCTCGAACTCCATCTCTCCGGTGATCACGCCTTTGCCCGTGTGGATATGAACGTACAGACCTTCGGGCAAGGGCGCTTCGGGAGCGGGTTCCTGCGCCGTAGCGCCGACTGCAAAAAACGTCAGGGACGAAAGTGCCAGAAAACGGGAAAACATTGCAATCCTCCTGCGGAACGGTTCCCGGGAAAGATGCAAACCCCCGACGGAAGCGCCCACCCGTAACATGCCCCTTCCCTCGCGGTGTCCGCGAAGAACACCCCCTATTCCGGTCTCATCAACGGAAAGAGCAGCACGTCCTTGATATTGGGGCTGTCGGTGAGCAGCATGATCATGCGGTCGATACCGATGCCGACTCCGCCCGTCGGTGGCATGCCGTACTCCAGCGCGCGCAGGAAGTCCTCGTCGAGCGGGTGCGTTTCGTCCTCGCCGCCGCGGCCGCGCTCGACCTGCTCTTCGAGCAGCTTGCGCTGCAGCAACGGATCGTTCAACTCGGAATACGCGTTGCCCACTTCCCAGCCGTTGATGTAGGGCTCGAACTGTTCCACGAGGGTCGGGTCGTCGCGGTGCACCTTGCACAGCGGCGTGCTTTCCTTCGGGTGGTCGGTGATGAACACCGGACCGTCGAGGTGCGGCTCGCACAGGGCCTCGAACAGTCCCTTGACCGCGAGGCCGCGCAACCAGATCTTTCCCTTGAGCTCGACGTGATGCTTGGCGCATTCGGCCTTGAGCTGCTCGTCGGAGAGCGAATCGACGTCGAGGTTTCCGAACTTCTTCAAGGCCTCCTTGACCGTAAGCCGCGGCCAGGGCGGGGTGAGATCGAACTCCTTGCCCTGGAACGTGAACTTCGGCGAGCCGTTGGCGGCCGTACAGGCGGCGGCGTAGAGGTTCTCGAAGCGCACCATCATGTCGTTGTAGTCCGACCAAGCCTCGTAGAACTCCAGCAGCGTGAACTCGGGGTTGTGCGTGCGGTCGATACCCTCGTTGCGGAAGTTCTTGGCGAACTCGAAAACGCGCGGAAAGCCGCCGGTGATGCAGCGCTTGAGATAAAGTTCGTTCGACACGCGCAGGTAGAGCGGGATGTCAAGGGCATTGTGGTGCGTGAGGAAGGGGCGCGCGTTGGCGCCGCCGTAGATCGACTGGAGGACGGGGGTTTCGACCTCCAGGTAATTCTCCCGCAGCAGGTACTCCCTGATGGCCTGCAAAATGCGGGAGCGCTTGAGGAACACGTCGCGCACGTTGTCGTTCAGGGCGAGGTCGACGTAGCGCTGGCGATAACGCAGCTCGACGTCCTTGAACTCGTCGAAGATGACTTTCTGCCCGTTCTCGATTTTTTCCTTGGGAATCGGAAGCGGACGCACGGCCTTCGAAAGCAGCTCGACCTTCTGCGCCTGCACGCTGTACTCGCCCGTCTTCGTGACGAACATCGCGCCGTACACGCCGATCCAGTCGCCGATATCGAACATCTTGACCAGCCCGAAGGCCTCCTCGCCAACGCCGTCACGGGTGAACATCACCTGCAGACGACCCGCGCCGTCCTTGAGGTGGAGGAAGGCGATCTTGCCCTTGAGGTTGTAGCGGACGATGCGGCCCGCAAAGGCCACGGTCTCGCCGGATTCCAGCAGTGCAGCCTCGTTGGCTCTCAGCTGCGCGCTGTCGTGCGTGAGGGGGAACTTGTACGGATAGGGGTTGACCCCCATTTCGCGCAGTTTTCGCAGGGTCTCGAGCCGCGCCTCGACTTGATCGTTGGTTTCCATGATTGGCGGGGGAAGTTAGAAAAGGATGGGGGGGCTCCCTGTAGACCGTTCTTCGGAGGGTTTGGGATTCCCTGGTGGCCGCGCGTTGGATGGTTTGGGTTTGCTGTCCGTTGCAGGCCTTACATCAAGGGGTTCGGGAAGGCGGCAACAACGCAACGACGATGACCCTACACGTCACCCCGGCGCAGGCCGGGGTCCAGTCAGCAGGCGAAAAGCCGACGAAGGGTGATTCACGAAGTGTTAACGCCTGCGCCATACCCTCAATGTGTTAACACCTATTTTTTCATTCTGTATCGATTTCACAAAATTACTTTTCTGATCACCTCAAAACCCCACTTCAACCACAGCCCTTGGAGTCCGTAATGAACAGGATTTTTCAGCCATTCTTGGTCAGTTTCGTCGAAACCCACATCCCGAATTCATGGGTAGGAACCAAAGGATCGGACTTGATTCGGTTTCGCGACTCCAACGGAAACAAATTCCATATCAAGGAAGTAACGACCGTTGAAAATGCGGGGTACCTGGAATGTATCAGAATGAGCGACGGTGAAAAAATGAGCCCAGAACCAGCGCGCATAATGTCGGGGGACGACTCAGGCCTTGAGCAGTACGTTCAAGAAGTCGCCAGGTTTGTTGCTGCCAACAATCAATCCTGACGCTGACTGGACCCCGGCCTGCGCCGGGGTGACGGATCTGAGTCGTTTTCGCGTTACTCGTTTCTTGTTCTAGCGCCTGCGCCGGGGTGACGGGTTTAATTCTCCCGAACCATCCACGGAATCAACCCTTTCGCGTCCCAAACCCTCCAAAGAGCGGCCCGCGCAGAATCCCCCCTACCCCTCCCTGTTCTCCTCATCCAGCGCCAGCAAATACGCGTTGATGAAGCCGTCCAGATTGCCGTTCAGCACGCCATCCGCGTCGGAAGTTTCATAATCCGTCCGCACGTCCTTGACCAACTTGTAGGGCTGCAACACGTAGGAACGGATCTGGCTGCCCCATTCGATCTTCAGCTTCGACGCCTTCTTCGAATCGCGCTTGGCCTCTTCCTCTTCCTTGATGTGCTGATACACGCGCGACTGCAGCATCTTCATCGCGCTCGCGCGGTTCTTGTGCTGGCTGCGCTCGTTCTGGCACGCCACCACGATGCCGGTGGGGATGTGCGTCATGCGCACGGCCGAGTCGGTCTTGTTGATGTGCTGTCCGCCCGCGCCGCCCGCGCGGAAGGTGTCGACCTTGATGTCTTTCTCATCGATCTCGAACTCGATGTCTTCAAGTTCGGGGTACACGTGCACCGATGAAAACGACGTGTGGCGCCGCGCGTTCGCATCGAACGGCGAAATGCGCACCAGGCGGTGCACGCCGTTCTCGGCCTTCAGGTAGCCGTACGCGAAGTCGCCGTGCACCTCGAGCGTGACGCCCTTGATGCCGGCCTCTTCGCCCTCCTGCAGGTCGAGCACCTCGTACTTGAAGCCGCGCTTGTCGAGCCAGCGCGTGTACATCTCGTACAACATGCGCGTCCAGTCCTGGCTCTCGGTGCCGCCCGCGCCTGATGTGATCGACAGGATGGCGGGACGCGCGTCATCCTCGCCGCCGAGCATTTTCTTGAGTTCGATGTCGGTCAGGCGTTGGTCGAGCGCGGGCAGCGAGGCCTCGACTTCGGACAGTACGTCGTCGTCGCCCTCGGCTTCGGCCATTTCGGCCAAACCGGCCGCATCCTCCACCTCGCGGTGCAGGGATTCCCAAGCTTCGATCCAGCCCTGAAGGGCCTTCATTTCTTTCTGGACTTTTTGCGCCTTGACGGCATCTTCCCAGAAGTCGGGATTCGCCGCCTGGCGCTCGAGGAGGGCTAATTCTTCTTGTTTGTCGGGGATGTCAAAGATACCCCCGTAGTTTGAGGACACGGTCCTGCAGTTCTTTGATCGATTCCATGGGGAGTGAATTTAGAACAATGCAGCAATAGAACAATGAGGCAATGGAGGGTCACGGCAGGGACGTTTCGCTTTTCTTTTCGGGCGCCTGGGGCCACGCGGAGGGCCGTATCCGATGGCGCCACCGATCCCGCACCCTCTTGGTAATGCCCCGGATGCTATGCTTGAAGCAATGCGCCTCCTCCCGATCACCTCCCTCCTGATGTTGCCGCTCGTCCTCGCTTCCGAGGCCCCGGCAGCCGCACGGAACGTCCCGTTCGACCCGGCCGGCGAACCCGTGGTGCTGCTGCACGGCCTGGCGCTCAACACCCTGTCGATGAAACGGATCCAGCGCGGGCTTGAAGACGCCGGTTTCCGCGCATGCCCGGTGGACTACCCCTCGCGCCGCTACCCCATCGAAATCCTCGCGAAGCATCACGTTCTTCCCGACATCCGGCGTTGCTTCCCGAACGACACCGTCCCCATCCACTTCGTCACGCACTCCATGGGCGGCATCATCGCCCGACACCTTGAGACCATGGACGGCGCGCCTCGCATCGGGCGCGTGGTGATGATCGCGCCGCCCAACCGGGGCAGCGAAGTGGCGGACAATCTCGATCACTGGTGGCTGCTGGCGGAGATCGCAGGGCCAGCGGCGCGCCAGCTCGGCACCGACTCCGCCTCCCTGCCGATGCGGCTGGAGCCCCCGATGTTCGAGTTCGGCGTCATCGCGGCCACACGCTCCCTCGATCCCCTGTTCTCGGACTGGATCCCGGGGCGCGACGACGGGAAGGTCGCGGTGAAGCGCACAAAGCTGGAGGGCATGCGCGACTTCGTGGAAATCCCGGCGTCGCATACGTTGATTCTGTGGAGCCGCGAAGCGGTGCGGCAGACCGTTCTGTTCCTGCGCGAGGGGCGGTTCGATCACGGTGGGGAGTGAAAAGCCGAACAGGCACGCGCCTTGCATAACAAATGGGCATGCAAGACACTAAACCCCCATACAGCACGTTAATCCCCAAACATGGCGGATACCGCAACCTCAAAACCTTCCAACTGGCACAATTGGTGTATGACCTGACTGTCCGCTTTTGTGACAGGTACATCGACCGCCGAAGCCGCACTCACGACCAGATATGGTACAGGCCGCCCGATCAGGGGTTCAGAACATCGCCGAAGGCAGCCAGGCCAGCGCGACCTCCAAGAAGTTCGAGCTGAAGTTGACCAACGTCGCCCGCGCCAGCCTGGAAGAATTACGGCTCGACTACCAGGACTTCCTGCGGCAGAGGGGTTTTAAGGAGTGGGAACGCGGTGACCTCAGAAGGGATGACTTGGTGGCGCGGCGACCCAAAACTGCCGACGATGTGGCCGAGTGGGTGGCGGGGGTCGTAAAGCAGGGGTTTGACGGTGGACGATCTGGACCTCTTGGACAGCATGGACAAGACCGATTCACTTTGTCCACCCTGTCCAAGTCG
>JBJHDK010000044.1:0-19939 GCA_050486505.1 Fibrobacteria bacterium | reverse complement strand
GGGGGGGTCTAGGGTGGGTTGCATCTTTTCTTCGCTGGCCCGAAACGGGGTTTGTCGGGCCTCTCGTTTGGTTTCCCCCTTCCTTAACCCCTGCTGGTGGTTTTTTTTCCCGCCCCCGCCTGAAATCATCGCCTCCTGAATCGACGAACAGTGGATCGCCCCCTGACCGTAGACCAGCGCACGGCAGTCGATGGGTACGATTTCGCGATCCGGAAACAGGGTTTTGAATAGCTTGACGGTTTCGGCATCCCGCGGGTCGTTGAAAACAGGTAACAACACCGCGCCATTCAGGATCAAAAAGTTCATGTAGGTTGCCGGAGTGCGGAGACCCGAACGGATCTGGCGTCCGGGCATCGGCACCTCGATGAGGCGCAGGTCGTGGCGCGCGGCATAGTCCCGCAGGCGGTCGGCGTTGCGACGCAGCGCAGCGAAGTTTTCGTCCGCGGCGTCCGCTTCCACCGCGCAGACCACGGTGCGTGCATCGGTGAAGCGCGCCAGATCGTCGATGTGCCCGTCCGTGTCGTCCCCGTCGATTCCCGACTCAAGCCAGAGCACCTCGCGCGCGCCAAGGTAACGTTCCAGCGCGGATTCGATGTCGGCACGCGACATGCCGGGGTTCCGGTTGGGGTTCAGCAGGCACGATTCCGTGGTGAGCAGCAGTCCTTCGCCGTTCACGTCGATGGACCCGCCTTCCAGGACCATCGGCACTTCGATGCAAGGAAGCCCGCGGTGCGCGGCCATGAAGCGCGGAACGGCATCGTCGGCTTCCCAGGGAGGATATTTTCCGCCCCAGGAGTTGAAACCGAAGGAAAGCATCGCCGGCGAGACGGTACCATCGGCATCGGTCGTGCGGACGGCCTGCGCGCCGTAGTCGCGGATCCAGCTGTCGTTGGTGGGGCAGACAAGAATTTCCAGGATGTAGGGTTTGCCGGCACGCACGGGTGCGAGCCGTGTTTCCAACTCGTTCTTCAGGGACTCCATGGAGACGAGCAACATTACGTCCTGAAAACGCAGGGCCTGCGCGATCACGGCTTCATACGTCGCGCGCGCCTCGTCCCACACGGGTGTCCAGGTGTCGGCATTCTGCGGCCAAGTGAACCACACGGCGCGCTGCGGCGCCCATTCGGGGGGGAGGATGGATCGATGCTGTGGGGACACGGGAGAGTTACGAGTTACGAGTTACGAGTTGAAAACGGGTGCGTCGCCCGAGTGAAGTGTCCCTGTGCAATGCAGTTACAAGTTGGGCACCAGCACCTCTGGACGCTTGCCCCTCCATTCGTAACTCGTCACTCGTCACTCGTAACTCCTTCACTCGCCTCTCCCCGTCATTGCGCCATACGCGTCCACGCGGCGGTCGCGCAGAAAGGGCCAGGTGCGTCGCTCGGTTTCGGAGCGCGCGGGATCGATGTCGGCAAAGAGGACGCCTTCGCTTTCGGAGTCCATGCGCGCCAGGATTTCGCCTCCGGGCCCGGCGATGAAGGAGTTTCCCCAGAAGCGCAGGTGCCCCTCGCGCCCCACTCGGTTCGCCGCGGCCACGAACAGGCCGTTCGCAATGGCGTGGCTGCGCTGGATGGTTACCCATGCGTCGAGGTGACGCGCTTCGAGCGCCTGTGCCTCGCCCGGAGGAACGCTGCCCGATTCGGAGTCGTCCCAGCCGATGGCGGTGGGATAGAGCAGCACATCTGCGCCTTGCAGGGCGGTGAGACGCGCGCCTTCGGGGAACCATTGGTCCCAGCAGATCAGCACGCCGAGCTTCCCCGCATCGGTCGCGATGGACTTGAAGCCGAGGTCGCCGGGCGTGAAGTAATACTTCTCGTTGAACCCCGGATCGTGGGGGATGTGCATCTTGCGGTACAGCCCGGCGAGCGAACCATCGTCTTCGAAAACCGCGGCGGAGTTATGGTACACACCGGCGGCGCGGCGCTCGAAGAATGGAAACACCACGGCGACACCGAGTTCCGTCGCGAGTGCCTGCAGTGCGCGCGAGGCCTCGGATTCCAACGTGTGCGCCAGGTCGAAATGGCGCTGTTCCTCGGTGCGGCAGAAGTAGTCGTGCAGGATCAGCTCGGGGAGCAGCACCACCTGCGCGCCCCCTTCGGCCGCCTCGCGGATCAGGCGGGTGAGGGTCTCGAAGCGGTCGGGCTGCAGGCAGTTGCCGCGGCACTGCACCACGGCGAGACGAAAGGGCTTGGACATGGGCGAAAAGTACGAATTACGCGTTACGAATCATGAGTGAAAGGTGCGCGGCTGGATGCAATTCGTTTTGTGTGCGCTGCGCGGAGATGTTTCATGCGAACATCGTTCTTGCCTCAACCCGTCATTCGTAATTCAGCCGCGTGAAACGCGGCTAGTGATGGTGTCCGCCCGGGCCATGGACGTGACCGTGGGACAGCTCCTCCTCGGTCGCGTCGCGCACTTCGGCGACCTTGATGGAGAAGAACAGATCCTTTCCCGCCATGGGATGGTTGCCGTCGATGACGATTTCCTTCTCGTTCACCTCGGCGACCGTCACGATCGAAACCCCTTCGGGTCCCTGGGCCTGCAGCATCATGCCGACCTTGGCCTCGGCGAGCTGCGGAACCTGTTCGCGTGGGATTCCGCGCTTGCGGCTCGCGTCATATTCGCCGTAGCCGTCAACGGCCTTGATTTCGACCTCGAAACTCTCGCCGGCAGCTTTGCCTTCCATGGCGCGCTCCAGCCCGGGGACGATGGTGCCCATTCCCTGGATGAAAAAGAGGGGGTCCGCGCCCGTATTGGAGTCGATCACGGCTCCGGCGGTGTCCTTGAGGGTGTATTCGATGCCGACGACTTTGTTGTTCGAGATTTTCATGGGGGCAAAGGTAGAAGGAATGGAGGGGAGAGGAAACCGCAAATCCGGAGGATTTGAGGCATTTTTTCGCGGAATCGAAGAGACATCGTTCCCATCCGCACGAACCCGCTCCTGCCTGTTACCTCATCCCTCACACCCACGAAGAATCATCTGCGGAGAGCCCCCTATTTCACCACTCCCAACCGTTGCCATTTCGATTTCGTGCCTCCCGCGAAACGGACTTCGCAATGCACGGTATAGACGTCGGGGCCGAGATGACGCAGGTCGATTTTATGGACCGGGGGTTGTGTTCCCGCCGTCAATGACGGGATGACCTGCTGGTGCACCATGCGGCCGGAAAGGTCAAATACGCGAATGCGGGCGCCGCGGGGCGCCTCGTCGCCGAGTTTGAGGTGTAGGGTCGCGATGCCTCCGCGCAGAGGGCTTGGGTACAGACGGAACTCCTCGATCGATTCACGTGCGAGGGCCGAGCCGGGCGTGCCGAGGGCGGAGGCATCGAAGCGCGCACTGCGTCCGGGGTCTCCCCAAGGCATGAGCCAGTTGGCCGGGGAATCGGCCGCCTCGCGCAGGGTCCACACGCTGAGATTGCCCGCAGCGGTTTGTGCCACGAGGTCAAGATCGCTTCCCGGGGCGCCGAGGCGGCCGAGGCTGATGTGCACGAAGGGCGAGCGTGTGGAGTCGAGCGAAATGCCGCCCGCGGCCAGCGGCCAGTCGGCCCGGTTGGCCATGAGCACGCCGGTTCCACGGCCGGTTTCGACGCCGAAGGAACTGTAGCCGATGCGCTTGCCAGCGCTGTCCACGGCGTAGATGAGCCCGTCGGGCGAGGCGGTCAGCACCGCGGGCGAGCCGCGCAGGGAGACCGCCAGCGGCGAGGAGCCGATGACGGAGGCGGGGAGGTTGCGGTTGGCGTAGGTGAAGCCGACGAGCTGCCGGGGCTGCATGCGGAAGGGCCAGCCCGGGAGAATCGCACCCCGCCAGTCCATCGCGTAGATGGCGTTGGTCCCGCTGAAGACGATGTCGGGGTGGCGGTCGCGGTTGAGGTCGGTGATCGCCGGCGGGCTGGGATCGGAGGAGAAATACGTCCCGAGCGAATCTTCGAAGGCGGCGCTGCGCGGCAGGCGCTGCGGCCATCCGGTGAAAGGCTGACCCTGACGGTCGCTGCGCGCGTACACGATGAGTGCGGCCCCGCGAGACCCCAGCAGCAGCACGTCGTCGTGCTCGTCGATGCGGTCGAAGTCGGCCACCGTGACGCTGAACACTTCGGTGGAATCGTGAACCCATTGCGGGCCCCAGCCCGGGTTGAGATCCGTGACGGACGCCGTGGCGGGGTTCACGCGCAGGGCACGGCCCAGGCGCCCCGCCACGATCACGTGCGGTTCGTTCCCGTTTCCGAAGGAGAGACCGGCAAGCGCATGCCAGCTTCCTTCGGGCAAGGCGGCGCTGCCCGGGTTGTTGCCTTGCGCATCCCACCAGCGCAACACGCCGGCGCTGTCGAGGGCGAAGACGCGACCGCCCCACACCATCGGTCCCGCCTTGCCGGCCATGGCAAGCGCGGTGTCGCTGCCGCCTGCCAGGGAGTCCGGGTGCAACGCCTGCGCGCGGGTGTGGATCAGGCGCAACGCCTGCGGGGTGAGCACGGCGAGGATGGAGTCTGAAACGACGGCCGCACCCAGCGGCGCGCCTGCCGGGTCGACCAGAGAGTTCACTGGCGCGGCGTTGTCGGGGCGGCGGTTTCCCGAGGAGAGCATCACTTCCACGCTGTCGTAGGTGCCGGGCCCGCGCACCGTGTCGCGTGCGGCCAGGGCGAGCTTGCCGTCGGCGGCGTAGGTCTGCAGCCAGCCGGTGTCGGCGAGGCTGACGATGTGCGCCCGGCCCGAGCCGTCGCGCATGAGGTTGACGGCCTGCGGTCCCGAGGCAGCGGCGGTGCGCGCGGGCCACTCGGAGTTCGCGGGACGGGCGATGCTGTTGTTGTCGGGCCAATGCACGCGCAAGGTGATCGCCGAATCGCGCACGGTGCGCACCGAGTCGCCCGTGAAGCTGCTGATGCTGCCGGAGAACACCGGGTTCGCGGGCAGCAGGGCCTCGAGCTTGATGTGGGTGCGCCCGTCGTTCCACGAGTTCGTGTTGGCGAAGCCGTACGCGCCGATGAACGTGATCGTGTCGGGCGGCCCCCAGGTTGTGTCGCGCGGAGGGTTGCGGCGCTTGCGGAACACGTGCGGGAGCATGTCCTGCGCGGTGCCGTAGTCGAAGGCGGGCTGCCCGAGCGCGTCGGAGAACTCCTTGCCGATGCTGGGGATGCCGTCGGCCTCGACCAGTTCGAGACCCTTGTATTGGTTGCGCAAGGTGTCGCCCAGCCAGGCGTTCACCGCCCCGAAGGGAAGGAAGGATTCGATGAACCAGTCGTTCACGTGCCAGACCAGAAGACCGTTCCCGGGGAGGCCGACATCGTAGTGGCTGGCGCCGGTGATGATGCCGCGGGGGCGCTTGTCGTTCGGCTCCCATTGGGTGCAGCGGGAGCCGGAGTGTTGCGTGCACAGCGAGTCGAGGAACAAGGAATCGAGGAAGTCGTACGACACCGTTACTGACGTGTCCACCGAAAAGGCCCAGTCAGTGGGGCCGGAGGGTTCGCTGAAGAATACCGTGACCAAATCGCTTCCCGCCGCGCGCTGGCGGTTTTCCACAAGCAGGTATTCCCGGTCGTTGAGGGGGATCTTTACCGTGCGCGTGCGTCCCGGCCCGGGCTGATCGGCCGCGTGGATGGGGTAATCGGTGAAAGCGCCTGTGCCGGGACGCGCGACCACGGGCTCGTCCCACCCCATGAAGGTGCGTACCCAAGCGGAGGGAAAAATCGGAAGGAACCCCTGCATGGTGTTGTAGCCCGCGAAATCCATCACGTCGAACGTGCCGACCTGGGAGATGCCCTTGACCACGTCGAAGAGATCGGGCATGCCCATCTGGCGCGCGAGTTGGTTGATCAGGATGCCGTTGATGCCCCAGTTCACCCCGTCCTGGCTGGCGGACTCCGAAAGCATCATGATGCGGCTCAGCGTGTCGCCGGTCGACAGGGCCACGCCCAGCGAATCACGGCGCAGGTTGGGATCGGATGCATTGGAGAGGATTTCGAAATACTCCTTGATCACGAAGAAATCGATCAAGTCGTTCGGGGTGTTGGCACCGAGATAGCCCAGCGTACCGCCGTCGATCAGGCGCGAGTGGCCCGCGTGGAAGATGAGGAAGGCGCGGTGGTGGTTGGACGAAGGGTTGGCGGCCGCCTCGTTCGCCGCGACCAGGAAGGGGTTTTTGGTCGTGTCGCCCGCAAGATCGTGTTCCCGGATCGTTTCGCTGACGAAGCGCATCAACTGGATCGCCTGCTGCTCCTGGAAATCGCGGGTCTGCTGTTTCGCCGACTTGTCCTGGAGGGCCGGGTTGTAGGCCTTCATGCGATCGCGAAGATTCGGGATTCCGTTCACGAGGCCGTCAGGGTCGGCTGCGGGAAACAGGCGGGGCGGCAGGATCACCACCCGGCCGTCCGAGACCTTGTCGAAGTAGTCGCGGGCGAACTCGAAGCGTTTTTCGAGATAGGCGGCGGAACGACGAAAAGTTCCGTTCGGGTCGAGCGTGTAGGTAAGATCGGGGTCGGAACCGAAGACGCCTCGCCCGGTGGTACCCGGCTCATTGTTCGAGCCTTCGTCCAGGAACTCGATGTAGAGGACGAAGACTTCCAGGGTGTCCGGCGTTTGCGCGGAGACGGGGGGAGCGGCGGAGAGTCCGATGGCGGCGCAGGCCGTGGCGAGGAAGAGGGAAAAGCGGGAGAACGAAACCGGGCTCATTGCGACCTGCATGGGGAAAGCCGCCCGGTGTGTGGGGGCGGTGGAAAAACGGTCGGGATAAGGTACAAAGGAGTGGACAGGGGACAGTGAACAGTGGGCAGCGGACAGTGAAGAACGAAGGGTGATATGGGGGGGCCGGGTGCGGGACGGTTCGGTGCGGGGGGGCGCTCTGTTTATATTGCCCGCGAAGGAGGGTGACAGGCATGGCATGGCGCGGAGTTTGGGCGGGTTTGAGCGTGTATGCGCTGCTGACTGCCGCCCTGTATCTCACCCCGTTGCGGCTCCCCGTTGTTCAGGCCGCAGGTTCGGACCACGCCGCATTCCAGATCAGGCTCGCGCAGCAGCGCGAATTCATTGCCGTTTTGCAGCGCCAGGCCGAGGCTCCCGCCGCGACATCCGACGTGCGCGCCACCCTTGAACGCGCACGCCAGGATCACGAAGTCCTTCAAAACCGCCTGCAGTCCTGGCGTCGCCTGCACGCGGGGATCTCGCCTTTCGGGTTCATGGCGTGGTTTTCCGATCTATGGCCCTGGCTGCTTTCCTTTGGCATCGCGTTTCCCGTACTCGGCGGCTTGATCGGGGCTCAGGCGCACGCGCGCAAGGCGCGCCGCGGACATCCCGTCGTGGCCGTCGCGGAGGAAACTTCCGGAATGCGCGACCCCCGGTCCGCGCTTGCAACCGGACACGGAACCCTGGCGGAGGACCTGGACAAGGAGTACCCCCCGCTTGAAGAAGGCGAGCGTCCGCAGATGTCGTTGTTTGATGCGGTGCCCGTGGAACCCCCCGCGGCAGCTCCTCCCGGATCCGCTGCCGCGCCGACGCAAGCCGGATCGGTGGAGAAAGGTTTCTCGGAGCACGATGTTTCCGCACCCCCGGAGTCGGGGCTCGCTCGGGCATCCGTTCCTTCGTCGCCTCCCTCACCGTCCGTATCGGCTCCTGGGGAAGCGGCCTCGCCTCCTCCTTCTCCTCCTCCGCGCCCGCGCTCGCTGGAGGAAGAGCTCCTTGAAACCTGGAAGGCTCCCATCGCGCGCCCTTCATCGCCTCGCCGCAAGGTTCCTCCCGTCAAAAGCCCGCACCTGGACCAGGAATGACCTTGACTCTCGTTCGTGCCAGCCTCGCACACCCTCTGTTCGGGCGACCCGCAGGTCGCCCCTACTGGCCTGTGTAATCCCTTTGCCTCGCTACCGCTTCACAGTCGAATACTTCGGCGAACCCTTCGCCGGCTGGCAGCTGCAGGACGGCCCGGTCACCGTGCAGGGCGCGCTCGAGGAGGCGCTGGCCACCGTGCTGCGCGAACCCGTGCGGGTGCACGGAGCGGGGCGTACCGACGCGGGCGTGCACGCCACCGGGCAGGTCGCGCACTTCGATTGCGCGGGGGAACCGGAGGCGCGCCGGGTGCAGCATGGGCTGAACGCGCTGTGCGGCCCGCACATCCGCGTGCGCGCCATGGAGCGCTGCCGCGACGACTTCCACGCCCGCTTCGATGCGCTTTCGCGCCGCTACCTTTACCGCATCGCCCTGCGTCCGGTGGCGTTGCTCGACTCCATCTCGTGGCACCCCGCCTGGGCATTCGACGCGGGCCTCTTCGCCGATGAACTCGCCTCGGCGGCGGGGAAGCACGATTTCATAAGTTTCTCAGTACCACGTCACGACGGCAAGTCCACGGTGTGCAACCTGATGCGCGCCGAGATCAAACGGGTGGATCATTTTCTGCATGTCACGATCGAAGCCGACCGTTTCCTGCACAAGATGGTGCGTTCGCTGATCGGCGCAGCCTTCGACGTGGCGCGGGGAGCGCATCCGCCGGGGCTGGTGCGGGCGATCCTGGAGGGACGGTTCGCCGGGGAACGCTATTGGGCGCCGCCGCACGGACTATCCCTCGAGAAGGTGAGTTATCCGGATTACGATCCGGAGTAAGCAAATGAATCTCATCCGGTCCTCGCGGACCAGGGGACGACACGATGGACAGAAACAGAAACTTCGGGGTGCTGGTACTCTTCGTTGTCCTTGGCCTGATCGCCGGCGGTATCCTCGGCGAATCGCTTGGCTACATCCTCGGCAAGTTCGGCGAGATGAGCGGCGGCGGCGTGGACAATCCCATCCGCAATTTCTTCGTGAAGGCGCTCGAAGTGGACCTCGGTTACGAGACGGGCGGCTGGGAACTCGATCTTTACCTCTTCAAGCTGCGCCTCGGCGTGGGCTTCAAGTTCAATGTCGTGAGCCTGGTGGGGCTGGGGCTGGCGTTGTATATGCTGAAGTGGTGGCGGAACTAGAAGAATTACGAATTAAGAATTACGAATTAAGAAGTGAATACAAAGTTGCGGGAGGTGCGCGATGTGGGGTATGATGGCTTGAGTCGGCGAAGATAGCGCCAGTGATTTCGCGGGAATGTAGGGGTACCTCGGCCCCTGAGCGAAGCCGAGAGGCCGGTCGCCCTCATGCAGGAGGCAATGCTCCCGCGGTCCATAGGCGCCCGCGTCCATTCCCTGCTATCTTTTCCTGCCATGTCCACACTCGCAGAAACCGCGCGCAAGGTTCGAAACGGTGAAATTTCCGCTGAAAAGACGATCGGGGAGGCGTTGGCCCGCATCGAGGCCGCCAAGGATCTGAACGCCTACCTCTCCGTCCTTCCCGAAGAGGCGCTGGAGCGCGCGCGGGCGCTTGACCGTCGCCGCGAGGCGGGTGAAGACCTCGGGCCCCTTGCCGGCGTGCCGGTCGCGGTCAAGGACAACATCGTGATGGCGACGGGCACGACGACCTGCGCCTCCCGCATTCTCGAAAACTTCCGCTCGCCCTACGACGCCACCGCCGTGGAACGCCTGCTCGCCGCCGGCGCGATCCCGGTGGGCAAAACCAACCTCGACGAGTTCGCCATGGGCTCGACGTCCGAGACCAGCGCGTTCGGCGCGCCCCTCAACCCGGTCGCCCGCGATCGCATCGCCGGCGGTTCGTCCGGCGGCTCGGCGGTGGCCGTCGCTTCGGGAACGGTTCCCGTCTCGCTGGGTTCCGACACAGGCGGGTCGATCCGCCAGCCCGCCGCCTGCTGCGGCATCGTGGGCATGAAGCCCACCTACGGCCTGGTGTCGCGTTACGGCCTCGTGGCCTATGCGTCGTCGCTCGACCAGATCGGCCCCTTCGCCCGCAACGTCGGGGACGCCGCACTGCTTCTGAATGCCATCGCCGGACACGATTTGCGCGACAACACGTCCTCGGAACGCCCGAGCCCCGATTTCACCGCGCAGCTCGGCGGCGGCCTGAAAGGCAAGACCATCGGCGTTCCCGTCGAGGCGTTCGGCGAAGGCCTTCACTCCGGCGTCGCCGCTTCGGTGCGCGCGGCGCTCGAGGCATGCGAACGCGAGGGCGCGCGCATCGTCGAAGTCCATCTCCCGAGCCTCTCCTTCGCGGTGGCGGCCTACTATGTCATCGCCACCGCCGAGGCGTCCGCGAACCTCTCGCGCTACGACGGCGTGCGCTACACGCGCCGCGCCACCGACCCGAAGAACCTCTACGAGCTGTACGCGAAAAGCCGCTCCGAAGGGTTCGGCGTCGAAGTGAAGAAGCGGATCATGCTCGGCACCTACGTGCTTTCCTCCGGCTTCTACGACGCGTATTACATGCAGGCGCAAAAGGCGCGCCGCGTCATCACCGACGACTTCGCCAAGGCCTTCGGGCAATGCGACGTCATCGCCATGCCCACCATGCCCGCGCCTCCCCCGAAGATCGGCGACGTCTTCAAGGATCCGATGGCGATGTATCTGCAGGACATCTATACCGTCAGCGTGAACCTCGCGGGATTGCCGGGGGTTTCCCTTCCGGTCGCCCCGGTGGAGGGGTTGCCTGTGGGCCTGCAGTTCATCGGCAAGCCCTTCGGCGAGACCGAGCTGTTCCAGGTCGCAGCGGGCGCGGAGAAGGCGGTGGGGTGAAGGGGGCGGGGCTCCTTGTAGGGGCAAATGGTTATTTGCCCCTACAAGCGGCCATCATCGCAATTGCGATGATGGCCGCCTGCGCCCCGCCCGGGCCGCGCCCCTACTACTCGCGCGACGCCGGAACCTGGGTGACCCCCGAGTCGCGCAATTACTCCCGCACCACACCTTCGGAGCTCGGTCGCGCTCGGGGCAACGAGGCCGACCTGCGACGCGTTGCGGAGAGTTATCTCGGCGTGCCCTATCGCTGGGGTGGAGAGAGTCGCAAGGGCATGGACTGCTCCGGGTTCGTGCAACGTGTCGTCCGCGAAGCGTACCAGCTCGAACTGCCGCGCACCGCCGCGACCATGGAGCGCTTCGGACGCCCCGTGCGACGCGGCGACCTGAAGCCGGGCGACCTCGTGTTCTTCAAGCGGGTGCGCGTTGACCATGTGGGCATTTACATGGGCAACGGGTATTTCATCCACTCGCAGAGCAGCGTCGGAGTTGTTTACACCCGCCTCGACGCGCCCTACTTCGCGCGCCACTTTGCGGGGGCGAAGAGGGTGGTGAACTAGCTGACAGCGGTGAGCGGACAGCGGACAGAAAAACTCTCACGGCTCCCAGCTCATCACTCTCACTTCACTTCGTACTTCGTAATCGTTTAATGAAGGCGGCGAGCATCTTTTGAACTTCGTCGAGGAGTTGTTTGACGTCGTGATAGTCTTTCAAGTCGAGATATCCGAGATCCTTTGAAAGAAGTAGCTGATAGTCCAACTCACTGGCCGACCCTTTTGCAATCTCGAAAAAACGTGCAAGATCCGGATCACTGTTTCTTCCACAACCTTCCGCAATGTTCGAAGGGATGGAGGCGGCCGAACGGCACATCTGATCCACAAGTCGAAATCGCTCAATGCTTGGAAAATCGTGTGTCAGGCGGTATATCCGTAAACATGTCGCGTGCGCCTTCTCCCACGCCTTGATGTCTCGATAGGACTTCATGGTGACCTCCTCCCGGAATCATGAGCAGAAATCGGGCCAACATGTTAGGCTGTTCGCTGCCTGCTCACCGCTGTCAGCTATCTTTCCTCCCATGAAAATCGCATACCAAGGGGTTCCCGGCGCGTACAGTGAACTGGCCGCGCGGGCGTTGTTCGGTCCCGATGTCGTCCTGCTGCCGCATGAGACTTTCGATGCGGTGTTCGAGGCCGTGGAGAAAAAACGCGCGGACCGCGGCGTCGTTCCGGTGGAAAATTCCCTAGCCGGCAGCATCCACCAGAACTACGATCTGTTCCTGTTGCATCCGCTCAAGATCACGGCCGAGATCTACGGGCGCGTGCAACACGCCCTGCTCGCGCCCGCGGGCACGAAGTTCGCCGAAGTTCGCGAAGTGCGCTCCCATCCCCAAGCGCTCGCGCAGTGCAGTACGTTCTTTGCGGAGCATCCCCACGTCCGCCCGGTGGTGTGGTTCGACACCGCAGGTGCCGCACGCGACGTCGCACGGGAAATTCCCGAGGGTGTGGCCGCGATCGCGAGCGAGTATGCGGGGAAGCTCTACGGCCTGAAGGCGTTGCGTCGCAACCTGCAGAACCGCGCCCTCAACTTCACGCGCTTTCTGTCGATCGCGCGGCCCGGCGCGCGGGCGGTGGGGCCGGAGGCGCGCAAGGACACGGCATTCAAGACGAGCCTCACCTTCGTGCCCGCGCGCAACAAGCCCGGCGTGTTGCACGCGGTCACGGGAGTGTTCGCCGGGCGCGGCATCGACCTCACGAAGATCGAATCGAGGCCCGACCCCGAGAAACCGTTCGATTACAGGTTTTTCCTCGACATTGCCGGGGCCGCGCAGGATGCCCCCGTCAAAAACGCGCTGGAAGCCCTCGCTCCGTTGACGCGCAATTTGCGGGTGATCGGCAGCTACCCGCGCGCGGAACTGCCGACTCCGCGTCGCTGACGCCGGGGAGGCACGCCGTCGCGGGCTTTCTCGACGGGAGGCGTCAATTTTTCTTCAGCATTCCATGACAAGCCAAATTCCGCAACATTGCGTGTGACGTGCGCCCTAGATTGGGGAGAATCGTTTTGTGGGGGGCGTCATGCAGACCGGAACCAAGGTTGCGTTGTTGATTCTTTCGGCCACGGCGCTGTTGGTCGCCGGTCCGTACGACGACTGGGGCAAGTATCGGACGGTGACCGTCAACACCACCAACTCGGGCGGAGGCGCGAATGTGGGCACCGCGCAGGCGAACTTCCCCTTGTTGGTGCGGCTTTCGGATGCGAGCGCGGCCTCGGGCGCGAACGTGCTGTCCGAGGCGCTCGCGGGCGGCACCGATGTGCGCTTCACCACGGGCGACGGCCAGGTCGCCATTCCCTACGAGATCGAGCGGTGGTCCGCGAGCGCCGCGGAAATCTGGGTGCTCGTTCCCTCGGTGACCGGCAACGCCAACACCGCGATCCGCATGTACTGGGGCAAACCGGGAGCCGCGAGCGAGTCGAACGGCGCGGCGGTGTTCAGCACGCAGAATGGCTATGAGGCCGTGTTCCACATGAACGAGGCGAGCGGCGACACGATCCGCGATGTCACCGCGAACGGCTACATGGGCATCCCCGTGGTCGGAACGACGGCCGGGAGCACGGCGCCGTCAGACACGGCGGGGCCCATCGGTCGCGCCAAGGCTTTCGGCGGCA
This sequence comes from Fibrobacteria bacterium, assembly GCA_050486505.1. Taxonomy (GTDB): domain Bacteria; phylum Fibrobacterota; class Fibrobacteria; order UBA11236; family UBA11236; genus UBA11236. The sequence continues at coordinate 6,695 of JBJHDK010000044.1, read as the reverse complement.
ACATCGCCACCACCGCCGCCGGCGCACAGACGGGCGGCGCCTACCGCCTCGAGACGGCGACCGGGGGAAACACCTTCAACTCCTTCGACTATGTCGGCAACGATGCCGAGTTCACGATCTCCGTCTGGGTGAACTTCGATGCGTACCCCGGCGGGTTCACGTATCGCCGCGGCATCATCACCAAGGCCGACCACGGCGCGAACCAGATCGACAACAACGATCCCCTGACGCAGTGGTTCCTGCGCCCCAACATCGCGGCACGCGTGTTGCACTTCCAGCGGCATGCGGAGGCCAATTACCCCACCACTCCCTACAGTATCGTGGATGGCACCGGCCCCGTCGCGGGAGTCCTGAACAACTGGAACTACGTCAGCTTCGCGGCGATGGGTGCGACGACGAACGGGAACCTGTTCCGCCTGTACAATGCCGAGGGCTCGACCTTCCGGTCGATCAACGACGAGAACGGCGTGCATCGCGACGTCGACGTGTTCATCGGCGGCTTCGCCAGCAACAGCGGGCCCGGCGGCGCGAAGAGCAACGGGACGCACTTTCTCAACGGCATGATCGACGAGGTGCGCATCCAGAACGTGGCGCGCTCCGCGCAATGGACGAACCTGGAGTACGCGACGCAGCGTCCCGGGCAGACGGCAGTGACCCTGGGCGCGACCGTGGACGTGACGCCGCGCCCGGTTTTCTACCGGCTGAAGCACGCGAGCTACCTGATCAACCAGGCGATCGAGGCGAACGCCCCCGTGCTCGACGCGAGCCTCGGCGCGCCTACCGGCTTCACCATCGCGCCGACGGGGCTTCCTGCGGGGCTGGCGTTCAGCACTTCGACGGGCATCATCTCGGGCACGCCGACCGCCGCGACCGCCGTGCAGCAGTACATCGTCACCGCCAACTTTTCGGGCGCATCGGGAACCGATACCCTGACCATCGCCGTGACGGCGGGCGATCCCCCCGGCGCACCGACGGGGGTCAGCGCAACGGCTGCTTCCGGGGCCGCGACGGTGACCTGGTCGGCGCCTGCCTCAAGCGGCACCACCGCCATCTCGGGGTACACCGTGCGCGCGGTCCAGGATACTTCGAAGACCTGCGCGTGGACCAACGGGCCGTTGAGCTGCACGGTGACCGGGCTGGCGAACGGCACGGCGTACACGTTCACCGTGGTCGCGACCAACACGATCGGGAACAGCGCGCCCTCGGCCCCCTCCACCGCGGTGACGCCTGCGGGCCCCCCCGGCGCACCCACGAATGTGTCCGTCTCGCTCCTTTCTGGCGCGGGCGCGACCGCAACGGCCACGATTTCGTGGACGGCGCCTGCCGATGACGGGGGAATGCCCATCACGGGGACGTTCGCATTCGGCAGCCCGTCCGGAAACTGCTTCGCCGCCGGTGCCACGGGCTCGAGTTGCAACGTTTCGGGATTGGCCTACGGAACCGCGTACACCTTCCGTGTCGCCGCAGCCAACCAGCTCGGGATGGGGGATACTTCGGTCGCCACGGAGCCCTTCACCCCGACGGCGCTACTCCCCGGCTCCTTCACCATCAGGACGTCGGGGGCGACGCCCTTCGCGTTCACGCTGACCGATGCCGCGCTCGCAAGCACCGAGGCCTTCACATTGACGATTCACGACATCTGGGGCCGCGCCGTGTGGTCGAAGACCGCGCATCCCGCGCGCGATGAAATCCGGGAGATCGTCTGGAGCGGCCGGACGACATCGGGTCGCGAAGTCGCGGCGGGGATTTATCTCGTCCGCGTCACCACGCATTCCGGGGGCGCCGCCACGGATTTCGTGCGCAGGGCGGAGCTGCGGCGCTGAGAAGACGGGCCGCGTCAAGGCAACGGGAACTACAGGAACTGACACAACACCGGAGTACCGATGAACAGGCAACACAAGATCATGAAGGCGGGGGTGCTCGCCGCGGTCGCGATCACCGCGGGGGGATTCTCCGCCGTCCATGCACAGGGCTGTCCGCCCATCACCGCGTCGCAAGACGCGCGGTCGGTCGATCCGAACTGGCCCGCGGCCTACTACAACAAGTTCCCCATGCTTCCCGACAAGATGCAGGCGACCCTCTCGGAGCTCTGCGTGCAGACGCCGCAGGGGTTCAGCGCGAAGCTTTGGGCCAGCGAGAACCCCGCGCAGGGGGGCGTGCGGGCGCCAATCGCCATCGCCTTCGACGAGCGCGGCCGCGTGTGGGTGGCCGAGTCCTTCGATTACCCGCACAACCTGAACCCGCAGTTTCGGGGCCAGGACCGCATCATCATTCTCGAGGACCGCAACGGCGACGGCATGGCCGATACCCTGAAGGTGTTCGCGGACAGCCTCAACCTGGTCACCGGCCTCGTGCACACGCCGCAGGGCCTCGTGGTTTCGGCAGCGCCGCGCATCCTGTTGTTCAAGGACGAGAACGGCGACGACGTCGCCGACAATCCCGGCGGCGATATCCTCTACCAGGGTTTCAACCGCAACGACACCCACGGCAGCCTTTCGAACCTGACTTACGGCCTCGACAACTGGGTGTACGGCATCATGGGCTACAACAACTCGACCGTCAACGGCGTCGCCATCCGCGGCGGCATCTGGCGCGCGCGGCCCGACGGATCGGCCATCGAGATGCTCACGCCCACGTCCGCCGAGAACACCTGGGGCATGGGCATGACCGAGACGGGGCAACTGTTCTACGGCCGCGCCAACCGGGATCACTCCCGCCACCTCGTTTACCCCTCGGGCAACAACGCGGCCATTCCCCGCATCCCGAACTATTCTGTGCAGGGCCAGATCTATGCCGAACCGCACCCGGTCACCGACCACTGGCACATCAACAACCCGGGGTATTCCTCGGCATCGAACCACAACATCTACACGGCACGGCACTTCCCGGAGCACTACTGGGACCGCGCGGCCTTCATCTGCGAATCGCCCCGCCACCTCTGCCACACGATGTTCCTCGACACCGTCGGCAGCACCTGGGTCGGCTCCGAGAGCCAGGCGCTCGGCTACAACATCTTCGCCAGCACCGACCCATGGTCCGCGCCCATCCAGGCGCTGGTGGGCCCCGACGGCGCGGTGTGGGTGGTGGACTGGTACAACTACCTGCTCAGCCACAACTGGTATTCCCCCCAGGCGGGCAATGCGCAGGTGTCCCCCATCCGCGATAACCAGCACAGCCGCATCTACCGCGTGGTTTACGACGGACGCCCCCTCGATCCGGTGCTCGATCTGTCGCAGGCCACGGAGAACCAGTTGCTGTCCGCGCTGCACCATCCCAACCTGCACTGGCGCCTGCAGGCGCAACGCCTCCTTCTGGCGCGCGGACCGAACAACGATGTCGTCGACAAGCTGACCGAAATGCTCTCGTCGAAAAACGTCAACAGCAAGGGCGAGTCGCCCCACGTGATTCATGCGCTGTGGACGCTGCACGGCTTCGGGACTTTCGCGAGCGTGCCCGAAATCTGGACGGGCATGATCGAGGACCTCCTGCTGCACCCCTCGCCCGGCGTGCGCTGGAACACCCTCGAGGCCTTGCCCAACCACGCCTCGGCGACGGCCGCCATTCTGGGCAAGGGGCGCATCAACGATCCCGACGCGCATGTCCGCGTTCGCGCGCTCCACAGGTTGTCCACCCTGCCGGGAACCAAAAGCGGCGCGATGTACACGCCCTACGTCACCCGCGACGCGCATTCGCAGAACCGCTTCAACGCCGTGGGCGGCCTGACGCAGTCCGCCTCGATGCCGTCGGTTCCTCCCCTTTACGAAGGTGTTTCCATTCGGGGGGCGGCCTCGGGGGCGACCCTGCCGCGCCGGGTCTCGGTGCAGTATCGCGAGGGCAGTCTCGCCGTGAACGGGTTGACCCCCTTCGACCGCGGCGCGATTTCGGTCTGGAATCTCCGCGGGGAACTGGTGGCGCGCGTTCCCGTGGCCGAGGGCATGCCGCAGCAAACATGGAATCCGCCGCAGGGCGGCACCTATCTCTACCGTGTCGACTTGCACGGAGACGCGCAGGGTCGCACCGCCTCGACCGGGCGGTTCACGGTGCTACACTAGCAGGATGCGTTCAAGCGCGTCGTGAAACGAAAAGGAGCTCGGGATGAATCTTTGGAAGCATGTGAAAGTCACGGCGGCGGCAGTGCTTGCCGTTTCCCTGTGGATGCCCGCCGAGGTGCGGTCGCAGGGCCTGATCAACGCGCTGTTCTGGGGAGGGGCCAACACCGCTCACCGCCCCAATGACCTGAACGATACGTTGCAGAACTACCTGCTGTTCAATCACGGCATCCAGCTGCACTATCGCAATGCCGCGGTTCCCGTGTGGCTGCACCCCGACAGCCTCGCGCAATACGACGTGATGCTGGTGTACACCACCAACCAGAACGCCAACGATCTCGGGCAGGCGCGATTCGACATCCTCAAGAACTGGGTCGAAGGCGGCAAGGTCATCGTGGCGCTGCACGGATCCACGAACACCTACATCAACAATAACGCAACCGTGGCCGCGGCATGGCGGGGCTTGATGGGCGGTCAATTCGTGGATCACGGCCCGGCGGGTGGCATGGGCAACGGCGGCACGGTGCAGTTCACGAAGCCCGAACACCCTTCCCTGGAGGGTACGACCGTTCTTCCGCCGTCGGCGGCGAGCTCGGGCGGCCAACCGTTCTGGGACGAGGGCCGCCGCCACAACCAGTTCGCGAGCGACACCATCATGCTGGCGTATTCGAACTACACAAGTCCCTCCACGCAGAGCGTGCCCTGGATCTGGGTGCGTCCGCAAGGGGAAGGCTGGGTGTATTACAACGCCAGCGGGCACGACCATCAGACCTGGGCGCGGCCCGAGTTCAAGGTTCAGGTGGCGCAGGCCCTCAAATGGGGGGCCGAGGTTGGGAATCCCTCGGGTCTCAGGGGGCGCGCCGCGGTCGAATCGCTGATCCGCATGCACGGCGGTGTGCTTCATGTTCCGGCGAACACCCCGCACTCGCTGTGCGTGCACGATCTCGCGGGGCGCGAGGTGATGCGTCGCCGTTCGCCGGGAAACGCCGAGGCCGTGCACGACCTGACGGGCCTGTCGCCGGGGACCTACTCCGTGCAGGTGCTGACGGGCGAGGGTCCGGTGTTCCGCGGCGTTCACCGCAGCGGGAGGTGACTCGCGTCACCCCCCCCTTGCCCGAGAGAGGGGTGGGGTGAGCAGGAGGGGGCATCTACCTTTCCCCCTCCACCGCATTCACATCGAAGGATCCCCCCCATCATGTCCAACGTCACCCGTCCCGACGGCCGCGCCGCCGACCAGCTCCGCTCCATCAAGATCACCGAGGATTTCGTGAATTCCGCCGAGGCCTCGTTCTTCGTCGAGGTGGGGCGCACGCGTATCCTGTGCTGCGCGAGCCTCGAGGAGGAGTTGCCGCGCTGGCTGAAGGGCAAGGGGCAGGGTTGGGTGACGGCCGAGTACGGACTGCTGCCGCGCAGCACGAACTCGCGCGTGCGCCGCGAGCGCAACGGCGCATCGGGCCGCACGCAGGAGATCCAGCGCCTGATCGGGCGCGCGCTGCGCGGCGTGTGCGACCTGAAGGCGCTGGGCGAGCGCAGTCTCGTGATCGATTGCGATGTGATCGAGGCCGACGGCGGCACGCGCACGGCGTCGATCGTGGGCGGCTACCTGGCGCTGGCACGCGCGCTGCAGAAGATGAAGGCCGCGCTGCCGCACACCTTTCCCGAAGGGCGCGTGCTGAAGAGCCTGGTGTCGGCGGTGAGCGTGGGCATCGTGGACGGGGCGCCGCTGCTCGACCTGTGCTACACGGAAGACAGCGAGGCCGAGGTCGACATGAACGTGGTGATGACGGAGGGGGGAGACTTCGTCGAGATCCAGGGGACGGGGGAGGAGGCGGTCTTTTCGCGCGCCCAGCTCGATTCCCTGCTGGCGCTCGCGCAGAAGGGGTGCGCGGAGTTGCATGCGCTGCAACGCGGGTTGCTGGGGGCTTCGTTGCCTTGAAGCGTCCCCCGCGCTGCGGGGCGAGGTTTGACACTCTGTCAGAGATGGGCGCGGTTTTTTTATCGCGCTTTTTTTTCATTTCGGGCAATTTTTTGTTGTCTGAAATTCCTTAAATCATGACTTGCTCGAAGTGCCGTAAAACGTGATTTGTGCGCGATCATGAGTGAAAATTCGTGGAAAAACGTAGTTCGCGAAAGGGAAAGTTGTTGAAACTTTCAACAAGCCGAACTGGAATGACTCCAACGTTGCGTAACAGAATCTCAAAAAACCGCAACATGGCAGGAAATCAAGGGATAGATTAACCGAACTTGTCCGCGCAATTTTTCGTGACTGAGAGGCACGGAAAACATTTCACAAGAATGACTTGAGTGTGACAGGAGTCTTTTTTTGAACAAGGAACCGACCATGAAAAAATTCGCCGTCCTTCTGGTTTCCATGATGATGTTCGCGGCCGCGGCATTCGCGGGCCCGTACGACGCATGGAGCAAGTATCGTGATATCACCATCAACACGACGAACAGTGGCGGTGGCGCCGACGTCGCCGGCACGGTGACCGACTTCCCCGTGCTGGTCCGCCTGAGTAACGCGGACGCGGCCTCGGGCGCGGACGTGCTGGCCGAAGCCCTCGCGGGCGGGGCCGACCTGCGCTTCTCGACCGCGGACGGCAACACGGCCCTCGCCTACGAGATCGACATGTGGGCCGCGGACTA
>JBJHDK010000043.1:0-20144 GCA_050486505.1 Fibrobacteria bacterium | reverse complement strand
CTCCCCTCTCCATCGCGCAAGCGAAGATGGAGAGGGGAGGGGGCGTGTGATATCAACGCTCGACGCTGGGGGAGGGGTGAGGATTTATCCCTCCCCGCCTCCACGGATCGAACGGCCGTAAATCCACCGGCGGCCTCTCGTCGTTCAGGATCGCGGAGAGGCAGCGCGACGCCAGCGGCGCCAGGCTGATCCCGCTCTTGTAAAGTCCCGTCGCGATCGCAATGCCTGCCGGCCGGTCGATCCATCCCAGTAGCGGAAGCCGGTCGGCGCTGCGCGGGCGCAGCCCGCTCCACGTCTCCGTCCATGCCGGGCGCACGTTCGGGAAAAAACTCCGTAGCTGCGATGCAAGATGTAGGTCTCCCGTGGTGTCGAAGCCGTCTGTCCACACCCTTGGCTCCGTGGTCGCTCCTGCGATCAGCATCTCTCCGCGGGGGATCAGGTAGAAGCGCTCGCCCCCGTGCAGCATGGTGTCGTTGCCGTGGAAGTTCGGCAGCAGGGCGAGCTGTCCCTTCACCGGATACAAGGGCATGGACAGCCCGAGAAGTTTCAGCACGTCGTTGCACCACGTTCCTGCCGCGACGAGCACCTTGGCGGCGCGCAGGCCGAACCCCGGCCCCTCGAGCACGGTCCCGTCGTTTCCCGGAGCCGCGCGCTCGACGCGCGTGTTCGGAAAGAGCCCGGCCCCCGTCTTCATCAGGGCCTTCTCCAGCGCTTGCAGCAGGACGCGATTGTTGACGTAGGCCTCGTCGGGAAAGTGGTAGAGGCGGACGGGACCCGGTGCACCATGCGCCTTCAGGAAGCCGGGCCAGGCGTCGAGCCGCGTGAAGAGCGAGGCCCGCTCCCGCCGGAGCTGGTCCTCGCGCTCTTCCAGAATCCGCAGGGTTTCCGCATCATCTCCGACGAAGATCTGGTAGTCTCCCGCGCGTTCATACGGGACGGAAACCCCCGATGCCTCCTCCACGCGCGCCAGCCAGTCGGGATACATGGGCACCGAGCGCAGGTGGAAGCTGCGGAAGGGCGAACCGCCCAGCAACCCCGCGCGCATGTTGAGGATGCCGGCGGCGGCCCACGAGGCCTTTCCGCCGAAGGCTTCGGCATCGATCACGGCCACGCGCTTGCCGCGCATGGCCTCCTCGAACGCCACCGACAGGCCCATGATCCCCGCGCCAAGCACGGCGAGGTCGTAGGTGCCCACATGGCCGGACGTGGATTTGGCGGACTGGGTCATGGCGATTGTAGGGGCAAATGATTATTTGCCCCTACAACCCATCCCGCCAAATCCGCGAAGAACCTGATCTGCGACCGCACGGCCTTGTCGAAGTCGCCGAGATGGAGGGATTCGTTTTCGGAGTGCGCGTTGGTGTAGGGGTCCTCGATGCCGACCAGCAGGGCCGGAACGTCGCCGAGCACGTCGGTGAACTGGTCCACGAAGGGGATGGTGCCCCCGCAGCCGATGCACACGGCTTCGCTGCCGTAGCCATCGGTGAGGCTTTGCTTCGCGACCTCGAACACGGGATGGTCGGGGCGGGTTTTCCAGGGTTTGCTTCCCTGCTCGGGGACGACGTCGAGGCGCAGGCCCCAGGGGCACGCCTTGCGCAAATGCTCCGTGACCAGACGCGTGCAGGCGTCGGGGTCCATGCCGGGCGCGAGGCGCAGGCCCACGCGCGCCCACGCGGAGTCGAGCAGCACGTTGCCGGCAGACTTGCGCAGGCCGGCCTCGACCGCGTTGATCGAGAATGCGGGTTCGCGCCAGAGACGGAGCAGCAATTCCTCGCGATCCCCGAACAGGGAGACCCCCGGCAAAACCCCCGCCTGTTCCCGAAACGTGTCTTCGGTCATTCCCAGCGCGCGGAAGTCGGCGATTTCCTCCGGGGTGGGGGGGATCACCTGCTCGAGCAGGCCGGGCACGGCCACGCGGCCGTGTTCATCCGTCAGGGTCGCCAGCATCTTGCAAAGCCCCGCGACGGGGTCGGGGATGGGGCCGCCCCACATGCCGGAGTGGAGGGGGGATTTCAGTGCGGCCACACTTACCTCGAGGGTCACGAGGCCGCGGAGGCTGGTGGTCAGGGAGGGCTTGCCGACGTCGTAGTTGGCGAGGTCGGTGAGAACCATGAAATCGCAGGAGAGGCGGTTCTTGTATTCTTGTAAGTATCTGGAAAGATTAGGGCTTCCAATCTCCTCCTCACCTTCGATCAGAACCTTTACGTTGACCGGCAGGGAGCCTTGGGTCTTCAGCCAGGCGGCGATGGAGGCCGCGTGCACGGCGAGTCCGGCCTTGTCGTCGGCGACGCCGCGACCGTAGAGGCGGCCGTCCCGCTCCGTGGGTTCGAAGGGGGGCGATGTCCAGAGTTCCTCGCGCATGGGGGGCTGCACGTCGTGGTGGGCATAGAGGAGCACGGTGGGGGCGTCCTTCGCCCCGAGCCATTCGGCGTAGACGCAGGGAAGCGTGCCCGGCAGTTCCCAGAGTTCGACCTGCTCCAGCCCCGATTCGCGCAGCCAGTCCGCAGCGGCCTTGGCCGACATGCGGACGTTTTCGGGGTCGTATCCCGTGAAGCTGACGCTGGGGATGCGGGCGACGGCCTTCAGGGTTTCGAGGTGCGCGGTGCGATGGGTGTCGTAATGGGACAGGGCCTGGGTCAGGGCGGTGTGTATGGGCGAGCCGCTCGTCGCCCTTACAGGGGTGGGCATCACACCGCCCTCGCCCATTCCTCGCGCACCGCCTCGATCAGGGGGCGGATGGTCTCTTCCGTCATGTCGAAGCGCAGACCGGTGGCGGCGAAGAGGTCGGCGAGGCCGCGCGTGCCGCCCAGCGACAGGCCGCGCTTGTAGAGGCGCAGGGCTTCGGGGAGATCCTCCAGCGAGCGCTTCCACACCTGGAGCGCGCCCAGCTGCGCGATGCCGTACTCGATGTAGTAGAACGGGTATTCGAAGAGATGCAGCTGACGGTGCCACGCGTGGGCGCGGAACTCTTCGAGCCCGCTCCAGTCGACCTGCGGGCCGAAGCGGGCGTCGAGCTCGAGCCACTTCGCCTTCCGCTGCTCGGGCGTGTGGTCGGCGGCGTACATCCAGTGCTGGAAGGCGTCGATGGTCGCCACCCAGGGAAGAATGCGGAACACTTCCTCGTCCTCCATGCGCACGGCGCGGAGGGCGTCCTCGGGGGAGTAGAACACGTCGAGATGGGGCGCGCCGAGGCGCTCCATCGACATGGATGCGACTTCGCAGAACTCCATGGCGGCGTGGCGGTTGTAGGGCAATTCCAGGTCGCGCGCCAGCAGGTAGTGGAAGGCGTGCCCGGCCTCGTGGAGCAAGGTGAAAACGTCCTGGTTCTGGCCCACGGCGTTCATGAAGATGAAGGGCAGGCGGGTTTCGGTGAGGCTGGTCTGGTAGCCGCCCGGTGCCTTGCCGACGCGGTTGTCGAGGTCCATCAGCCCGCCCTTGCGGAGGACGCCGAAGAGTCGATGAAGCTCGGGATCGAGGCGGGCGAAAATCTTGCTGACCCCGTCGATGAGATCCTGCGACGACGCGAAGGGTTTGAGCGGGGGGCGTCCGTGCGAATCGCAGTTCAGGTCCCAAGGGCGCAGGGATTCGAGCCCCAGGGCCTTGCGATGTTCCTCCAGCGCCTCCCGGTACACCGGCACGCAGGCCTTCTCCACCGCGTCATGGAAGTCGAAACAATCCTTCGGGCCGTAGTCGCGCTCGTTGCCCTTGAAGGTGTACGTGATGAAGTCGAGCCCGGCGTTGGCGGCGATTCGGCCGCGCAGGGCGCGCATCTTGTCGAACAACTCCTCGAGCGCGTTGCGATCCTGCAGACGGCGTTCGGCGATCAGGTGCCAGGCCTTTTCGCGCCGTGCGCGGTCGGGCTCTTGCAGCACGGTGGAGAGTTGGCTGAGCGTCTTCGTCTCGCCTTCCCACTCGACGGTCTGGTCGCCGATGAGTTTCTGGTAGGCTTGCGAGAGCTTGGCCAGTTCGGTGTAGAGGGGGACGTTTTCTTCGCGGTAGAGTTCGATGCCGGTTCGTACTGACTTGAGCCATTTCGAGTAGTCCCCGGGCAGTTCCGCGGCGGCTGGGTGTGCGACCAGCTTGCGGTTCAGGGCGTCGCCGATGGGTGCCAGTTGCGGGTCGATGTGCTCGACGAAATGCAAATAGGCGGCTTCGATGTCCTTGTCCTGCGTGAAACAGGTCATGTCGATGTAGCGTCGGGACGATTCTTCCTGGACCGCGTCGGAAAGTTCATTCCAGTCGCGGATCCATTTTTTCAACGCCGCCGTGTCCGGAAGCTCGCGGGTTTTCAGGTCTTCCCAAAGCGGCTTTTGTGCGTCCCAGTCGCCGAGGTCGAGGTCGGGGGGGACGAAGTTCCGGGGATACTCCGGTGAGGGCCGCGTGGCGGTGCGTTTCCATTCGGGGGACGGTGTCGGAGCGATCATGGGCGGTTCTTTTCCTGTGATTTCATGCGGAAAAGGGAAGTTAGAAAAGGGGGCAGGGGGCGGCCGCGGAACCCGGCATTCAACTCCCCATTGACTCATAACTCATAACTCATGACTCATAACTCGTAACTCGTAATTCGTAACTTTCCCCCGTGCCCTACGCGAACAGTCCCGAGAAAGAACACTTCGTGTGCCCCAACTGCGGTGCCGATGTTCCCCCGCGTGCGCTGGCATGTCCCGAGTGCGGAGCCGATGAGCAGACCGGGTGGCGCGAAGACGGCTACGCGGGCGGCGGCTCGGCCGATCCCGAGGACGATTTCGACTACGAGGACGCCTTCGACAAGGAGTTCGGCACACCGGCGAAAGCCGAGGGTGTGAAGACGATCTGGTGGATCACGGGCATCATCGTCGTCGCGTTGTTCGTCTTCGGGGCGTTGCGGTCGATTCTTTAAGCCTGCAAAGGTGATCGCCCCCGGTGAAAGCCCTTTCGCCCCTCCGGAGAAAGGGTATGGGGATAGAGGTTTTTGCCATCGTGGAAGCGCGGTGAGGTCGCCCCGCCGCGTGACCCAAGCGCCCCAAAACACCTACCTTTCCCGCGCCTATGACCTTTGAACAGGAAATCCTGCGCCGCCGCACTTTCGCCATCGTCAGCCACCCCGACGCCGGCAAAACCACCATCACCGAAAAATTCCTGTGGTACGGCGGCGCCATCCGCGAGGCCGGGCACGTGCGCGCCAAGACCGGCAAGAAATTCACCACCTCCGACTGGATGAAGATCGAACAGCAGCGCGGCATTTCCGTGTCCTCCTCCGTCTTGTCGTTCCCCTACGGCGGTTGCCAGATCAACCTCCTCGACACTCCGGGCCACCAGGACTTCTCCGAAGACACCTATCGCGCGCTGACAGCCGTCGACTCCGCCCTCGTCCTCATGGATTCGGCCAAGGGCGTCGAAACCCAGACCATCAAGCTGATGGAAGTTTGCAGCATGCGCAAGACGCCCGTCACCGTATTCATGAACAAGATGGATCGCGATGCGCTCGATCCGCTGGCGCTCATGGACGAGGTCGAGAACGTGCTGGGAGTGAAGTGTTCGCCCCGCACGTTGCCCATCGGCAACGGCAAGGCCTTCCAGGGCGTGTACTCCTTCATCGACGACAGCGTGCACTTCTATCAACCGGAATCCGGCGATGGGCAGGAAATCCGCAAGGTCTCAGGCATTCACGATCCGCAGCTCGACCAGTGGTTCGACGCGAAGTATCTCGCGGAGTTTCGCGAGCAGGCGGAGCTGGCCCAGGGCGCCCTCGAGCCCTTCGATCGCGCGAAGTATTTGCGCGGCGAACAGGCACCCGTGTACTTCGGATCGGCCATCAGCAACTTCGGCGTCAAGCACCTGCTCGACAGCTTCGTGGCCGTGGCACCGCCGCCCCTGCCGCGCCAGGCGAAGGAGCGGACGGTGGAGGCGACCGAGCCGAAATTCACCGGCTTCGTCTTCAAGATCCAGGCCAATACCGACCCCAAGCACCGCGACCGCATCGCCTTCCTGCGGATCTGCTCCGGAAAATTCCGGCGCGGTGAGAAGGTGACGCATTGCCGCACGGGGAGACAGGTGCGCCTGGCCGCACCCACGTCGATGATGGCCAATGATCGCGAGATTCTCGAGGAGGCGTACGCCGGCGACATCATCGGCATCCACGACACCGGCCTCTACAGCATCAGCGACACGCTCTCGGAAAGCGAAGTTCTCGCTTTCGAGGGGATTCCCGATTTCGCACCCGAGCATTTCGCCAAGGTCTATCTCGAAGATCCGCTCAAGAACAAGCAACTGCAGCAGGGGTTGCGCCAGTTGTCCGAGGAGGGGGCGACGCAACTCTTCCAGCCACTCAACGGGCCGATTCCGGTGTTGGGGGTGGTGGGCGTGCTGCAGTTCGACGTGATCAAGTTCCGGCTCGAGGAAGAGTACGGGGCGAAGTGTCGTTTCGAGGGGGCGCCCGTTTACCAGGCGCGCTGGGTTTCGGGGGACTCTTCCGCAAGCCCGGCGGAGGCTTCCCTGGAACTGGCGGCCTTCAGGCAGGAGCACCAGTTCGATCTGGCCCAGGACAAGCGCGGAAATTTGGTCTATCTGGTGCCCAACGAGTTCCGTTTGCAGACGGTGGAGAAGAATTATCCGAAGCTGCGCTTCGAAAAATTCCACGTCGGACCTTAGGTACCGTTCCCCCTGTCAATCGGCGGCGCATGACATGATTTTACACGAAATTCGCTGAAAATCGAGGCCTGCGAGGCCCCCGGTTCCTACAATTTGACCCATGCAAGTAACAGACTCCATGTACGGCACGCACCACCGTTTCCACATCCCCGTGATGGGAACGGGGTTCACCCTCGATACCCCCCTGCGCGTGGCCCGCTTCGGCATCAGCTCGGTGGTCTCGTTGGTCGACGACATGCTCATCGAGCGCGTTCGCAAGCACTACTGCAAGGAGTTCGGACTCCCTTACGAAGTCATCGTCCAGAGCCACCCCGACGCGCGCGCGGCCCGCATCACGGCCTATCTCGACATGATGCAGGATCGCGTCGATGCGCAAATCGCCGAGCTGAAGGCGCTCCCTTTCGAGGCGGGCAACGACAAGGCCCGCTACTTCGAACTGTTGCCCGCCTCCTCGCCGGTGCGCGCGCTCTACGATCACTACCTGTCGGCATCTTCCACGGAGAAGCCCGCACTCGAGTTGGAGCTGAACGCCGCCATCATTCCCGGCAACATCGACGTCAACATCATGACCAAGCTCGACCGCCTTCCTTACGGCAAGGACGGGAAGCCCCTGCCGCCCGAGTTCAGCGATGCCAAGGCGGCCCTGCGCGGCTTCGCCCTGTCGCGCGCGCGCGGCAACATGGTCTTCAGCGCGGGCATCAACCCGACGCTCTACGGGTCACTCGAGCAGTATCCCGACTTTTACCCGCAGAATGGAGAACGCCCCAAGAAGGGCATCATCCTCAAGGTCACCGACTACCGCTCCAGCATCATCCAGGGACGCTTCCTCGCCAAGAAGGGCGTCGAGGTTCGCGAGTTCCGCATCGAGTCGGCCCTGAACTGCGGCGGTCACGCCTTCGCCTCCGACGGTTACCTCATGGGGCCGATCGTGCAGGAGTTCCGGGACAACCGCGACAACTTCCCCGAAATGTTCGAGCCCCTCATCGAGGCGTATTACGCCAAGAAGGGCAAGGAGCACCCTGCCTCGCGCAAGGGCCGCCGTATCGACGTCACTGCGCAGGGCGGCATTGGCAACCAAGGCGAGATGCGTCGCATGCTCGACGCCGAGGGCTATGGCCTCGACGCCACGGGGTGGGGGAGCCCTTTCCTGCTCGTTCCAGAAGTGACCTCGCTCGACGAAGCGACCCGCAAGCAGCTCGAAGCCGCCGGGGAGGACGATCTGTACCAGAGCGACGCCTCGCCCCTTGGAATCCTCTTCAACAACCTGCGCGGTTCTTCCTCGGAGCAGTGGACGCACGCGCAAATCGAGAAAGGGCGCCCCGGTTCGGCCTGTCCGAAGGGTTACCTCGTCTCGAACACGGAGTTCACCGAGAAGCCCATCTGCACGGCCTCGAAGGAGTACCAGAACCTCAAGCTCAAGGCCATGGGGTTCGAGGGGGTTCCCCCTGTCGATCACCCCGATCCCAAGGTGCGCTACGTCTACGCCAAGCAGTGCATTTGCGACCAGCTCGGTAACGGCGCCCTCATCGAAATGGGGGAGACAGCCTCGAAGCAACCTGTGTCCGTGTGCCCGGGCCCCAACATCGCCTACTTCGATCGCCAGTACAGCCTCACCGAGATGATCGACCACATCTACGGGCGCGGTCCGTCACTTGTCCCCGCCGACCGCCCCCACATGTTCGCCAAGGATCTCCGTCTCTACGTCGATTATTTCGAGAGACTGGTCAACAAGCATGTCTCGTACGGTGACCCCAAGCTTGACCACCTGCGTGTCTTCAAGGGAAACCTCGAGGACGGGATGCGGTACTACGCTCCGTTGCTCGACGGGTCCCCCTTTGCGGGAGAAAACTTCGAATCCTTGGCGACCGAGATTCGCACGCAGGCGGAAAGGCTCGAAGAACTCTGGCTCGCTGTCGCCCCGGAAGAGGAGCGCGAGGCGGCCTTGGCCGCCACGGTAGCCGCCACTTCCCCCTGAAGCCGGTGGCGCATTCCGGGCACCGCGATGCCGCATTGCCCGTAGTGACTCCGGATTTCATCTCAAATCAATGGGTTACGGCGTACATTCGAGTTTTCAACGCCGGCATTTCCTTATTGAAAACATGGCAATCCCTTGTTTTCAATAAGGTTACGAAAATAATCCAGAAGATCTTCGGGATGTCGGGATAACCCCATTTAAAATCATGGGGTTACGAAAAAGCATCCCGGGGGCTATGCCTTCTCCCTGTTTCCATCCGGGGACGGCTCCAGGTCGAAGAGGCGCTTCAGGGGAATGATTTTCAGCCCCTTGCGCTGGTCGAGAGCGTCGGAGATCTTGTCGGCGGCGAAGCCGATCAGCAAAGGATGGTCCGGATGGTTGGCCACGGCTTTGACGAACGGTGATGCGCTGTAGCCAGGCATGAGAAAATTCACGACGAAGGTGTCGAAATCGCCTTCCTGCATGACATCGAGCGCCTCTTCGGGGTCGTCGGCCACTTCGATTACTGCGTTGGGCAAGATCTGGGAGATGATGGTCATGGTCTCGGTGCGACGTTGGCCCTCTTCGTCCACGACGAGGATGTAGCGCTCCGAGGTATCGGTGGGGACGAAGGCCGTTTCCAGGGGTTCGTCGTCGTCTTCGCGCAGCACCTTGATCAGGTCCTTCTTCTCCTGCTCGAGAAGTTCTTCCTTCTCGTCGATGTCGAGGGCCATTTCGTCGACGGTGGTCTTCACCTTCGCAGGTTTGGGCTTCTTGACGGCAGGAGAAGGAGGGGCTTCCGTCCGGGTTGCTTTGGCTTTCGGGGCGGACGATTCTTTGGCGGCGGTCTTGGGGGGGGTGCTTGTCACGGGTCTCTTTGTCGCGGGTTTGCGGGTTTGCGGCGTGGGCTTTTTGGGTGCCTTCGCCGTTGCTGTCTTCGTCTTTTGACCGGCCGCCATTTTTTTCACGGCGGCAACCTTGGTTGCCTTGGTCTTGGCGGCCGTGGCCGGTTTCGCGGCCTTCTTCGTTGCCTTCGCGGCCGGTTTTGCGGCAGCGCGTGACGCCTGCTTCGCGGGCCTGGTGGTCTTCTTTCCGGTCGTCGTTTTCTTCGGGGACGGTGCTTTTTTCACGGGCTTCGCCTTGGCCTTGGCCGTCGTTTTGGCGATCGCTTTTTTCGGGCTCACACGAACCTCCGCTACAAAAATCCCTCCCCTTGGCGGGGAATGTTAGAAAACAGGGACTAGTTCGCCATCAACTCCTCGATCTCCGGAATTTCCCGTGGGATCGAAGCGGAAAGATTACGGCAGCCGGTTTTCGTGATGAGCAAATCATCCTCGATGCGGATGCCGATCCATTCGGAATAGCGCTTGCCGCCGAGGGTGATGACGAAGTGCCCGTAGAGGCCGGGCTCGTTGGAGATCTGCCAGCCGGGTTGCAGGGGATGGTCCTGGTACAGGCGGTGCGGGTCGCCGTCGTGCTCCTGCTCGCCCATGAGGTGCGACACTCCGTGGGGCTTTCCGGCATACTCCCGTTTTGCCTTCCCGCCTTTGGCAAGAAAGCGCTCCTCAAGGGCTTTCTCGACGAACGCCCACACCTTGTCGTTCAGTTCGCGGATGGTCGCGCCGGGTTTGGCGTTCCGCTCGTTCTCCTTCGCCGCGTCGAGCACGATCCCGTAGATGAGCGCCTGTAGCGGGTTGAAAGTTCCGGAGGCGGGAATCACGCGCGTGATGTCGGCGTGCATGGTGCCCCAGCGCGCGCCGAAGTCCATGAGCACGAGCCCGTCCTTCGGCAGGGGCTCGTCGTTCTTGAGGTAGTGCAGCACGGTGGCGTTGCGGCCGCCGGCGATGATGGAGGGAAAGCTGAGGCCGAAGGGGCTGCGGCGGAGCATGCCGTATTGCAGGCGCGCTTCCAGCTCTGTTTCGGTGCGGAGTGCGCGGACGTCGGGGAGGGTCTCTACGAAGGCGTCGCGCGTGACGGCCACGGCCTTCGCCACGTCGCGCTGCTGGTCCCGGTCGAGCGGCAGGCGCAGCCTGAAATGCAGGGGGGCGCAGGAGTGGATCGCGAAGCCCTTTTTCACCACGCGGGCGTCGCGCTCGAGCTCGCGCTTGAAGGCGAAGTTGTGGTCGGTGCGCGTCACGCGCGGGCGGCCCTTGCCGTCGTCGTAGTGGTGGAAGAACGCGTACCCGAAGGGCTTCTTCCAGCGTTTGACGAGGGTTTCGTACCAGGTCGCGAACTCTGTCAGGGGCCTGATGTCGTCGATGCCCGTGAGGGTCCTGATGTCGCGCAGGTCGGAGTCGTCACGCGAGGCGGTCCCCTTGGCGGCGGGCGGGACCCCGAAGCGCACCCCATCCCAAAACTCCCGGTCGGGATTCTTCTCCGGGACGAACAGCACTTCCTCGGCGGCGTGTTTGCCCAGGCCGCCCGGCACGAGCGCGAGAATGACGCCGGGCTGGTTGATGCCGGTGAGGTGCATCACCGCAGGCTCCTGGAAGATCTTCCAAGCGTTCATGTGCCAGAGGTTTTCCGAGCCCGGCTCGCGCGGCACGCCCGCGAAGATCGCGAAGGAGTCGAGTGCGTCGAGGTGCGCGCGCCGGCGGCGCTTCAGGGATCCGGGAAAACGAACGCCCGCCGAACCGACGGGGAAGACCTGCGAGTAGCGGCGGAGGGTCGACGAAGAAACGGTCATGGTGCGCGACCTGGCGGTAGGGGCGTGATGTAGGGGCAAATAATTATTTGCCCCTACCAACGCCCCGAAACATACGGCAGGTTGTCCGCGACGTCCTCGACCTTCGGCAGGTTCCCGAGCAGTTCGCTCATGGGGTTCCATTTGCCGCTGAGGAACTGGGCGCGGGGGCCTTCGGGCATGTCCACCGTTTCGGTGACGGGGCCGCGGAGTTCGCCGCGCTTCACGTCGAGCGTCCATTCGGCGGAGGGGTCGGATTCGGCGGCCGAGATGAGGCGCCCGATGGCGGCCTCGTCCACGGTGACGCAGGGGATGCCGAGCGAGACGCAGTTGCCGAAGAAGATCTCGGCGAAGCTTTCGCCCACCACGGCTTCGATGCCCCAGCGCATGAGCGACTGCGGGGCGTGCTCGCGGCTGCTGCCGCAGCCGAAGTTCTTGTTGACGAAGAGGATTTTCCCGCCCTGGTACTCGGGCTTGTCGAAGGGATGCACCTGTCCCTTGGCCTTGAGGCCGCGGCGGTCGTCCTCGAAGGCGTGCTCGCCGATGCCCTCGAAGGTCACGGTGCGCAGGTAGCGCGCCGGGATGATGCGGTCGGTATCGATGTCGTTGCCGCGCACGGGTACGGCGCGGCCGGAGACGGTTTCGATGACGGCGGATGCGGTCGCTTGCATGATCAGGCCTGCTTCCCGGGATTCGAAAGGTTGAAGAACTCGCGGGCATCGGTGACCTTGCCCGTGAGCGCCGCGGCGACGGCCATGACGGGGCTCATCAGCAGCGTGCGGCCGGCGGGGGAGCCCTGGCGGCCCTTGAAGTTGCGGTTGCTGGTCGAGGCGCTGACCTCGCGGTTCCTGAGCTTGTCGGGGTTCATGGCGAGGCACATCGAGCAGCCCGGCTCGCGCCACTGGAAGCCCGCCTCGGTGAACACCTTGTCGAGCCCCAGCTCCTCGGCGCGCTGGCGCACCGGCTCGGAGCCGGGCACGACCATGGCGCGCACGTTCGGCGCGACCCTGGCGCCCTTCGCCAGCTTGACGGCGTTGGCGGCCTCCTGCAGGTCGGAGATGCGCCCGTTGGTGCACGACCCGATGAATACCACGTCGACGGGCACGCCCGCGATGGGCTGGTTCGCCTCGAGCGACATGTACTCGTACGCCTCGCGGATGAGCGGGCGCTCCGACTCCGGGAAGGCCGTTTCCGCGGGGATGGCCTCGTTCACGGCCACCGACTGCGCAGGGGTGATGCCCCAGGTCACGTGCGGCGCCAGGGCGCTCCCGTCGATGACGACTTCATCGTCGAAGGTCGCGTCCGCGTCGGAGGCGATCGATTTCCAGTAGGCCACGGCCTTGTCCCAGTCCGCACCCTTGGGGGCGAACTCGCGGCCCTTCAGGTAGGCGAAGGTCGTCTCATCGGGATTGACGTAGCCGATGCGTGCGCCGCCCTCGATCGACATGTTGCAAAGCGTCATGCGCTCTTCCATCGACATGGCTTCGATCGCCTCGCCGGCGTACTCGTAGGCATAGCCCACGCCGCCGTTCACGCCCAGCTTGCGGATGATCGCGAGGATCACGTCCTTGGCGTACACGCCGGGACCGAGCTTCCCCGTGACCTTGATGCGGCGCACCTTGAGGCGGCCCAGGCTCATGGTCTGCGTGGCGAGGATATCGGCCACCTGGCTGGTGCCGATGCCGAAGGCCAGCGCGCCGAAGGCCCCGTGGGTCGAGGTGTGGCTGTCGCCGCAGGCGATGGTCATGCCCGGCTGGGTCAGGCCCAGTTCCGGGCCGATGACGTGCACGATTCCCTGATGACCCGAGTCGGGGCCGAAGAACGTGATGCCGTGCTCGCGCGTGTTCTCCTCGATGGCCTGCAGCATTTGCTCGGCCAGGGAGTCCTGCAGCGGGCGCTGGCGCTCGACTTCGTCGGTGGGGATGATGTGGTCCACCGTCGCGAAAGTCCGGTGCGGGAACTTCACCTTGAGCCCGCGGTCGCGCAGCAGGGCGAAGGCCTGCGGCGAAGTGACTTCGTGGATGAGGTGGAGACCGATCAGAACCTGGGATTGACCCGAGGAGAGACGGCCGACGACGTGACGTTCAAAGACTTTTTCGTAGAGATTTTTGCCCGTGTTTTTGCTCATTAGGGGCGAAAAGGTAGAAAACGGGGGTTCCCCCTGCTACAACAGCCCGGTGATCAGTTCCTCGAGCACTTCGGCGGGGTACAGTCCCTCCAGCTTGCGCTCCACACGTCCGTCGCGTCCGATGAGGAAGGATGTCGGCAAGGCGAGGATCCCGCCCATCTTCTTCTCCGAACTGCCGTCGGCATCGATCAACAGGGGGTAATTGATGCCGAAGCGCTCCACGAAAGCGGGTATTTTCTCCCCCGTGGGGTCGTCGATATTGATGGAGACGACGCGGAATCCCCTGTCTGCGAACTTGTCGTGGAATTCGATGAGGTGCGGAATTTCCACGATGCAGGGGTGGCACCACGTGGCCCAATACACCAGCAAGGTCACCAGGGAGTCCCCCCGTCCAATGCTGTAGCTGCCGCCTTCGAGTGTGGGCAGGCTGATGTCGGGCAAGTGCTCCGGAACGGGGTGGCGTCCGGGGCGCGACAGCCAGATGTCGAGCAACAGGGCACCCGTGAGAAGCAATGCAGCGAACGCGATGAATTTACGGAGGCGCATGGGGGGAATATAGACGGAACGGGCAATTGGAAATCTGAAACGGGGCGTAAGTCCCAACCCGGACGAGCCTGGAAGCTCCCTTTCGGGTCTCGGCGCGGGGCGTTTCATTTTGATATCCCCCTATCAATTCGATGGGGGATTGCCTACCTTTGCCCCCCATGTCTTCGATTTGGCTTCCGGTGGGATTGGCCCTCGCTTCTTGGGCCGGTTTCGCCTTGGGGACGTTGCCCTTCCGCGTCCGCTCTTCCCATGATGCGCACGAGCTCGCGGAACAAACCGAGTCGTCGGTTCTGAATCATCTCTACCCGGTGACGGTGGCCTTCTTCCTGGGGTACATCGCGGTGACCTTGATTCCCCACGCGTTGTTCGAGGGCGGTGTCGGGGGAATGCCGGTGTTTTCCTTCGCGGCGGGGGTCGCGCTGATGGCATTCCTGTCCCGCAAGGTGCTTCGGCGGGATCCATGCTGCGAGACGGGCCACAGGCATGATCCGGTCGGATGGACTTTTTTTCTGGCGCTCGCGGTGTGCGCGGTCAATGACGGGATTCTGATCGGGTTGATCAATCCGCCCTGGTTGTCCGGACTGAACCTGGGCATGGTGGTGCACAAGGTGACTTCGTCCTTCGCGCTCGCGATGGCGTTGGGACACTGGCATTACCGTGGAAACCGCCTGCTGGTCCTCGGAGTGGTGAACGGGTTGATCACGCCCTTCTTTTTCTTTCTCGGACTGCTCCTGCGCGGACAGGACCGGGTGCCGCTCGAAAGCCTGCTGGGCCTGTCGGCGGGCATCCTCGTGTACACCGTGCTGACCGGGATGTTGCCGCACAGCCGCGAAATGCTGCGGCGCGAACCCGTCGCATGGTTCGGGTTCCTGGGCGCGCTGGTGCTCTCCGTCGCGCTGGGGCTCTGGCACGGCGGGTTGCATTGACCGGGTCAATGTTGCAGTAGGGGCGAATTGTGCCGGGCGCTCCGCGCCCCATCATTCGCCCCTACACGCAACCCGCCTGGTGGTTTCGCGCAGTCACCACCCGAAGACGCGGCGGTCGGCCTCGAGGTAGGGGACATAGGCCGCGACGCCTTCTTCGAGCGACTGGATGGGCCGGGTGTAACCCGCGGCGCGCAGCTTCTTCATCTCTGCCTGCGTGAAGTACTGGTATTTGTCCTTGAGCACGTCGGGCATGGGGATGAACTCGATGCGCGGCTCGCGATCCATGGCGGCGAACACGGCCTTCATCATGTCGACCCAGGTGCGCGCCTCGCCCGTGCCGACGTTGTAGACTCCACCGGGAACATCGGGATGGTGCATGAAGTGCAGGGTCATGTCCACGGCATCGAAGACGTGGAGGAAGTCGCGTTTCTGTTCTCCGTCCTTGTAGTCCTTGCGGTGTGACTTGAAAAGCCGCACGCTCCCCTCGGACTTGATCTGCGCGTGGGCCTTGGCGACCATGCTCATCATGTCGCCCTTGTGGTATTCGTTGGGGCCGTAGACGTTGAAGTACTTGAGGCCCACCACGCCGGCTTCGCCTTCGAAGGCGCCGTGCTGCAGGGCCCACAGGTCGAAGGCGTGCTTGGAGTATCCGTAGCCGTTGAGGGGGCGCAACTCTGGAAGCAGCGCATGGTCGTCGTCGTAGCCGCGCGATCCGTCGCCGTAGGTGGCGGCGGAGGAGGCGTAGATGAAGCGCACGGGGTGCTTGCGCGAGCGGCACCATTGCGCAAGCAACTTGGTGTATTCAAAGTTGTTCTTCATCAGGTAACCGGCATCGGCTTCCGTTGTCGAGGAGCAGGCCCCGAGATGGAAGATGGCGGAGATCCCCGAGGCATCGTAGCGGCCCGCCAGGATCCCCTCCAGAAAGTCCTTGCGGTCAACGTAGTCCGCGTAGCGGAGGGGCACGAGATTGCGCCAGGAGGCGTCCTTGCCCAGGGAATCGACGAGGATGAGGTTGTCGTGTCCGAGCTGGTTCAGGCGGTGGGCGAGGGCGCTGCCGATGAATCCGGCGGCGCCGGTGACGACGTAACAGGGCGCGTGAGAGGAGACGGTCATGTGGGCAAAGTTATATCCTTTGCCGCGTCATGAACGTACGCGCGAAACGCACGAAAGAGCCCGTAGCCAAGGCAAAACTCAGGGAGAAGGCACGTCGCATCGGAGAAGTGCTCGATCGCATGTATCCAGGCCCTCCCATTCCTTTGGATCATTCCGACCCTTTTACGTTGTGCATTGCCGTTCTGCTGTCGGCGCAGGCCACCGATGTCTCGGTGAACAAGGTGACTCCGGAGCTGTTCCGCCGTGCCCCGAACGCCGCGGCGATGGCGAAGCTTTCCCCCGAACAAATCCTGAAGATCATTCGCACGGTCGGGCTTGCGCCGACCAAGAGCCGCAACGTGTGGAACCTCGCGCGCATCCTGCTGGAACGTCATGGCGGAGAATTGCCGCGCACCATGGAGGAACTGGAGGCGTTGCCCGGAGTGGGGCACAAGACGGCATCGGTCGTCATGGCACAGGCCTACGGGGTTCCCGCGTTTCCTGTGGACACGCATATCCATCGTCTGGCCGCGCGCTGGGGCTTGTCGAGCGGCAAGAACGTGGTGCAGACCGAGAAGGATTTGAAGGCGGTTTTCCCCGAGGACGAATGGGGGAGGCGTCACCTGCAGTTCATCTACTACGGTCGCCAATACTGCCCGGCGCAACGCCACGACCCTGCGCGCTGCATGATCTGCCGCGAGTTCGGGGCGGGGGTAAAGGGGAAGAATTAGGGCGCGTGTGTTTGTGCGCTTGCCTTGGCCCCGGCCTGCGCCGGGACAGGCTCCGGCCGGGTTTCCGCAACGTGTGGCATTTTCATCGTTCCAGATCGTCTAACCCTGGCACCGGAAACGTTCCGGTGATGGACGGGTATTGCAATATACCCTAAAACAGGGTATATTAATGAGTGAACAGCAGTCGAAGTACCAAGTCAGATTTTCACGCAAAGTCGCGAAGAAAGTTGAGGCGTTACCCCGAAATGCGAGGTCAGCGTTTCGCCATTTGATGGAGGATTTGAAGCATCGCGGCCCGATGCTTCCGGACTGGCAGAATTTCAGCAAGTTGGGAAAAGACGAGTATCACTGCCATCTGGGTTATTCCTGGGTGGCGTGCTGGAGACACGACAAATCAACGATCATCATCGAGGTGTATTATGCTGGCAGTCGCGAAAACGCCCCTTATTGATCTTCGCATCCAGGGAAGGATTTCCGAGGGGATGGTTTATGTACTGAAGCGCGAGTACGGGAAGTCCCTAAAGCTCACGCCCGAGACGGACGATGATTTGATCGACTGGGATGCGTCCGACCTGAAGAAGAAGCTTGATGCGGAGGCGCACCCAGGCGATGGTGTGCGCGTCTATCGCGAGAATGCAGGCTGGACGCAGGCGCAGTTGGGGGAGAAGTTGGGCGTGAAGGCGTCGTTCGTGTCGGACATGGAGCGTGGCCGTCGCACGGTGAGCAAGCGGATGGCGAAGGAGTTGTCGAAGGTGTTCAAGGTATCGGTCGCGCATTTTGTGTGAGCGCGCGCGGATAGTGAACAGCGAACAGCCGAAAGTGTAGAGCGATCACACCGTCACCCCGGCGAAGGCCGGGGTCCAGTCAGCGGAGTAGAGTCGGCGAAGGCGTTCTTTGCGGTTTCTCGCCTTCAGTCTGGATGCCCGTCTTCACGGGCATGACGAGGGCTTCTTTATGGTTAAATGCGCTCTAAATCTTCTCGCGCAAGCTTCCTGATAGTTTGGAATAGAAAATCTATTTCCTCCTCCACATCTGGATTCCTGACAATTTCAATTTGTGCAGTAGCTGGATCAGACATTATTCGATTGATGTCGATACTCTTCATCGCGTCCATTCCGCTTTGAAATTCTTGAGAGATAAGAAATACGAGTCGGTCTAGTTTTGTTACAAGTTCAACGGGCGCAAATAACTTCAATGTATTTGCTTGGTTTTTTAAACGACTGATCGTTTGGCCTTGCTCGGTTGCCGATGTTTCAAAAATTTCACTTATCAGCGATTGCATTCGTATTTCAAAAGGAATTTCTGGGGCGAGGGGTTGCCCAGTTGTTGGACTCAATAACACGTTAAGAAGCTTGGGGAGAATTCTTTGCTGCAATGCTTCTGCTGAGCTGCGCCCGCTTTCATCAAAGAATTCAAAGAAGCGGTTGTACGCTGTTAGTCGGGCCTCATACTGATGTTTTCGTTTAGCGGATTCTAACTGGTGTTCCGATTTGATTCGCTCGCGTTGTTCTACTAGCGCAGCATTATCTTCGCGAAGCGCTCTATTCTTTCCCTTTTGGGATAAGTAGGCCTTTATTGTAGCCAAGAGCAATCCTAAGCATACGATCAGTAGGAGAGAGATAGCGGAATCAATCAATTGACCTCCAATATTTTTCCCAACTCCTCCAACGCCCGGTCGAAATCGTCGTTCACCACCGTAAACTCGTACTTCCCCTTCTCCTTCGCGAACGCAAGCTCGTTCCGCGCGTTCTTCAACCGGAGCCGGATCGTCTCCTCGGAATCCGTGCCGCGTGTGCGCAGGCGCTGTTCCAGCGTGTCGAGATCGGGCGCGACGATGAGGATACCCACCGCCTCGGGGAACACCTTGTCGAAGTTCGGCTTGCCATAAACATCCAGGTCGAGGATCACCGATTTTCCCGAGGCCAGCACGGAATCCACGAACGCGCGCGGGGTGCCGTACAGGTTGCCGTGCACCTCGTTCCATTCCGCCATTTCCCCGGCATCGATCATTCGCCGGAATTCTTCCCGGGACTTGAAGAAGTAGTGGATGCCGTCCTGTTCCCCCGCGCGCGGCGCACGCGTAGTGGCAGAGATGGAGTACACGAGGCGATCAGGGAAGCGCTTCAGCAAGGCGTTGATGAGCGAGGTCTTGCCCGCGCCCGAGGGAGCGGAAACGACGTAGGGTTTGACGTTTGGCATTGCCGACAAATGTAAACCGTAGGGGCGACGCATGCGTCACCCCTCAAACCGGTGTGATGAAGAACATGTGCCCCGACCCGGCCCCCGCCACGGTATTGCCGACGGAGCGTACCCCTTATCCTTGTCTGTTCCGCCGAACCCATTTCTCGATTTCCACAACGACGTAGGCGAGCAGGCCCGCGGAGACGATGTACGCCCAGTTCTCGACAGGCAGGGGTGCCGTGCCGAAGAGGGTGTTCATGAACGGGGCGTAGGTGAAAAGCATTTGCGCGCCCAAGGTTGTCGCGATGCCGAGCAGCAACCAACGGTTCGAGAAGAGACCGACGGAAAACATCGAGTGCTGCAGTGACCGGCAATTCAGCAGGTAGAATGCCTGCACGACCACGACGGTATTGACCACCGTGGTACGCGCAACCTCGAGCGAGACCGAAGGATCGCCAGTCGTCCAGCGGAACAGGCCGAAACCGGTGATGATGAGGATCAAAGTGACCAGTCCCGTGCGCGCGAGCAGGGGAAAGGTCAGGATGGGCATCGACGGATCACGCGGCGGCCTGCGCATCAGGTCGGCCTCCTTGGGCTCGAAAACCAGCGTGAGACCAAGCAGCACGGCGGTGAGCATGTTGACCCACAGCAGCTGAACGGGCGTCAGCGGCAGCGTCATTCCCGCGATGATGGCCGCGAGAATCAGCAGTCCCTGGCCCGCGTTGGTGGGGATGGTCCAGATGATGAATTTGGTGAGGTTGTCGAAAATGCCCCGGCCCTCTTCGACTGCGGCCTCGATGGTGGCGAAGTTGTCGTCGGTGAGCAGCATGTCCGCGGCACCCTTCGCGGTGTCCGTGCCCGCGATTCCCATCGCGACGCCGATGTCCGCCTGCTTGAGCGCGGGCGCATCGTTCACGCCGTCGCCGGTCATGGCGACGACGTGCCCGCGGGATTGCAGGGCCGTGACGAGCCGCAGCTTCTGATCCGGGGCAACGCGCGCGAACACCGCGGATTTTTCCGCGACATCGGGGAGTTCCGCGTCCGGGATTTTTTCCAGCTCCCGCCCCGTCACCGCGGGGTGATCCGATCCCGTGATCCCGATTTGTTTGGCGATGGCCGAAGCCGTGAGGGCGTGGTCGCCGGTGATCATCTTCACGCGGATGCCGGCCTGTTGGCAGAGCTCAACGGCGCGCGTGGCTTCAGCACGGGGGGGATCCATTTTCCCCTGCAGTCCCAGAAAGGTGAGGCCTTCCCTGACATCGCTGTGCCCGATCCC
>JBJHDK010000042.1:0-20343 GCA_050486505.1 Fibrobacteria bacterium | reverse complement strand
GCCTCGAACTCCGTGATAAAGTACCCGCCGGTCTTGTCCGACGGGTCTTTCGTTTGGTGGTAGACGTCGAGAATCACCGATGATCGGCGGAAGACGTTGGCGCGCAGCTCGAAGAGCCGTTCCGCGTGCCTTCCCTTGATCGCTTCGCCCAACGCGCACTCTGAAAACAGGCAGCGCCATTGCGAGAGCTGCGAAAGCTCGGCGCGCGGCGCGTTGGCGTAGTCGATCTTGAACCAGCGTCCTCCCGGCTTCAGGAATCTCCGGATATTGCGCGAGAGCACGCGTTCGGTCATGTAGCCATCGAAGAGGATGTCGGGCTTTTCCGTGGTCACTTCGTCTTCGGGATCCATTTCCCGGAAGCGCGCCAACATGCGTCCTACCGTCGAGTCGGCCCGGTTGAGGTATCCGTTGCGGTCATAGGTGTCTTGGTCCGACGGTGAGGGCGCGATGTTGGGGAAGACGAATGCCACGGCATCCGCCTTGCCCGCGGGGAGTCGAAAATTGGGAAGGCGGGTTTGCACCAGGCGGACGCGGGGACCCTTCGCGGAAAACGCCTCGGCCGCGGACAGCGTCGCGGCCGAGATGCCTTTTGCCTCGCAGCGTTGCAATGTGAGTCCGAGCAGTTTTTTTGAGCCGTCGAGGCCGACGATGCGCGCATCGGGAATCAGTCGCGCCAATTCCAGAAGGAACTGGCCGCCTCCGCAGGCGTAGTCGACAATGAGTGGCGCGCGAACCTTCGCCTTGTGAAAGGAATCGCGAACGTGCTCCGCCACATGCCGGTAGGCACGGCGGTGCGCCGCGTCGGCTGCGCGCCCTTCCCACCATTGTCCGACGCGCGAGTCGTAGGAAACATGTCCGCGCGCCAACGCACGCGTGAAATCGAAGTCGAGTGGTTTTTTCATGGTCAACCGGAAGTTTCAAACGGTGGATGGGAGACAGGAGGCGAGAGCGATGGCGCCTGCAATCAACTTGCACTCCCCGCCAATCCGCAACTCATAACCCATAACCCATAACTCATAACTCATAACTCATAACTCTTACCCCTCCTCCACTCTCCGATACTTCTCCAGATACTCCAGCGTATCCCGAAACTCCCCGGGCAGGGGGGACTCGAACTCCATGCGTTTTCCGGTGGCGGGATGCGTGAAGGAGAGGCGCGCGGCGTGGAGGGCTTGCGAGGTGAGGCGCTTGAGCATGCCCGCCGCAGCTCCCTGGAACAGGGGCGGCACGCGCCCGAGCATGGGCTGTCCTCCGCCGTAGAGGGTATCGCCCGCGACGGGATGCCCGGCATGCGAGAAGTGCACGCGGATCTGGTGGGTGCGTCCGGTATCGAGCACGACTTCGACCTGTGCGGCGAACTGGAACCAGTCGAGCACCCTCCAGTGCGTGATGGCGAGCTTGGCGCCGAGCTTCTCCGGAGACACGACGGATCGCCGCACCGGATCCTTCGCGTGTCGTCCGAGATGCGACGTGAACGTGCCCGAAACCTCCGACGGTTCGCGCCAGATCAGGGCACGGTAGGTGCGGTGAATGTCGCGCGCTGCGAGCTGCCGCGCCAGTTCTGCATGCGCCGCGTTGGTGCGCGCCACCACAAGCAGGCCCGACGTATCGCGATCGAGGCGGTGCACGATGCCGGGCCGGTCGCCGCCGCCCAGGTCGGACAGCTTGCGAAACCTGAACGCGAGCGCATTGGCGAGCGTCCCCGAGGGTTCGCCGTGGCCGGGATGGGTGACAAGCCCCTTGGGTTTGTTGATCACCGCGAGGTGGCTGTCCTCGTACACCACGTCCAGGGCGATCTCCTCCGGCTCGACTCCCGATGCCGACGATGCGCCTTGCGAACGCTCGGGAAGCGCCAGCGTGACCGTGTCGCCGGCTTCGAGCGAGAGGCTTTTGCGGGCGGGCTTCCGGTTGACAAACACGCAGCCGTCCGCGATCCACTTCTGTACGCGGGTGCGCGATGCATCGTCCATGCACGCGTCGAGAAAACGGTCGAGGCGCGCCCCGGCGTCTTTGTCGGCGACGATCCAGGCCCGCAGATCAGCCATGCGCGGGGGGTTCCTGCGCGGTCGGCGCTTCCGGAGGGGGTTCGGAACCCTTCTTGCGCGTGAGCAACGGGGCGAGCAGCAGCAGGATGAGGCCGATGGTCACTGCGCTGTCCGCGACGTTGAACACCGGAAAGCGGGGATAGACGTCCGGAATGCCCACGTCGATGAAATCCGTCACCTTGTGCAGGGTGACCCGGTCGATGAGATTGCCGAAGGCACCCGAGAGGATGAGCGCGATTCCGAGTCGCGCGGGGCCTTCGTCCGGCCCGAGGCGCTTGTAGTAAACCGCGAAGAGTACGATGGCGACGACGGTGAACACGGCGAAGAAAACCACCGGATGCAGGAAGGGAAGCGCACTTTGGGGCTGCAGGCCGAAGGCCGCGCCATCGTTGTACAGCAACCGGAAGCGCACCCAGCTCCCGATGACGGGGATGAAGTCGAAGTAGTCGGGTGTGCCGTCGGGCAGGGAGAATCGCACGCGCGCCCAGTACTTGGTGATCTGGTCGAGCACAAGCAGCAATACGAAAATCAGCGCATGCGCGCGCAGCATGGGAGGAGTGCGGGTCATGGGCGGGAAAGGTATCCGGTTTGCGGCGCATGCGGCAAGGCGCGCCGGATGATTCGGGCCGATTTTTCGAGGCGCGCGCGCAGCCAGGCATCCGACCACCAGAGGATCCGGGTCGATAGCACGATGCGCGCCACGCTGCGGCGGCTGATTTTGAGGCGCGCGCCGCCGGTGAGGTCGCGAGTGCGCTCCGCGAGCAGCGCCAGCGTCTCGGCGGCCATGAACAAGGGCCAGAGGCAGAACAGGCGCAGCGCGCGGTGTCGCCGCGGAATCGCGCGCGTGTACTCGAGCGCTTCCTCCAGATGGCGCAACGCCTTGTCGAACAACACCGCATACACCCGCCGGGCGGCGTCATGGTGCTCCGGTCGGGTGAACTCCGCGGGTGAGACGCCTTCGGCCGCGAGCAGGTCGCGCGGCAGCCAGCACACGCCTCGCTCGCGATCGTCGGCAAGATCCTTGAGAATGTTCACCATCTGCAGCCCGAGCCCGAACGAGACGCACAATGCGCGCATCTTTCCCGCGCGGCGCGGAGAAATGCCTGCATTGCGCACGAAAAGCTCGCACAACATTTCGCCGACGGTTCCGGCCACGTGGTAGCAGTAGCGGTCGAGGTCGTCGAGAGTGGCGATCAGGGGGTGTTCTCCGCCCCCGTCATCCTGTTTCCGCGCGAAGCCGGCCATCCCGGAACACATGTCCCGGATGCAGGCCGCGATGGCCGCGCGCACCCTGTCAGGGTACTCCGTGAATGCATCCAGTACCACGGGAGCGCGCGCCAGCAGGGTGTACTCCCAGGATTCCGTCGCCTTCCATGCCTCCGGCAGGCGGGCGGGGAAGGCGCGGAAGGCTTCGCGCGCGGCTTCCGCCGGGTGCGTGGGGTCGAAAAGGCCCGAGAAACCGGCGAGCAGCGACGCCTTCTCACGGGCTGGCAGGTTCGGGTCATCTTCAATGGTATCGGCCATGCGGCAATAGAGATAAGCGTGCAGTACCTGCCCGCGCAGGGGCTCGGGGAGCATGCGGATATTGAGGGCGAAGGTGCGCGATACCCGGTCGAGCGCGAAGCCGGCGAAGCGCGCGGCTTCTTCACGGGTCAGGGGAGGGCCGTTCAGGCGCTCCTTCCATCGTGCGTCCCAGGAGGGAAAACCGGGCGCCGGATCCGTCATTCAGGCCTCGGGAAGGGACGGAGTGTCGGGGCGCGCCATCCGGAACCGCTTCGCCTCGCTGCGGAGCACCGACAAAAACCTGCCTTCTTCGTCGGCCTTGCGGAGTTGTTGTTGGTGCTGGTAGGAGGCGAGGCTGCGCAACTGGGCACGCCCGACATCCTTGTTCTCGCGCTCGAGCCGCGAGCGCAGTTCATCATGCAGCAGGAAGTAGGCGTCCTCCTGCTGCCGATAACGCAGGTGGTTCCAGAAGCCCTGCAGCCAGAGGGCCGAGGCAAAACCGGCCAGAGCCGTGGCCATCACCCAGCCGGGTTCCTCGAGCCGGGCGTGCAAGGCAAGCAGAAACGCCAGAAGAAGCCCGATTCCCGCGGCGAACAGGCGCGTCGCCGCAAGAATCGCGGCCTTGCGGACGCCTTTCCAGTGCCGGGGGACGTAAACCCAGCTGCGTCCGCGCCGCAGCATGCGCTCGAAGGAAGCTGGATACGAGAGGAACTGGCCCCACACTGCTTGCAGGATCAGCAGGAGAAGGAGTCCGCCCCACAGTCCGTAAGCCGTCGAAATGGTGTCTTGCATTGGATTCCGGTGCGTTCTTCCATGCGCCAAGGCGCGCGTCGGCGAGAGAAGTGCTCTCCGCAGGGTTTAAAGGGCCCTGAAAGGTAGGAAAGGGCGGTCACGCCCCGGCAGGATGCTTTGGGGATAAACTGTGGATTAAGTATCATTCCCGGCCCGGCATCAATGCGCTGCAAGACCCTGAAGCACCACCCCTGAACCCCCGAGAGACGGCATTGAGCATCGAGTCCCCCAACTTTCCAGACGGCGAAATTCCCAGAAACGGTTCTTTTGAACGAAATTCGGGGGCGTCGTTGCGCAGCTGGTCGGGGATGTGGAAGGCCTGCCTCGAGTGTTTGCGCGAGAAGCTCTCCGAGGACGTCTTCACCCAGTGGATGGTTCCGCTGCGCATCCAGGAGGTGGGGGATAGTGCGCTTTTGCTGGGCGTTCCCGATCCGCTGGACGTGGATCACCTCGACCTGGCGTACTCCGGGTTGGTCGAGCTTTGCTTCCATGAGGCTACCGGCCGCCGGTTGAAGGCACGTTTTCGTCGACAGTCGGCCCTGGAGGGGCCCCTGAACCATGCTCCGGCCGTGCCGTTCAGCAGCATGCCGGCGATCGACCTGAATTCCGGGTACACCTTCGAGGAGTTCGTGGTCGGCAGCAATTCCCAGTTCGCGTATTCCGCGGCCCTGGCCGTCGCCAAGGAGCCGGGCGGCACCCGCTTCAATCCCCTGTTGATTTACGGGGGCGTGGGACTGGGAAAAACCCATCTTTTGCAGGCTATCGGCAATCATGTGCGCCGCGAGATGCCGGGCAAGAAAGTCCGCTACGTCACTTCCGAGGCATTTTACCGCGAATTCGTGGAATCGATCCAGCACAATCGCATCAACGAGATGTCGGGCTTCTACCGCCATGAGGTGGACGTGCTGCTCATGGACGACGTGCAATTCCTCAGCGGAAAGGATCGTACGCAGGAGGAGTTCTTCCACGTGTTCAACTTCCTGCACCAGAGCGGAAAGCAGATCGTGTTGACCAGCGACGCTCCGCCGGGCGAGTTGCAGGGACTGCAGGACCGGCTGGTCAGCCGTTTCCAGTGGGGCCTTTTCGTCGATATCCAGCTCCCGGATCGGGAAACGCGCGAGGCGATTCTCAGGCGCAAGGCGAAGTCCCTGAACCTCGACATCACCGAGGACGTGATTTCCTACCTCGCGGAGGCGATTGATTCCAACATCCGCATTCTGGAAGGGGCGATTCGGCAGTTGTTGCTTCAGGCCTCCATCCAGCACGCCGACATCACCATGGAACTGGCCGAGGAAATCGTGAAGCGCACGGGAGCCCAGCGCCCCGAGAGGCGCATCACCGCCGAGGACGTGACGGAAATGGTGGCGAACTATTTCGCGGTCGAGGCGGACAAGATCCTCGAGCAGGGCCGGGGAACCAAGGAGGTCGCGCAGGCGCGCCAGGTGGCGATGTTCCTGGTGAAGGAGTTGACCTCGGCGTCGCTCAAGTCCATCGGCCAGCGTTTCGGGGGGCGTGACCACAGCACGGTGGTGCACGCCATCAAGACGATCGAAAAGGCGATGGGCAAGGACGACAGCTTCAGGAAAATCGTGGATGCGATTTTGGGGAAGCTGAAGAATTGATGGCGTGCATGTAGGGGCAAATGATCATTTGCCCCTACAACGGCGCCCGCATTTCATGCGGCGCCGCCACCGTGCGCCACCGCCTCCGCAAACGCCTCCGCTTCCTTGCGGATCTCCTTCTCGGTCGGCAGTATCAGCGCCCTCTCCACCAGCTCCTTGCATCCTTCAAGCGTCACCTTCGCCAGCTTTTCGCGGACGTCCTGCGCGGCGCCGGGCGCGATGCTGAGCGAGGTGAGCCCGAGGCCGAGCAGCAGGGGCAGGGCCAGTGGATCGCTCGCCATTTCGCCGCAGACGGTGACGGGCTTGCCTGCGGCCCTGGCCGAGTCGGCGATCCGCTTCAGCGCGTAGAGCAACGCGGGATGATAGGGCTGATGGTAATCAGCCACGCGTTCATTGCCGCGATCGATGGCAAACAAATACTGGATGAGGTCGTTGGTTCCAAGACAGAGAAAATCTGACTCGTGCAGGAATGCCTCGATCTGGAAGACCGTGGAAGGGATCTCGACCATGATGCCCACGGGGGGGACGCGGATCGGCGCGCCGCCTTCCTTGCCGAGTTTCGCGGCGGTTTCGGACAGGCGGGCCTTGAGCTCCCGCACCTCGTGCAGCGTGGAAATCATCGGCAGCACGATGCGCATGTCGCCAAGCTGCGCCGCACGCAACAGGGCTCGCAGGTGGGGGTCGAGGATCTCGGGGCGTTGCAGGAGCATGCGCACGGAACGCCATCCGAGGCTCGGGTTTTCCTCCTTGCCCCAATCGAAGTACTTGAGGGGTTTGTCCCCCCCGACATCCAGCAGGCGAAAGGTCACGCCGAAGGCGCCGCAACGTTCCATGACCTGCCGGTAGATCGCGAACTGGGCGTCTTCGTCGGGGAAGGCGTTGCGGACCATGAAGAAGAACTCGGATCGGTAGAGCCCGACGCTGCGGATGCCGTTGCGCCGCATGAGGTTGAGGTCCGAAAGCAGGGAGACGTTGCCGGAGATGTGCACGGGGTGCCCGTCGGCGGTACGGTCTCCGTCGTCGCGTGGCCTGACCGCACGCGGGTGTCCCTTGGCGGCGGCCAGCAGGCGCTGGTATTCGCGCACCACGTGCGCGTCGGGGCGGATGTAGGCGAGCCCCGATCCGCCGTCCAGAATCACCCGGGTTCCGGTGTGCAGGAAGCGTGTCAGGCCGGGGATGCCCATGAGGCAGGGAATGTCGAGCGAGCGCGCGAGGATGGCGGCGTGCGAGGTGCTGCCTCCGGTTTCGCAGAGAATGCCGAGCAGTTTGCGGGACTGCATGTAGACGAGGTCCGAGGGCAGCAGTTCCACGGCCGCGACGATCACGCCTTGATCCGTTTCGTCGGCCGGGAGAAAGCGGTCGCCGGCTTCGCCCAGCGCGTTCAGGATGCGCAGCCCCACGTCCCGCAGATCCGCGGCGCGCCCCGCGAGCATGGGAACCCCCGATTCGATGAACGCCTTGGACATTTCGCGCGTGGCCACCTTGACGGCAAAGATCGCCGTGGTGCTTTTTTCGCGAATGTGTCCGCGGATCGCGCCCACGTACTCTTCGTCGGTCAGCAACATTTCGTGCGTCTCGAAGATGCGCGCGTCGAGCTCGGCGAAGATTTCACCGGCGCGTTCGCGGAGCCAGCGCGATTCCTCGCGGGCGCGCTCCAGCGCCTTTTCGAACTCGCGCAGTTCCGCTTCCGGATCGTCGGATTTCGTGAAGTAAACCGTATCCCAGACCTGTTGGGTTTTCAGCACCGTCACCGTGCCGTCGGCGACGCTGCCGAAGGCAAGCTGGGCGCGCAGGAAAGGCGGCGCTTCACGCAAGGACGATGCGTCCTGTCGGACCCCGGAAGCGGCCGGCGTGCGGTTCTCGACCAATGTGCCCAGCTGCGCGGCCAGCGTGTAGGCAAGATCCTCGAGAGTGGGGCCGAAGGGCAGGGGCTCGCGCCCTTGCAGGACCAGCACGCCGCGGCTTCGCGCCTTTCCGGGGGGAATGGGGATGCCCATGTAGTTGTTGAGAACGTCTTCGCCGAGCTGGGGGAAAAACTTGAAACGCGCGTCGGATCGCGGGTCGGCGATGTTGAGGATGTCTCCGGTCGCGAACACGGATCCGGTGAGGCCTTCTCCGGGAGCCAGCGTGATTTCGGGGAGTGCCGTGCGGTTCAGCCCGTGGGCGGCGGCGAGGTGGAGTCTGTCATCCGCGGAGTCGTGCAGGTAGATTGAGCAGACCTCAACGCCCATCTTGTCGGAAATTTGTTGCGTGACCGCGTCCAGCGCGGGCTGCACGTCGCGCGATTCCAGCATCGTCCGCGTGACAGAGCGGATGATTTCGAAGGCGGTGCCTGCGTCTGACATGGCGCGGATCCGGCTTCAGTCCCAGTGGATGCCGGGCTTCGGCGCGTCGGGAAGCTTGTCCTTGTTCTTTTTTGCCCACTCGAACTTTTTCTCGAGGAGCTTGAGGCGCTCGTCCTCTTGTTTGCGCGATGCGGCGAATTTGTCTTCAAGATCCTTTGCCCGGCCCTGATCCGCTTTCATGAAGTCCTCCAGGCTGGGCGGCGCTTCCTTGTGCGGGACGGCCTGCAGGACGCCTCCCGTTTCTTGGTCGACGACGAGCTTTGCCTTGCAGCAGGGGCAGTCGATGCGGAGTTCGTTGGGCATGGGCATAAGTTACGAATTACGAAGAATTCCGAATTGCGGGCGGGAAGAAAAAAGAGCGCGGGAAAACTGTCGGGACAGGGGGACGGAAAACGGGGGGATCCCCTGCGGTTTCGCAGTGTTCGGGGGCCGGGATCCGGCCCGGTGACTCAGCGGGGCTTCAGGGTGACGGCTCTGCGAGCATGGTGCGTCGTGTTCCCATCGCCCCGGACGGAGATGCGTACCACATAGATGCCCGCCGAGGCCGGGCGGCCGCTCTTGGTCTTGCCGTTCCAGGTCAGTTCGCGAATCTCGTCCCTCGAAGGGTTCACCGTACTTGACCAGATGGTGCGGCCGTACACGTCGGAGATGCTCAGCGTCAGGCGCTCGGTGGTTTCCATCGAGCCCGCGGGAAGCCGGAACGTGAACGGCTCGGTGCGGTTGTCCACCCGGATCACGAAGGCGCCCGGAGCGAGACTGACCGGGGGAACCAGGTGTCCCGGATCGCTTGTCGTGCTTGTCGTCGTACCGTTCAGCACCCGGGTCACCGCCACCGTGTAGGCGCCGACGTCACCCGTTTCGCCCCCCGATATCGTCAGCGTCGCCGAGGTCGCTCCCGAAATGCGTCCGCCGTTGGCGAGGTTCGCGCCGTCATTCATCCATTGATACGAGAGTGTGCCTGCGCTCGAGCCGCCCGTGGTCGCCGCCGTGACGGAGAAGGAAAAATCCTGACCGATTGTCAGCGCAACGGAGTCCTGTGGCTGTGCGGTGATGACGGGAGGTGCGTTCACAAGCAAGAGCGCGCTGTTGCTCGTGGCGCTGGTGGTGGTTCCGCCCAGGGTGCGCGTCGCCACCACCGAGTAGCTGCCGGTATCGGCTAGGGATGCATTCATCACGGAGTACGTTGCGTTGGTCGCGCCGGCAATGTTCGTTGTGCCTTTGCGCCACTGGTAGGCCAGGGTGCCACCGGCCTCCTGCACGATCACCGAAAAGTTGGCATTGCCGCCGGCCGTGACCGTCATGGATTCCAGGGGCGTCACGAAAACCGGCATGAGGTTGATGCTCACGGAAGCCACATCGCTCTCGGTGTTCGTGGTGGTTCCCCCGAACAAGCGGGTAACACGGACGTGGTAGTTGCCTTGATCTTCAAGCAAGGCATTCGAAATGTTCAAAGTCGCGCTGGTGGCGCCGCTGATTCTTCCGCCATTGGCGAGGGATGCGCCGTTCTTGTACCACTGGTACGATTGTGTGCTCGTTGCGAGGAAATCGGTCGTCACGTGCAGGGCGACGGTTCCTCCCTGCATGAAGGTGGTGGCCTGCGGCTGCGTCGTGATGATCGGGGCCGTGTTGACATGCAATCCCGCGTATGCGCTGTTGATTGCTGCTGTGTGTTCTCCCAGTGTGCGGATGATGACGACATCGTATTCTCCCCGATCCGCAGCCGTGACTCCAGTGATGGTGAGCGTGGCCGTATTCGCCCCTGAAATTCTGCCATCGTCGGAAATCAAGGTGATGCCGGGTGGGTTCGCACGGACGACGCGCCACTGGTAGCCGATGCTCCCCGTGCTCGAGCCGAGATTTCCGTTCAACAGCGCGGCGGAGAACGTGGCCGTTCCCCCTTCGGCGACGGTTTGGCCCATCGGGGACGATGCGATCAGCGGATCCACGAAGATCGTGAGGACGGCGGCGTCGCTCGTGGCGCTGGTGGTTGTGCCGCCCACGGTACTCGTCACCACCACCGAGTAGACGCCGGTGTCGGCAAGCGCGGCGCCGGTGATGCGGAGCGTATCACTCGTCGCTCCGGACACGCGTCCTCCATTGGCAAGCGGCACTCCGTCCCGATGCCACTGGTAGCCCAATGTGCCGGCACCTTCCGCAGCGACGGTGAAGCGTGCCGTACTGCCCGACCTGAAGGTTCTTGCCTCAGGCTGCTGCGTGATGGAGGGCGGCGTTGGCGGAATTGATGCGACATCCTTGGTCATGATCATTCCGCCCGCTCCCGCCACGAGCATCCGGTTTCCGACGCGGGCCAGTGCTTCCGGAGGTTTCGGGGCCCCTGTCGCGAGGTTGATCCAGTCGATGCCGTCCGGCGAGTATGCCATGATGTCGCTGTTTCCCGCCGCGAGGAAGCCCGTCCCCGTCCATTCGACGGACGTGGGCACTTGCGTAACGGGCGAAGTCCGGTGCGTCCAGACGATCCCGTCCGGTGATGTGAGAATGCGGACGCTTGAAGGGCCTCCGCCACCCACGGCGACCAACAAGGAGCCGTTCCATGCGAGACCATGGAGGGTTCCGGCTCCTGCCGCGCGCAAAGTCCATTCGACCCCGTCCGGTGAAGTCAGAGCGGAGGCTCCGCCCACCGCCACGAACTGCTCTCCCGTCCACACGATGTCGCGAAGCATCGGTGTCGCGGGCGGAGTGCGTTGGGTCCACGTGATGCCATCGGGAGACGTGACGACGGCGTTCCCCGATCCGCTTCCTCCGACCGCGACGTAGAGGCTTCCGCTCCATGCAATGGACGTCAGGTTCGCACCCGTCGCGGCATTGCGCTGGGTCCATGTGAAGCCGTCGGGTGATGTGAATAATGCGCCCGCGTTTCCCGCCGTGACCCATTGCCCGCCGGCATGAATCACAGCGAGCAAGGTGGATTCCGTGCCGGTGCTTCCCTGGCTCCAGGCGACTCCGTCGGGCGAGGTGAACGTGACACCGAGGTCGCCGACGGCAACATGCTGGTCGCCGGCTCCGGAGATTCCGCGAAGCGTGTGATTGCTTCCGGGATTCTGCTGCGACCAGGAAAGGCCATCCGGCGAGGTCAGGATCGAG
Organism: Fibrobacteria bacterium; assembly: GCA_050486505.1. Lineage (GTDB taxonomy): Bacteria > Fibrobacterota > Fibrobacteria > UBA11236 > UBA11236 > UBA11236. The sequence goes on along the minus strand of JBJHDK010000042.1, from coordinate 8,934 downwards.
CCGTTGCCGCCGACCGCGACCCACTTCCCGCCTGTCCATGCGGCCGCATGGTGAGTGACAATCGTTGCAGGCGGAGTTCTTTGCGTCCAGGTGACTCCGTTCGGCGACGTCAGGATCGCTGCAGGAGACGCGCCGGTTGCAACGAGCAAGCCACCGCCTGCCGCCACGGAGTGCAGCGCGTTCGTTGTTCCGGAGTTGCGCGATGTCCAGCTCACACCGTCGGGGGACGTGATGACGGTGTTCCCCAGGCCTTGGTTGCCGACCGCGACCAGCTGTGAACCGTCCCAGGCGACGCCTCGAAAATTCGCACTGATGCCCGCCGCTCGCGGGACCCAGTCGATGCCGTTCTCCGAGGTCAGAATCGTCGAAGAGTTGCCGACAGCCACAAGTTGGGTGCCCGTCCATGTGATCGCGTACAGGAGGGACGAAACCACCGTGCTGCGGATTGTCCACGTGATGCCGTCCGGCGAGGCAAGAATCGTTGCGTTCGCACCTGCGACGTACCACTCCGTACCTGTCCAGACAGCGGCATGAAGATGGTTTTCGGTTCCGGATGCGCGTAATGTCCAGGTGACTCCATCCGGAGAAGTGAGAATCGTGCCGCCTTCGCCGACGGCGACGATTTGTGACCCGGATGCGGCGACGGCATTCAGTGTCGCCCCTGTCCCCGAGGCGTGGGGTTCCCACGCGACACCGTCCGTTGAGGTGAGAATGGTTCCCGCGTGCCCCACGGCGACGAGGAACTCTCCGTTCCATGTCACGCCCAGAAGCGTTTGTGCGGTGATGGGAGGATTCCGCAGCGTCCATTCCGACTGCGCGGATGTCGTCGCGGCCATCCCCAGCAGCCCGCAGCACAGAATCATTGTTGCACGGATCATTTACCCCTCCCGGCAGGTGCCCCGAAACCGTACCCCAAAGTTAACGCCGTAACAAAAAACACGCGTCCCTTGGAGAACGCGTGTTTGAAAATGGCAATATGCCGGGATACACCCAAATTTCGGCTAAAACCGCTCCACCTGGAACACGTGCAGCACTTCCTTGAACGGGTTAAGTTCCACGAAATTCCGGTCGCCCCAGGCGTAGCTTTCTCCGCTCAGCAGGTCGTGCACCCCGAAAATCTGGTCGGCGTCGAGACCGAGCGCCGCCTTGTCGATGGAAATCCAACCCGCTTGCGTCGCATGCGGATCGAGGTTGACGATGAACAACAGCCGGTCGTCGCCATCCGTCTTCGAGTAGGCCAACAGGTTCGGATTATCACAGTCGTGAAAGCGCAGGTTCTTCAGCTGCTGCAGCGACGGGTGGTCGTTGCGGATGCGGTTGAGGGTCCGGATGAAGTCCTTGATGTTTCCGGGCTTGTTCCAGTCGCGCACCTTGAAGGCGTACTTCTCGGAATCGTTGTACTCCTCCTTGCCCGGGTAAGGCTCGTTCTCGCACAGCTCGTAGCCGTTGTACAGGCCGTAGGTCCCCACCAACGTGCAGGCCAAGGCATGACGGATCTTGAACATCTCGCGTGGCGCGTTCTGCAGGTGCCAGGGCAAAATATCGGGCGTGGTGGCGAAGAAGATCGGGCGCATGTAGAGCGACGGCTCCTGCTGCGTCAGCTCTTCGCAATACTCGCGCAACTCCTGCGCGGTGACGCGCCAGGTGAAGTAGGTGTATGACAGGTCGAAACCCGCCTTGGCCAGGCGCTTCATCACCTTGGGCCGCGTGAAGGCCTCGGAGAGGAACATCACGTCGGGGCGCTCCTTCTTGATCTCGGCGATCATCCACTCCCAGAACGCGAAGGGCTTGGTGTGCGGGTTGTCGACCCGGAAAATCGTCACACCCATGCCGATCCAGAAATCGATGATCGACTTCAGTTCGCGCCACAGGTTATCGCGGTCGGCGCAGAAGAAATTGAGCGGGTAAATGTCCTCGTAGCGCTTGGGCGGGTTCTCTGCGCAGCGGATGCTGCCGTCGGGCTCGCGGTAGTACCAGTCGGGATGCTCAAGCGCATAAGGATGGTCGGGGGAGCAATTGAGCGCGTAGTCGAGCACGACCTCGAAGCCCATGGCGCGGCAACGGTCGATGAAACGGCGGCACTCGGCCAGCGTACCCAGCCCGGGCTCCACCGCCTTGTGTCCGCCGTCTCCGTGTTCGCGGCTCTTGTCCTGGTACGCGCCGATGGCGTACGGCGAACCGGGTTCACCCGGTTGCGACGTCACCGAATTGTTGCGCCCCTTGCGCTTGGTGCGGCCGATGGGATGGATCGGCGGCAGGTAAATCGTATCGAAACCGAGATCCTTCACGTAGTCGAGACGGGCTTCCATCTCGGCGAAGGTCGCGCTCCGGTTCGGATCGGTGCCCTGCGAGCGCGCGAACATCTCATACCATGCGGCGAACTCGGCCGCCTTGGGATCCACGCGCAGCGCGCCGTAGTGCGGATGCAGGTACGGCTCCTCGAAGGCGGCATACACGCCGTATCCTTCGCGATCCTGGGTGCGCGCCTCGATCGTGAACTGCCAATCGCCCAGCGCGTCCGGCACGAACTCCCCGGCCCACGCATCGTTGTCGACGAAGCGCATGGGCGTGCGTCGCCATGCGGACTCCCCCTGGTTTCCGACGGGTCGGTACAGCAGGTCGGCCACGCATTTCTCATGACCGTCGCGGAAAATATCGGCGGTGACGGTGACGGTTTCTCCCGACACGACCTTGGCCGGGAACAACCCCGACTCGACCTGTGGGCGCATGTTTTCCACGACGGCGTGGGCGGTGATGCGCGCCAAGGGGATTGATGGGGCTTTCGGTGCGGTCTTTCGGGGCAAATGGTTATTTGCCCCTACGGGTTTCTTCGTGGGGACGGACTTTTGGGGCAAATGATTATTTGCCCCTACGGGTTTCTTGGTCGTGGGTTTCTTGGGCGATGCGTGCATCGCCCCTGCGGTCGCTTTCTTGGCGACTTTCGTCGGGGGTTTCTTCGCAGTCGCGGCAGGCTTCTTCGATGTCGGCTTCTTTTTAGCGGGCATGGGCGGTGGTGAGTTCCTTGTAGAAGTTCAGGGTTTGCGCGGCGACGCTTTCCCAGGAGAAACGATCCTCGACGCGCTTGCGGCCCGCGGCTGCGAAGGCGGCGCGGCGATCGGGGTTTTCGAGGAGCGTGGTGATGCCCTCGGCCAGGCGCGCTGCGAAGCCGTCGGGGTCGAGCGGCTCGAAGTTGGCGTCGACGGCGCCGACATCGACGAGGATGCCGGTCGTGCCATCGGCCACGGCCTCGGGGATGCCGCCGACGCGCGAGGCGACAACCGCCGCGCCGCAGGCCATGGCCTCGAGGTTGATGATGCCGAAGGGCTCGTAGACGGAAGGGCAGACGAAGACGGCGGCCATGGAGTAGAGCGCGATGATCTCTTCGCGAGGGAGCATCGACTCGATCCAAAGCACGGAGAGATCGGGACGGCGTTCGCGCAGGGCTTCGACCCGCGCGCGCATTTCGGCGCCGATCTCGGGAGTATCGGGCGCGCCGGCGCAGAGCACCACCTGCGTGCCTTGCGGCAGGCGGGCGAGGGCGTTGAGCAGATGGAGGATGCCCTTCTGCCGCGTGATGCGCCCCACGAAGAGGACGAAGGGCTTGTCGGGGTCGCCGCCGTGACGACGCAGCAACTCAGGATCGGGACGCCGGTCGTACTCGGAGACATCGATGCCGTTGGGGATGACGCGGATCTTCGCGGGATCGACGCCGTACAGTTCCTGCACATCCCGCTTCATCGATTCAGAAACGGCCACGACGCCATCGGCATTTTGATAGGCGGTTTTCTCCAGCCAGCTGGACGCATGGTAGGCGTTTCCGAGTTGTTCGACCTTCCAGGGCCTGTGCGGCTCCAGCGAATGCGTGGTGAGGACAAGGGGAACCCGGAGGAGTTGCTTCACGAGGCAGCCGGCGAAGTGGGCGTACCAGGTGTGGCAGTGCACCACGTCCGACTCCGTCACGCTGCCGGCCATCATCAGGTCGCGCGCCAGCGTGTCCATCAGCTTCGCGTGCCGGGCATTCTGGCTGGGAAGCGTGAACTCCGGCGTCACGCCGCGCGCGGTGAGGTCGCTTTCCGCGACACCCTGCGCGCCGAAGCACAGCACGTCGACCTTGTTTGTTCCGGGCTCGAGGCGTGTCAACGCGCGACTCAGGTACTCGATGTGCACGCCCGCGCCCCCGTAGACATGCGGGGGGTATTCATTGGTGAGCAAGGTGATGCGCATGGGGGAAAGATAAGAGAATTAAGAATTGGGAATTAAGGGCACCTCTAATAATGAATTGCGTCGGGAGAATCGAGCGAGACCAAGTCCAAGCAGGAGTGCGAAGCAGGCGATATGAGATGAATATCGCCGATGCAGCACGACGAACTTGGACGATGGTCGTAGCCGGTTCGAGCAGGAAGTCATTATTAGAGGTGCCCTTAAGAATCAAGAATCAAGGAGGTGCTTCCAAATCTCGAATCCGTGCTTCAAGAGGGGTTTTGCGGAAGTGCCTTATGCGGCTGTCAGCGTGCTCCAGCCTCATGCCGGGATTGCCGAGCGCCACAATATTTAGCGCGATCACCGGCGCTCCCGTGGCCCTGCAAGCCACGCGTCACTATGTTCAATTCTTAATTCTCCTGCGGTGTCAACGCAGAATAAATCAGCCTCACGGGATCCCCGTCGCGGATGTTCGAACGGCCATGGTACTCGCGCATCTGCAGGGTTTCCGCATCGAAGGCGGCGCGGATGGGAGGGACGACCATGCGAACGATCGGATTCGTCGCCTGAATGACGAGCACGCGCGCGGAATCTTCACCGTCGCCTTCCGCAGACTCTGCCTGGATCTCGAAGGAGTACCAATCGAGCCGTCCCACCGCCACGAAGTGAAAGGGAAGGCGCGCACCTTCCATCAGGGCGTCCCAGTGTGCGGCCACGAAGCGCGTGAAACCTCCGTCGACCACGGCGGGGCGTGGAACGCGCAGGGTTTTCTCACGCAGGGGCGCGTCGCTGGAAGCGCGCGCGTACACGCGCAGGGTGCCCTCGCCGTTTCCCACCGAACCCTCCAGTCGTCCGGTGCGGAAATCTTCGAAGCGATAGTCGGGGGCCCAGGGGTTCGTCGTGAAATCGAGCGTGCGTTCCGCGATGATCTCACCCAGCGAATCCCGGTAGATGGTGCGAGCCTGCAGGGGTTCCCCCTCGTGCATGCGCACCTCGTACTCTTCCGTGTAAAGAAACTCTTCGTTCTCGGGGAGATAGGCATTGCCCACGTAGGTATGCAGCGTGAGCGGCTGGCCGGCGGCGACGCAGACCGGAATCAACGACAACAGCGCAATCCTCATCCAGGGGAACGACATCATGACCTCCGGGGTGAAAAAATACCACGAAAGTGGGGGCTTCCCGGTTGCCACGGCGTTGCCGGGGCCTGATTTTCGGGCGTCCCCCTGTTGAAGGGGCCTGCAAGTAGTTCCCTTTCAGGCATGGCGTTTTCCGAAGAAGAGAAAGACCTCGTCGTTCAGTCCCTCCAGTTTTACCTGCAGCAGGCGGGGGCGCAGCTTCCCCCCCAGGCGATGCAGCAGTTGATGGGCATGGCGAAGACGATCGTGGCGAAGCTCGACCAGCCCGGCGCGGGAGCGTCCCCCGCCGGAGCCGCGCCTGCGGGGATCACCCCCGAATGGTTCGAAAACGTGTGCAAGACCTGCCAGAGCCTCACGCCCGGAGGGTGCAAGGATCCGGTGACGGCGAAGTTCCCGGGCAAGTGCGACCCCATCCTGTTGTATGAACGGAACAAGCCGGCCGCCTGATGTGTCGCCTCTTCCCATGAAAAACCTTCCTGCCGGGCAGCACGACGAAAAAGCCCTGATGGAGTTTCTCCGCGCGGCCGACGGCACGGTGTCGTGGCCCCGCCTGTTGCGGGCGTTCGCGGCTGATCTGGAGGGGGAGCGGGCCCTGAAGAAAACGCTCAAGAAGCTCGCGGCTTCGGGCCGCATCCAGCGCCTCAAGGGCAAGCGTTATGCCTTGCCGCCGGAGCCGGCATTGTCCGATCAATCCGCGCCTGCTGCACCCGATAACACGGCGGGGGGCGGTGGTCCACCTTCGCCGGGCAAACCTGGAGGCAAGGCGGAACGGCACGAACCCGAGGGGATCGCCGCCCGCGTGACACGCGAGGGCAAGTTCCTCTTCGCGGTGACTGGAACGGGGCGCAGCCGCGAGAAGTTCGTGCTTCCCAAGTCTGAACGGGGAGCGAAGCCCGGGAGTTCCGTGCGCATCGTGCCCCTCGACCGCAAGGGACCCTTCGGGTACCCTGCGGCGAAGATCGTTGCCGCCGCGCGCGAGAAGGATGATTTCGAGGCGGTGTCGCGGGCCTTTTTCAAGGCGCACGGCATTCCCGCCGGGTACCCGAAGCGCGCCATGCAGGAGGCTTCGTCGATGCCTGAGCCTGCGTGGGAAAACCACCGCAAGCGCCTCGATTTGCGCGAGGAGTACATCGTCACCATCGATCCCGCGACGGCGAAGGATCATGACGACGCGATCTCGCTCGAGAAGCTTCCCAACGGGAACTGGAAAGTCGGCGTGCACATCGCCGATGTTTCGGAGTACGTGCCCGCCGATGGCCCCCTCGACGAAGAGGCCCTCCGCCGGGCCTTCACGCAGTATCTGCCCTGGACGGCGGCCCCCATGCTGCCGCAACGCCTCTCGGGCGATCTTTGCAGCCTGCTCGAAGGAAAGGAACGCCTCGCATTTTCCTGCCTCATGGAGGTGGACGGCGAAGGGGAGTTGCGGAGCTACCGCTTCGAGGAAACCTTCATTCGAGTGGCCCGCTTCTACTCCTACGAAGAGGCGCAGGGCCTGAAGGAACAGGGAGAGCCGTTCCTGTGCCTGCTGTCGGAGTTCACCGACATGCTGCTCGACCGCCGCAAGCGCGACGGGCACCTCGACTTCCAGCTTCCCGAACCCAAGGTGGAACTCGACGCCGAGCGCCGCCCCGTCGATATCTACCCCGGCGTGCGCCTGCCCTCGCACGGATGGATCGAGGAATGCATGCTGCTCGCGAACCAGGCGACGGCGCGGCACTTGCACAAGCACAAGCTGCCCGGCCTGTTCCGCGTGCACGAGCAGCCCGACATCGAGGTCGTCGAGGAACTGTGGGCGAGCCAGGCAGAGATGGCCGGCAAGGGAGACGCCGGGAAGATGCTGAAGAAGCTTCGTGAGACCGAAGGCTACCTGAACCCGCTGGTGCAGCAGTTTTACGTGCGCCTGCTCGATCCCTCGCGCGGGGCGCTGCCCCCGGCCATGCAGCGCCGCATCCTGCAGAGCATGAAAAAGGCGCAGTACGACGCCCGGCCGCTCGGGCACTTCGCCCTCGGATGGCAGTACTACGCGCACTTCACCTCACCCATCCGCCGCTACGCCGACCTGTGGACGCACCGGGTCATGAAGCTGCACGCCCGGGGGAAGAAAATTCCCCGGCTTTTGCGCACGCGCGCCATGGCCGTGGCCGGCGAAGTCTCGGAGCGCGAAATCGCGGTGGTCAAGACCGAGCGCAAGGCCATGCGCACCGCCACGGCATGGGTCTTCCGCAAGCTGGTGGGGCGTGAGTTCACCGGCCAGATCAGCGGGGTGGAAAGTTTCGGCCTCTTCCTCACCGTTGAAGCGCCCTACGGCGAAGGCCTGATCCCCGTCGCGCGCATCCGCGGGGACTACTACGAGAAGGATCCGGAGACGGGGCACCTCGTAGGCACGCGCACCGGACGGCGCTTCGAACTCGGCATGCGCGTCAAGGCGCGCCTTTTGAAGAGCGATCCGATGACCGGCCACGTGGACTTCGAGTACCTGGGGAAGGCGGAGTGAGCCTCGGAAACGCCTTCGACTACCTGACCGCCCTGAACGTGCCGGCGCGCGCGCGCGTTCCGTTGGTTCACTCCGTGCATTACTTCCCCTGGATCGGCGCTGCGATCGGCAGCTTGTCCGTCCTCTTTTTCCTCGCCGCCTCCTCGCTGGTTCCGAATCCCGCCGCATGTCTGCTCGCCGTGTTGTTCCCCCAGGCGCTGGCCGGTTTCACGGCATGGCGCGGGGTGGGGGAGATGGCGCAAGGACACCGCACCTTTCCCGGGCATCGCTTCCGCCCGGGGTTCCGGTGGGATGCGCGCGGCTTCGGGGTCGTCCTCGTGATCGTGCTGCTGAAGTGGGCGGCGCTCATGATGCTTCCCCACGACTGGCAGGTGCGCGCCGCATTTGTATTTCCCATCCTCGGCGCGTGCGCGCGCACCTGGGCATTTCTTCTCGATCATCGCATCAAGGAAGAGGTCGAGCCCGTCCTGATCGGGGGGCGCCGGGTACGCGCAGGCTTTCTCAGCGCGGCCTTGCTGTTCCTGGTCCTGCTCTTCCCCCCCGCCGCAGGGATCGGGACGCTGCTGACGGCGGCCGTCGCGACCTTGGGCGCGCTGGTATTATGGAATCGCACGACGGATGGTTTGACACTGCAGACGGCCGCCTTTGTTTCGGAACTTGCGGAGACGGTCGTGCTGGCGGCCCTTGCCGTGTCCGCCTTGATCCTGTTGGCAGCCCCGCCCGTTTGAAACGCCGGACGGGAATCCCGTCGCAAGCTCATTCGAAGTCGTAGATCAGCACCTTCGTCCAGAACTCCTTCAGCTTCAGGAACTCGAGGTGGATCGGATCGGTCTGGTAGGCATCATGCCCCGCGAGATCGTCGAAAACCACGGTCAGGCCGAACGAGTAACTACGGTCGATCACGGGACGATCCGTGGCGGAGGGTTTGCCGAACCAGCCGTGCTTTACCGACGGGATGCGCGTAAGCGCCGCGCCTTTCGTGGCGAACTCTTCAAGTTGGACTGACGTGAGATCGGGCTTGAGCCAGAAGTACACCGTGTGGACGAACATGGGTGGCCTTTCGTTGAGGTAGGAGGTAGGAGGTAGGAGGTAGGAGGTAGGAGG
>JBJHDK010000041.1:0-20477 GCA_050486505.1 Fibrobacteria bacterium | reverse complement strand
GAACAATGGAACAATGGAGCTGCAGGGCGGTTGAGTCGTACGGGATTGACCGGGCAGCTTCACCTGATACCTATCCCCCGATACCTCCTACCTCCTGCCTCCCACCTCACGGGTCAGGAAGGTATCGCCCGATTTTCTACAATCCCCTCCGTCGCGTTGACGCCAAGGAGTCCCCCCGAATGAGCCCTTCGCAAAAGAAGTTGTCCGCACAGGATCGTGAGGCGTTGTTCGAGACGTTGAAAGCGCGGTTCGAAAAGAACCCGGGTCGCCATCAAGGTCTCGCCTGGGCGAAGGTTCAGGCGCGGCTGGAGAAACATCCGGACACGCAGTGGTCGTTGCACGAGATGGAGCGCACGGGCGGGGAACCGGATGTGGTGGGGTATGACAAGAAATCCGGCGAGGTGGTGTTCTTCGACTGTGCGCCCGAGTCTCCCAAGGGGCGGCGGAGCGTGTGCTACGACGCGGCAGCGCTGGCGGCGCGCAAGGAGCACAAGCCGGCCGATAGCGCGGTGCACATGGCGGAGTCCATGGGCGTCACGCTCCTCGACGAGGAGCAGTACCGCTTTTTGCAGACGCTGGGGGAGTTCGACTTGAAGACGTCGAGCTGGATCGTCACCCCGCCCGCGATCCGCAAGCGCGGCGGCGCGCTGTTCATGGACCGCCGCTACGACCACGTGTTTCTGTACCACAACGGGGCGGAGTCGTACTACGGCGCCCGCGGGTTCCGGGGGGCGCTGCGGGTGTAGGGCGATTGTAAAGGCTGCGGGCGGAAGGCGGGGACGTAGCGTGGGGTGGTTACCGCGCAACGACGTGGAACTGCAGGCCGAGCGCGGTCATGACTTTGAGGATGGTGGCGAACTCCGGCTTGCGCGTGCCGGAGAGAGCCTTGTAGAGGCTTTCGCGGGAGAGGCCGGTTTTGCGCGCGATCTTGGTCATGCCCTCGGAGCGGGCGATGTCGCCCAACGCTTCCATGACGTAGCGCGGGTCGCCATTGAAATCTTCGATGGTGGCTTCGAGGTAAGCCGCGCGCTCCTCGGGCGTTCGAAGGTGTTCGGCCACATCGTAAGGCGTGGTGATTGTTTTTTTCGCCATGTTTCCTCCTCAGCAGCCTTTGGCTATGCGCAAGGCGGTCTGAATATCCTTGTCCTGCGAGCTTTTGTCTCCACCGGCCAACACGATCACCAAGGTCGCTCCACGTCGGGTGCAATACACCCGGTACCCGGGGCCGTGGTGAATGCGTAGTTCGAAAACGCCTCCACTCAGGTTTCTGTGGTCGCCGAGATTTCCCTCGCTCAACCGCTTGAACCGGGTCTGGATTCGCGCACGAGCCTGTTTGTCGTGCAGCTCGTCGAACCACTGTGCGAACTCCGCAGTTTTGCGGAGCTTGATCACGGGATGAATGTAGCCCATAGGATACAGTCGGGCAAGTGGTGGGAAGGGACGTTTTCCCCACTGAGGATGGGGAGGGTGGGGGTCGGGAGGTGAAGGTTGGGGCACCGGAAGGTGCGGACGGTTTCACCAAGTCGTGGTCTGGTTTTGGGAAATGGCGGCATTCTGCGGACTCCGTGTGGAGCCGCACATCAGGGGCAATTTGCGGGCCAGAGGTGTACCGGGGGAAAAAAGCAGAGGCCGGAGAAACTTTCGCCCTTCCGGCCTCGCGCCCTGCCATCGAAATGAGAGGGGGGGTGACGCCGAAAATTACTGCATCAGGGAAAAGAAGTCAATAGACAACGACGTGATGAGCTGCGGACCTTGACCCGAGGGCGCGCCTATTCCGTAATCGGCCGCATCGTTCCGTCGGGGAGGAGTTCGACGGGGCAGACCCCGGCGTACGCCGGGGCAGGCGTATTCCTCGGGGTTCATCGCCCCGGCCTGCGCCGGGGCAGGCATCCTCAAACTCGCGATCTTCACCGTCGAGGTATTGCCTGAGGCGTTCCATGACATCTTCGGCAATGACGTGCTGCGCGGCATCGAGGGTGGGGTAGAGGATGGGGTTCCCTTCGGCGTCGAATTCGACCGGGATGGGGCCGTCCAGTCGCAAGTCGCATTGGGCATTGGTTGCTCTTTGGCGCAAATGAGAAGAAATCGTCGGGGTACGGGTGAAATTTGGTGAAATTCCGTGCTATTGTGGGTGAAAAATGGGGTAGATTGAGGGTCTTTTGGGTACTCACCATGAGTTGAGGCACCTATGGGACTTTTTGATACCAAAGGAACACTAGAATGGTCCGCAAGAGCGCCGACAAAGGCCGCTGTTACAAACCCACAGCTATCCTGCCCAGACTTCGAATCGCAATTCACTTGTACGAAGCAAACACTTGTGTTTCGAATTCGAGGCGCAAGTGATCAAGGTGGTTGATATCTTCGCGGGACCTGGAGGACTAGGTGAGGGCTTTTCGGCCGTCACAACTGCAAATGATGAACCTGTCTTCGATGTAATGTTGTCGATTGAAAAAGAAAAACAGGCTCACACAACATTACTTCTGCGTACGTTTTTTCGACAGTTTCCCGTCCGTGTACCAGACGACTATTATCGCTTCCTTCGTGGAGAGATTACTCAAGAGACTTTGTTTCAGAAGTATCCGATTGAAGCTGTGCGTGCACAAAATCGAGCCTGGCATGCAACACTTGGGAAAGGAAAAGATGACGAAAAGGGGGAGGATCCCGTTGAAGTTCGACGTCGCATTCGTGAAGCGATTGGCAGCGATACGAGTTGGGTTCTGATTGGTGGGCCGCCGTGTCAAGCATATTCCATCGCGGGGCGCTCTCGAAATAATGGTAACCCAGAATATGATCCTTCCAAGGACGAACGGCAGCGTTTATATGTCGAATACCTTCAGATACTTGCTGAACATCGCCCCGCCATATTCATCATGGAGAATGTCAAAGGGCTTTTATCAGCGACATTGGAAAATGAGCGAGTTTTTCACCGTATTCTAGATGATTTACGCGAACCTGAGAGGGCTATTCTACGGGAAGGCCGCAACAATCGTTATATCAAGCGTGGCGGATATCGCATCTATTCTCTGACAGAGAGTCATGAGTTTGAGAATGGCGCAATGCACGGCGCAGTTGTCAAAGCGGAAAAGTATGGAGTCCCTCAGGCTCGCCATCGCGTGATATTGCTTGGTGTGCGTGATGATATCACAGGGATCAAACCGCGGCCCTTAGTTGAAAAAGAACCGGTTCCCCTTAGCTCAGTCATTGGAGGGCTACCAAGGCTCAGGAGCGGCTTATCGCCAGGCAAGAAAGATTCAGCAGATGCTTGGAAACTTTGCTTGCAATCACAGGCTGATAGCCGCTGGGCTAATGGGGGGGCGCGTAAGGCTGACAGTGAAGCTCTCTCGCATTTAATTCATAAGTCGCTTGCGGAAATCACTCTGCCGAGAGCGGACCGGGGCGCAGAATTTTTGGCGCGAGATAGCACAAGCACCTATGAAGCGGAATGGTTTGGAGATGATCGGATCGGAGGCATATGTAATCACAGTAGTCGAGGACATATGGAGAAGGATCTATATCGTTATTTCTACGCGGCCTGCTTTGCGAAGCTTCATGGCAATTCACCAACGCTTAAAAACTTTCCTGTAGACCTGCTTCCAAAGCACGTCAACGTGAATAGTGCTATTCAGAATGGCCATTTTTCTGACCGCTTTCGGGTTCAGATAAGTTCTCGCCCAAGCACAACGGTTGTTTCTCACATCAGTAAGGACGGCCACTACTACATCCATTATGATCCCCTTCAGTGCCGAAGCCTTACCGTGCGTGAGGCCGCACGTCTCCAGACCTTTCCGGACAACTACTTCCTCTGTGGCAATAGAACAGCGCAATACACTCAAGTCGGTAATGCGGTTCCACCGCTGCTTGCGCGTCAGATCGGCGAAATTGTACGTGATCTTCTAGAAGCTGCCGGGGCGAACGACTGATGGACCAACTAACGCCCGAGCGCCGCAGCTGGAACATGTCCCGCATTCGTGGCAAGGACACCGTGCCAGAGGTTGCAGTTCGTTCCCTTCTCCATAGGATGGGATATCGATTCCGGCTGCATGTGAAAAATCTTCCTGGCCGTCCCGATATCGTTCTGCCGAAATATCGGACAGTCATCTTTGTGCATGGATGCTTCTGGCATAGACATAAGAAATGCAGAAATTCGAAAATGCCTTTAACGCGTAGAGAGTTCTGGCGGGAAAAGTTCAGCGGCAATGTGGGGCGTGATTTACGCAAGTACGCTGAACTTAAAGCTTCTGGATGGACTGTTCTGATTATTTGGGAATGCGAGTTAAAGAAGGGCGAACAAGATGCTGTCCATCGGCTCACGCGTAGCTTGCGAAAGGTTTTATCCGATGGCTAGGTCTCACCATCTTCCACCCAGTGCCGCCAGCCTGACGGCGTCTCTTCGTGACCTCGGGTATTCACTCGAAACCGCTGTCGCCGATCTGATCGACAACAGTATCTCGGCTGATGCAACCGAGGTTCAGGTCTTCTGCGACATAAATCGCAGTGCCCCGGTCCTTGTTATTACCGACGACGGTCGCGGCATGACGGAAGACGAGGTGATCGCGGCGATGCGCCACGGCACCACTGATCCGCGCAAGGAGCGCGGGCCTAAAGACCTTGGGCGTTTCGGCCTCGGTCTCAAGACTGCATCCTTCTCGCAGTGCCGTCGTCTGACAGTGGTGAGCTCTGTGGGAGGGCTCCGCGCCGGCGCGGAATGGAATCTCGCACGGATCGAGAAGGAAGACGATTGGTTCATTTCCGTTCTCGAACCTGACGAAATCGTGGAGCAGCCCTTTTTCGAGATGCTTGGAGAGACCGGGACGCTGATCATCTGGCGTGACCTCGACCGGCTGTTCGAGGACGAAACCGGGCAGAAGCGCGACGAGATTGTCAACGAGAAGCTGGCAGTTGTTGAAAGGCATCTATCTCTCGTCTTCCATCGCTTCCTCGCGGGCGAGGTGAAAGGCCGACGGAAGCTTGCTATCCGCATTAACGGTCATCCGATCGCTGCCTTCGATCCTTTCTGCCGAAAGAACGAGGCGACCCAGACACTACGCGAGGAGAAGGTCTGGATTAGCGACGTACCGATAGTGATGCAGCCCTATATCCTTCCTCACCACAGCCGACTTTCTGCATCTGAGTACGACTATTATCAGGATCGTAGCGACTTCATATCAAACCAGGGCGCGTACGTCTATCGTAACGGCCGTCTGATGGCTTGGGGTGACTGGTTCCGACTGGTAGCCAAAGGTGAGGCGACCAAACTGGCACGGGTCCAGATCGATTTTCCGAATAGCTTGGACGAAGCGTGGACGATCGATATCAAAAAGTCGCGTGCCCGGCCGCCGCTTGCAGTGCGCGAGCGCCTGCGGCAGATAATCAGTCAGATTACTGCCCGAAGTGTAACTGTCCATCGCGGTAGAGGCCAGAAGCTGTTTCAAGAAAGCCAGGCACCACTCTGGGAGCGCTACGCCGATCATGGCGGCATCCGGTTCGCGATCAACGCGGGGCACCCGCTCATCGTTTCTCTCGTCGCCCGGCTGACTCCAGATGATGCCAGTTCGCTGTGTGTGCTGCTCGATTCGATCGCCGCCGCCCTGCCGGTCGAGATGATCTATTCCGACTATTCGACGCATCCGCGCGAGGTGAGCCAGGCTGCCGTGGACAAGGAGCAGACGCTGGATCGACTTAAGAGCCTCAAGCAGGTGCTCTACGGTGATGGGCCGGGCGACCCGCAGGCATTCCTCCAGATTGTGCGATCGACACACCTCTTCGACGGGCAGCTCGAGACGGCTGAGAAATTCATCGCGGAGGCTTTCGCATGACAGCGACGATAATCACGGAAGAGCGTAATGTCGCCACTGCGCTAATCTCTGTTCTAGCAAATCTAGCTGAGGTACCGACTCGTGAGCAGGTAGAAGAGAAGGCTAAGCAGATCGCGGCCATGTGTAATTACACAGGAGATATTCGTAACATTATTACTGAAGCAATGATCTCTATCGACACGCGCATGGGGGCTGGCGTCTCACTGGTGGACGTCGCAGCGAAGCACGACGATCAGTGGGTTAGCAAGCGCGAGGACATCGCCTGGACCTATAGCAATGCTTACGAGAACTTCCTACTCAAGGAGGGATGGGCCCCCCATATGGTTCAGTCCTTGAGTGATGTTACAAGTCGCATTCTAGGGCATCTCCAAGACCCTTTAAGTGAGGGTACTAGCTGGAACCGACGGGGCTTGGTTATCGGTCACGTCCAATCTGGAAAGACCGCGAACTACACTGGACTGATCGCCCGGGCGGCCGACTCTGGTTATAAGTTCATCATCGTTATTGCCGGAATCCACAATAACTTGCGCAGGCAGACCCAGGAACGCATTGATGAAGCCTTCATCGGTCGCTCAAGCGATCCTGATAATCGAGTGTACGTTGGTGTCGGACTTGATCCAAGCTATCCTCACCCGGCGACACTAACTAACATCAACGAAGATTTCAACAAAAACACAGCGGCTAAGAGCGGTTGGCAGATCAACGACTTCTCGAAGCCTATCATCCTTATCATCAAGAAGCGCGTTTCGATATTGGAGTATCTGTACAATTGGCTCAAGTCACTGAATGCTCGTCGCGATGGGCGAATTTCCGATGTGCCGATGCTGTTAATCGACGACGAGGCTGATAACGCTTCAATCAACACAAACAAGGAGGATGCAAATCCGACACTAACAAACGCTATGATCCGGCGTATCCTCAGGCTCTTTGCTAAATCCTGCTACGTCGGCTACACGGCCACGCCCTTTGCCAATATCTTCATTAACCCCGAAGCCTATGATGATGACGTGCGTGAGGAGCTCTTCCCTCGCGACTTCATTTACTGCCTAGATGCCCCCACAACATATTTCGGGGCTGAGAAGGTATTTCTGAATGAAAAAACAAGCGCTTCGATCGTAAAGGAAATTGAAGATTGTGAAGATTTTATCCCGTTCGCGCACAAGCGTAATGATGCAATCACAGAACTTCCACCCAGTCTCTACCGAGCTCTCAACGAATTCATCGTTGCTAGGGCCATCCGTAACCTGCGCGGTCAAGGCAACAAACATTGTTCGATGATGATAAACGTGTCTCGTTTCGTGCCTGTCCAAAAGACGATTCGTGACTTCATAAGCCTGAGAGTGAAGAAGATCACTGATGCCGTGCGAGCAAACTACCGAATGCCGGAACTAGTTTCATCAGCCAATGTATACATGCGAGGCCTACGGAGTGCTTTCGACGATGTCTACGCAGAAGCTGGATTTGATTGGCTGGAAGTGAAAGCGGCTCTATATAGCGTATTCAGCCACCTACATATTTTTGTTATCAACAGCGATAGCGATGAAATCCTCGATTATTCCAAATATGAAAAAGAAGGTGTTGGATTAACGGCGATCTCAATCGGTGGCTTGAGTCTGTCACGCGGTCTCACTATTGAAGGGTTGACGTTAAGTTATATGTATCGTAACACCAAGATGTACGATACGCTTTTGCAGATGGGAAGATGGTTCGGCTATCGTCCCGGATATGAAGACCTCTGCCGCGTCCATCTCTCTCCAGACTCAATCGGATGGTATTCGCATATCGCAGAGTCGTCTGAGGAGCTTATTCAACAAATAAGGCGCATGAGGCGACGAGGAATGAGCCCAAAGGAGTTTGGTCTGTATGTGCAGACACACCCAGACCGTTTGCTCATAACTGCCAATAACAAAATGCGTACCGGCGAAGAGGTTGTTGTAAATCAGAATCTGACAGGTAGGCTCATTGAATGCACACTTCTAACACTAGATAAAGCAGTTAATTATGAAAATGAGAAATTGATTTCAGAATTTTGGAAAAGCCTTGGAGACAAAGTGCGGCCAACTGATAAAGGTTGGTTCGCCTCTGATGTGTCAGTAGGGGAGATCGAAGAATTTCTGATCCAGTTTAAGTCTCACCGTGATGCTAGGCTCCAGAAGTCTACGGCGCTGGACTATTTGGAGGCGATCCGTGACCAGTTCCCTGATGGTGATGTCCTTCTCATATCCAAAGGGGAGGGGGATCCTGCCAACTTTAAGCTTGGTGCACAAGAAAGAACAGCCAAGGATGCTGTGGAAGATCGATGGCTCTTGACTGGATACAGGCTCGCTAGTCGCGGAGACGAAAAACTCGGGTTGACAGTCGATCAAATTGCGACCGCAAAAGCTGTTGCTTCCGAGGATTCCGGAAGTAAAAAGAAGAAGCCTTCCGATTATCATTATCGGGTAGCTCGGAAAAAGCCGCTACTCATGCTCCACATCTTGGAGCCGATAGAGAACCCGAATTTCGAGGGCCTCCGTGTACCTGCGTTCGGCGTAAGTTACCCTGACGGCCTCTCTAGAAAGGAAGTGCGCGTAGTTGCCAATCGCATTTGGTTAGAGCAGATGCTTGGTCCGGTTGATAATCCGGATGACGATGAGGGCCAGGACGATGTCTGAGCCGTCTCCATGGGATGAAATCGCGGTACCAAGGCTGGACTTTAACGTCCGTCAGGTTCCTAGCAAAACTGCTGTGCCCTGCTTCTGGGGGCGGGACACGACTGGTGCCTGCCTATTCATTGCCGAGCTTCAGGGCGACTACACCGATCAGTTTCGTAAGGATGTGGTCACGGTACATGGAATTCATGTCGATCTTCGCGGGGGTGATCTGGGATGGCAGCGCCTTGTCCTCACTCTTGAAAAACAGGTCGACCGCGATCTGTTCGAGAGCCTCTGCCGCACCCTTGCATCCGCTCTGGAACGGGCCACCGACTCCGCCAGTTCGCTCGCAGTCGCGTTGGCGCATATCCGGCGGTGGAAGACCTTCCTGTCCGGTCGCAGCCAACACCTGTCGGCCGAGGAGATCCGCGGTCTTTTCGCCGAACTCACCTTCCTGTTGGAGCTGATCGAGCGACAGCCATCGTCCGCTGTTGCCGTCGAAGCCTGGCTCGGCCCGGAAAAGTCTCATCAGGATTTCATTTTCGGCAACACGGCGGTTGAGATTAAATCGCTCTCCGGCACCGAACGCAGCACGGTCCGGATTTCCTCGGAGGATCAGCTGGAGTCGCTCAACGATGCGCTGTTCCTGCGCATCTACCGGCTGAGCAGCCTGTCTGACGCTGCGAGTGCGCAATCGCTCAACGAGATCGTCGCCGTCGTCCAAGCGCGTCTCGGCGAGGCGGAGGCCATCGAGGCGTTCGATCGCAAGCTCGTGGCGCACGGCTATGCACCTTTGCCCGACTATGATCAGCCCCGCTTTGTCGTCAGCGAGGTGATCAGCTATCGCGTCGGGGAGGGCTTTCCTCGGCTCATGCGATCGCAACTGCCAACCGGGATCGAGCGTGCTGCATATGACATCCGGCTGGAAACCATTGCGTCCTATGAATGCAACGACGGGGAAGTCTTCGGGGGGGACTGATGGAACAGACCGTAGATGAATTCTTCCACGACTTCCGCCAAGAGACGCTGGCCGACGCCGAGGCGAGCAGCACCTATCAGCTTGCAGCGTTTATGGAGACGGTCTCCACCGAACTGATCGAAACCGGATTCATCGAGGGATTTGAGCACTGCCACTACCGTGCCACGCGCGGCATGCGGGTTGACGGTTATTGGTTCAATGACGAAGGTGCGCTCGACATCTTTGTGGCTGACTTCGATTGCCGGCGTGAGCTGGAAACACTAACACGCACGGAAGTGGACGCCGCGTTCAAGCGCGCCGTTAACTTCTTCCAAGCAAGCCTCCAGGCAACTTTGGAACCCGATGTCACTACCCCTGAATATGGGCTAGTGCGGCAGATTGCCGACAGGCGGGCGATGCTGCACCAAGTCAATTTCTATCTGGCCTCCGAGCGGGTGCTGAGCGACCGTTTCCAAGGATTTCCTGACGGCGAGGTGGAAGGCATCCGCGCCACATACCACATCTGGGACATGGCCCGGTTCCAACGTCAGCGCAGCTCACGCGGGCACAAGGAGGCACTCGACATCGATTTTGTCGAGATGTTCGGAAGCGGCATCAACTGTCTGCCGGCGAATCTTGGCTCAGAC
Source organism: Fibrobacteria bacterium (assembly GCA_050486505.1). Lineage (GTDB taxonomy): Bacteria > Fibrobacterota > Fibrobacteria > UBA11236 > UBA11236 > UBA11236. Next base: position 10,423 of record JBJHDK010000041.1, on the reverse strand, counting down.
TCCTATCAGTCTTACCTCATCGTGATGCCGGCATCGATCTTGGCCGCGCTCTACGACCGATACAGTGCGCGTTTGCTGGAGCAGAACGTGCGGACCTTCCTTCAAGCCCGCGCACAAGTGAATAAGGGCATACGCGCGACTATTATGAATGAACCTCAGATGTTCTTCGCCTACAACAATGGTATCACCGCAACCGCGCAGGAGGTTGAGACACGGAAAACTGACAGCGGGCTTCAGATCGTCCGCATGACTGACCTTCAGATCGTGAACGGAGGCCAAACTACCGCTTCACTGTTCCATACTCAGCGTCGCGATAAGGCTGATCTGTCGCGTATCTTCGTCCAGATGAAACTGTCAGTGATTGACAGCGTACAGAGCGAGGTAGTCGTTCCCCGTATCTCCGAATATGCCAACACGCAGAACCGGGTGAACGCGGCCGACTTTTTCTCTAATCACCCTTTCCACACCCGTATGGCGGAATTCTCACGCCGCATCTGGGCGCCAGCCCAGCAGGGCGCTCAACGTGAGACTAAGTGGTTCTACGAGCGCGCGCGGGGTCAGTACGTTGACGCGCAGTCGAAGCTTACGCCGGGTGAGCAGAAGCGATTCCGTGCGGAATATCCCAAGACGCAGATGTTCACGAAGACTGATTTGGCCAAGTTCGAGAATGTTTTCGATGAACACCCCCGTTGGGTGAATCTTGGTGGCCAGAAAAATTTTGTCCAATATGCACAGCGGATCGGCAAGGAGTGGGATAAGTCCCCCACTAGCTTTAATGAGTTCTACTATCAGCGTGCGATAGCCCGAGCCATTATCTTCCGTCGTACGGAGAGAATTGTTTCCGAGCAGCCGTGGTATGGCGGTGGATATAGAGCGAATATTGTCGCCTACGCAATTGCGGCTATTGGAGAGTGTTGTAAGCGTCGTAACCAAGCGCCCGCGTGGCAACGCATCTGGAAAAACCAAGCAGTTTATCCTTCCTTTGAGGAGGCATTAGCCATCTCTGCTCAGTTTGTAAATGGGTTCATCATGAATCCGCAGTCCGGTATTTCGAATATCTCCGAGTGGTGTAAAAAGGAGGCATGCTGGTCACGCATCTGTGAGCACATCAAGACGCTTGAAGGCAAATTACCTGCTGTCTTTTTTAACGAATTGGTGTCTTTGGAAGAAGTTGAAAGCGAGAGGCATCAGAGCGGTAAGGAACAGAAGGTCGAGGATGGAATATCGGCTCAGGTGCGTGTTGTTGAGATCCCCGGAGCAACGTGGCAAAAGCTTCTCAATGAAGGACAAAGGCGGAAACTTTTATCTATCAAGGAAATCGGGTGTTTGGAAGTGGCCTGTAAGATTCCACAAAAGCTTCCCTCTCCTAAGCAGTGCGTTGTCATTCTTGAAGCACTGGAGAAGCTAACCGCTGAGGGGATACGCTTTACTTGATTTAAGTCTATTCCGGCGCCAGTATTCTGTTTTTCACTGAAATATTGGTGTGACCCCACAGCGCCCCCCACCACCGCATCGCCCCCCCGCATCCCCCCCAATATCCCCGATCTCCCCGTTTCTCGTCACCGCCCCATTCTTTTTGCATCCTCTACCCACGGCCACGCATTGTGTCCCCATACCGGAGGCCGCAATGGCTCGGTAAGGGCATCTCTATAAATGCTTTTCTACTCGAACCGGCTGCGACCATCGGCCAAGTGCGTCGCGCTGCATCGGCGATATTTGTTTCATATCGCCTCCTTCGCGCTCCTGCTTGACCTCGGTCTCGCTCGGTTCTCCCAACGAAACCCATTTATAGAGGTGCCCTTAAGACAACATCAAGAACGACGAAATCCAGAAGAAGATCGCCGACGGCATCGCGGCCGGAACCCCCGAGGTCGACGAAGTCGTCGCGCCCGTGGTGAAAACGGGAACCCGCACCGGAGCCGTGCAGGTGAATCCGCCTTACGACCGCATCGCAGATCCGAACTAGAGGTGCCCTAAACAGCGGCGGCACAGCGCGAATCCCCACAGGGATCAAGGCAGTTCCAACGAGCTGCCTTTTTTTATTGGGGGACTCCATCCCGTACCGCCCTTCGCCCGGGAACGGACTTTGCATCAACCCGGTGGCATGGTAACCCAACGCCCCGCACAACCCGAAAAAGCCAAAACCGCCGCGACACCCGTGAAAGCCGGGGACAAAGAGCCCGGCTCATCCTTTCACATAGATGGCGAGGTTGGCCTCCGCAATCGTATCCATGTCCTGCGAGGTCTGTATGTGATGCTCGACAAGGATTTGGCCGAGCTGTATGGCACGACTCCCATTCGCCTGCGCCAGCAGGTCAAACGGAATCCAGGTCGCTTTCCCCACGACTTCATGTTCCGGATTGACGAAAACGAGCTGGAATCCATGGTATCACAGAATGTGATACCTTCCCGCAAGCATCTCGGCGGATCGCTTCCTTACGCCTTCACTGAACAGGGAATCGCAGGTCTATCCGCCGTCCTGACCGGTCCCCGAGCCGTACAAGTCCACGTCGCCATCATGCGTGCCTTTGTCGAAATGCGGCGCACCCTTCATGCCCACTCTGGCCTTGTCCAACGCCTCGATGGCATGGAGAAACGACAACTCGCCTTCGAGACAGAGACGGATAGCCGGTTCGAGCAGGTCTTCACCGCCCTCGAAGGCCCGACAGCCACACCCCGACAGGGCATCTTCTACGACGGTCAAGTTTACGACGCTCATGCGTTTGTCAGCGATCTCATCCGCGGCGCGCGGAAGTCCATCGTCCTCATCGACAATTACATCGACGACACAGTGCTCACCTTGCTTGGCAAAAGAGGGGAGGGGGTTTCCGTAGTCCTTTACACCCGTACGGTAACCCCTGAGTTCACCCTCGATCTCAAGAAGCACAACACCCAATACCCGCCGGTCGAGGTTCGGGAGTTCAAGGAAGCCCACGACCGCTTTTTGATCCTCGACGGCGAGACCCTGTACCACCTTGGTGCGTCGCTCAAGGACCTGGGCAAAAAGTGGTTTGCTTTCTCGCGCTTCGAACACGGTGCCGTGGAAATGCTGGAGCGGTTGGGGAGGGGGTAGTGCGCAGGCGGCACGGCATTTGCCCCAGTATCGGGGGGAATTGAAATCACTCCCATTTGTGCTCCAATTTGTCGCTACGCCATCCTTGGACTAAATTCTTGTCATGCCTAGTGAACAGGAAATCGACCGCCAAGAATGCCAAGTCCCGGCTTGGGCCACCACGGCAGTTCGGCAGGCCTACCAGCGCGCGATCAGGCATGGAAGCGTCTACGTAGTTGATCAGGAATCCGGCTGGAGGGGTATCTTTGAAATTTTCCCCGACGGCCGTCGCCGCCGCATCAAAGCGGTCGCCCCCCCGACGCCGGTAAGCGTGGGAACCCACGCCCGCCTCCCGTGACATCCGCCATCCCTCGGCTCCGCATGATAGCGGGGCCGAACGGCTCGGGCAAAAGCACCATCAAAGCGCTCCTGCCGCCCGAACTCCTGGGCATCTATGTCAATCCCGACGAAATCGAACTTGCCTTGGGCCAGACCGGTTCCGTTGACCTGTCCACCTACGACGTACAAACCACCAACGCCGAGGTTGTGGCGCATTTCAGGGAGTCCGGGCTCTGGGATAGCACCGGCCTTGCCGAACCGGAAGGGCATCTTCTCCTCGAAGGGAACAAGCTGGCTTTCCGGGGAATATCCGGTGGTTCATATCTCGCTTCCCTCACTGCGGACTTTATCCGAAGCAAACTGCTGCGGGCCAAAGCTTCCTTTACCTTCGAAACGGTCATGTCGCACCCGGGCAAGGTGGAAATCCTTAAGGCCGCGCAAGCCCTCGGATATCGAACCTACCTGTACTACATCGCCACTGAGGACCCGGAAATCAACATCGCCCGCGTCCAAACCCGGGTGCGGGAAGGCGGGCATGAGGTGCCCGTCGAAAAAATCTCCGAACGCTATCACCGTTCACTTGACCTACTGCTTAATGCCATTGGTGCCACTAACCGCGCCTACATTTTCGACAACTCGCGAGACGGGGCTGAAAGCATCCTGTTGGCAGAAGCCACGGAAGGCCGCGACATCGTAGCCAGACACGATCCCCTTCCGGCATGGTTCGTAGAACACGTTTGGAAGCACGTTCGATAGTCCATCACCTCTCGGACACCGTCTTTCATGGGTGCCGTCCCTAGGGATTCCGGCACGGCAATTGCCCCGTGTACCTGGGGTATGGAAACCGCAGCGCTCGTCCAAACCGTCCGAGTCCGCTCCCACAGCCCCCCCAACCCCGGAAAAGCCCGCGGGGAGGTCCCCCCGCACCTCTCCCCGTTCTTATCTTTACGCGCCTAAAATCGCCCATAAATCGCCGCTAAATCGCGAAATTTCAAGGCCAATCAAGGAACCTGATGCCCCGCTACAATCCCAAGACCGTCGAGCCCAAGTGGCAGCAATACTGGCTCAAGAACAAAACCTTCAAAGCCGACATCAAGCCCGGTGTCGAGAAGTTCTACTGCCTCGACATGTTCCCGTACCCCAGCGCCAACGGCCTCCACGTCGGCCACCCCGAGGGCTACACCGCCACCGACATCGTCTGCCGCTACAAGCGCATGCGCGGCGTCAACGTGCTGCACCCCATGGGCTGGGATGCCTTCGGCCTGCCGGCCGAGCAGCACGCCATCAAAACCGGCACGCATCCCGCCGAAACCACGGCCAACAACATCGAGAACTTCCGCCGGCAGATCCGCGCGCTGGGGTTCAGCTACGACTGGGACCGCGAAGTGAGTACGACGGACGAGGGCTACGTCAAGTGGACGCAGTGGATCTTCAAGCAACTGTTCGAGCACTGGTACGACCCGGAATTGGACAAAGCCAGGCCGATCGCGGAGCTGGCGATTCCGGCGGAGGTGAAGGCACAGGGTGAAGCCGCCGTGCGCACCTTCGTCGACGGTCATCGCCTGGCCTACATCTCCGAGGCCCCCGTGTGGTGGTGCGAAGAGTTGGGAACCGTGCTCGCCAACGAGGAAGTCATCGACGGCAAGTCGGAGCGCGGCGGCCACCCTTGCGTCAAGCGTCCCATGCGTCAATGGATGCTGCGCATCACGGCCTACGCCGAGCGGCTTATCCACGATCTCGACCCGCTCGACTGGCCCGAGTCGATCAAGGCCATGCAGCGCAACTGGATCGGCCGGTCAGAGGGAGGCGAGGTTGAATTCGCCATCGAAGGGCGGAACGAAACCCTCACCGTGTTCACGACCCGGCCCGATACCCTGTTCGGCGCGACCTTCATGGTCGTGGCGCCCGAGCTGGTCGCGACGCGTCGTCTCTACCGCGATGACTCTGAAGCCGATCTTGAGAAACTCGAGGAGTTGAGTGCGTACATCAACTCCACCTCCGGCAAGAGCGATCTGGAGCGCGGCGTCGCGAAGGAGAAGACGGGAGTCTTCACCGGCCTCTACGCGATCAACCCGGTGAACGGGGCCAGGCTTCCGATCTGGACGGCCGACTACGTGATGATGGGCTACGGCACCGGCGCCATCATGGCCGTGCCTGCGCACGACGAACGCGACTATGCCTTCGCCAAGGCGATGGACCTGCCCATCATCGAAGTCATCTCCGGCGGGGATGTGTCGAAGGAGGCCTACACGGGTGATGGCCCGTTGGTGAATTCCGGAATGCTCGACGGCCTGCGTGTGGAGGAAGCGAAGAAGAAGATCCTCGCGTGGCTCGAGGAGAAGGGGCTCGGAACGTCCCGCGTGCAATACCGCCTGCGTGACTGGCTGTTTTCAAGACAACGCTATTGGGGGGAACCGTTCCCCATCGTTCACTCCGCTTTGGGGCCGGAGGCGGTCCCCGAGTCCGAGCTCCCTGTGAAGCTCCCCGACCTCGAGGACTTCAAGCCCACGGGCACGTTCGAACCCCCGCTGTCGAAGGCGAAAGGCTGGGTGGAGTATTCCGAAAGCAAGCGTCGCGAGTTAAACACCATGCCGCAGTGGGCGGGGTCTTCGTGGTACTTCCTGCGCTACCTCGACCCGACCAACGACAAAGAGTTCGTGTCGAAGGAGGCCGAGAAGTACTGGATGCCGGTGGACCTGTACATCGGCGGCGCGGAGCACGCGGTGCTGCACCTGCTGTACGCGCGCTTCTGGCACAAGTTCCTCTTCGACCTCGGCAAGGTCTCGACCAACGAGCCCTTCCACAAGCTGGTGAACCAGGGCCTCATCCTCGGCGAAGACGGCGAGAAGATGTCGAAGTCGCGCGGCAACGTGGTGAACCCCGACGATGTGATCGAGCAATACGGTGCCGATTCGATGCGGTTGTACGAGATGTTCATGGGCCCGCTGGAGCGGCAGAAGCCGTGGCAGACGGCGGGCATGGAAGGGCAGTGGCGCTTTCTCAAGCGCGCGTGGCGCGTGACCGTGGGCGACGGTGATGAACCGCTGGTGTTGTCCGATGAGACCCCGCCGCCGGCCGTGCTCAAGTCGATGCACAAGGCCATCAAGAAGGTCACCGAAGACGTGGAGGCTCTGGCCTTCAACACGGCGATCTCGGCGATGATGGTGTTCGTCAACGATCTGTCCGAACATCTCGAGAAGGACGGCAAGGCGTACCGTCAACCGGCGGAAGCGCTGGCGAAGATGCTGTCGGCCTTCGCGCCGCACATCGGCGAGGAGATCTGGCAGGCGCTGGGTCACACCGACACCATCGCCTACGCGCCCTGGCCGACCTTCGATCCGGCCCTCACGGTCGACAACGACGTGGAGGTGGTGTTCCAGGTGAATGGCAAGGTGCGCGCCAAGGAGACTGTGCCCAAGGGTACCGACAAGGCCGCGCTGGAGGCCCTGGCGTGCGGCAATGCGCGGGTGCAGGAATACCTGAACGGCGCGACGGTGCTGAAAGTCATCGCCGTGCCGGATAAGCTGGTCAACTTTGTGATTAAGGCGGGTTAGCCAGGCTATGAAGCCGCCGGTGTTGAAGCTTCGTTTCTGAGATCGGATGGGTTTTCTGTCATCCCCGCGTAGGCGGGGATCCAGTCAGCGAAGGATTGGCCACGAAGAATTCTTCGGTGTTTGTGCTCTGCTGACTGGACCCCGGCCTTCGCCGGGGTGACGGGTTGGGCCGCTGAGACGAAGAACTTCCGGAGGAGCGACTCATCCGCCGAAGGCGGATGCCGGAGCTCCGGAGGAAGTCTTCGCGAGGTGGCCGTTCCCGATTACCTTGAGAGATCCATGAAAACCCTCATCCTCGCGACAAAAAACCCCGGCAAGGCCCGAGAGTTCGCGCAACTGCTCGCGCCGCTGGGCTACACCGTCCTCACCGCCGCGCAGGCGGGATACCATGGAGACCCCGAGGAAACCGGTTCGACCTTCCGGGAGAACGCCCTCATCAAGGCCCGCGCCGTCTTCGAAGGCACCGGGGGGCAACACGCCGTGCTCGCCGACGACAGCGGCCTCGAAGTCGATGCCCTGAGCGGCGCGCCGGGCGTGTGGTCCGCGCGCTATGCCGGGCCGGGCTGCACCGATGACGACAACAACAAAAAGCTGGCGCGGGAACTGGAGCGCGCCCGCCCCTCGACAGGCTCGGGGACCGGGCGCGCGCTCAATGACCGGCGCGCGCGCTACCGGATCGCGCTGTGCCTGATTGAGCCACGACCGGTCCCCGAGCCTGTCGAAGCGCCGGGCGCGGTCTTCTTCGAAGGATCCTGCGAGGGTGTGATCGGCTTCGAGGAGCGGGGCGGGGGAGGGTTCGGCTACGACGTGCTCTTTATCCCCACAGGCGTGGACGGCAAGCCGCTCGACGGCCGCACATTCGCGGAGATGAGCGCGGAGGAGAAGCACCCATTGAGTCATCGCGGGAAGGCTGTCAGGGAACTCGTGGCATTCTTGAGTGACCGGACGAAGTCCTGATCACGTCGCCGTCCGGCTGAGGGAAGGCTTCTCCGGAAAGGCGACTCTTCCGCCGCAGGCGGAAGCCGGAGCCTTGGAGGAGAAACTTCCGAAGCCGCCTCCGGAACCGACCCCCCGACTTCGGTTTACTCCGTGCTTGTCTCTTCCTTGCGGTCGAGCGCGCCCATGAGTGCGTGCCACGACAGCGTGGCGCACTTGATACGCGAGGAGTATTCCTTCACTCCCTGAAACAGCTTCAGCTTGCCGAGATGGTTCGGCTGCGACTCGGGATCAAGATCCCCCTTCACCATCTCATGGAATTCCCCGAAGAGCATGCGGGCTTCTTCCACGGGTTTCCCCTTGAGCTGCGTGGTCATTAGCGACGCGCTGGCCTTCGAAATCGCGCAGCCGTTTCCCTGAAAGGCGATGTCCTCGAGCGTCTTGCCGTCGCCGGAGACCTTGGCGAACACCGTGATGTTGTCGCCGCACAGCGGGTTGTGCCCGTGGCACGCGTGCGTCGCGTTTTCCATCGGCCGGTAGTTGCGCGGGTTGCGGTTGTGGTCTAGGATGACCTGTTGGTAGAGTTCGTTGGAGGAAGACATAGGTAGGAGGTATCAGGTAGGAGGTAACAGGTAACGCAGGGTTGGTGCAGTTTGCAGTATCGCTATTTCATGGCGACTGTAGGGGCGATGATTCGTTCGCCCGTTGGGCGACCTCATTTCAAGGCACATGAATCGCCCTTGCTTCAAACCGCATTCCCTTCATTTCGATCGACGTGTTCATCCGTGGAACATCTTCTGGATCTTCCGGATTCCCGCCGCCAAGGCGTCGAGATCCGATTCCGTGTTGTACGGGGCCAGGGAGGCGCGCGCGGTGGCGGGGACGCCGAAGCGATCCATGGTGGGCTGGGCGCAGTGGTGTCCCGCGCGGATGGCGATGCCGTCCATGTCGAGCATGGTGCCGATGTCGTGCGGGTGCACCCCTTCCAGCGTGAAGCCGAGGATCGCGCCCTTGCCGGGAGCGGTGCCGATGAGGCGCACCCCCTCGATGCCTTCCAGTAGCTTGGTGCCGTATTCGAGCAGGGCGTGTTCATGCGCGGCGATCTTGTCGAGCCCCACGGAGGTGAGGTAGTCCACGGCCGCACCGAGCCCGACGACTTCGGCGATGGCGGGGGTGCCGGCCTCGAAGCGGTGGGGGGGATCCTGGTAGGTGGTCTTCTCGAAGGTGACGCGGCGGATCATGTCGCCGCCGCCCTGCCACGGGGGCATGGCCTTCAGAAGGTCCATTCGCCCCCACAGGATGCCGATGCCGGTGGGGCCGAAGATCTTGTGGCCCGAGAAGGCGTAGAAGTCGGCGCCGAGTGCCTGCACGTCCACGGGCATGTGGCTCACGCTTTGGGCGCCGTCCACGACGAGGATGGCGCCGACGGCATGTGCGAGGCGGGCCATTTCGGCGATGGGGTTGACGGTGCCCAGGGCGTTGGAGACGTGGTTGACGGCGACGACCTTGACCTTGCCGGAGGCAAGCAGACTGCGGTAGGCGTCAAGGTCGAGCACGCCGCGATCGTCGCAGGGGATGACCTTGATCTTTGCGCCGGTGCGTTCCGCGACGAGCTGCCACGGCACGATGTTGGCGTGGTGCTCGATCTGCGAGAGGATGATCTCGTCGCCGGATCCGTTTCTCCCCAGATGCGCGCCGCCCCATGAGGCGGCCACAAGGTTGAGGCTTTCCGTCGTGCCGCGGGTGTAGATGACCTCTTGATCCGAAGGGGCGTTCAGGAGGGCCGCCACCTTTTTGCGGGTGCCTTCGTAGGCGGCCGTGGCCTTCTCGCTGAGGCGATACACCCCGCGCCGCACGGTGCCGTAGTGCTCACGGTAGAAGGTGTCCATGGCGTCGAGCACGGCGGCGGGCTTTTGCGAGGTCGCGGCGGTGTCGAGGTACACCAAAGGCTTGCCGTCGGCGCCGGGGCGGTTCAGGACGGGGAAATCGGGTTTGATGTTCAGATACGGGGTCATGGTTTCATCCATTCCATTGTAGGGGCAAATAATTATTTGCCCCTACGGGAATCCGTGCGGGATTGTTTGTCATGAATTTCCCCGTTCCTTCAGGGCCGGTGTCAAAACGGCCCACGCGTCCGCGCGCACCTCCTCCGACACGCCGTCCAGCGCTTCGCCGAGGAAGGCCTGCGTCAGCAGTGATTGCGCCGCCGCCGGGTCGAGCCCGCGCGAGAGCAGGTAGAACAGCTGCGCGGGATCGGTTTTGCCCACGGTCGCGCCGTGGCTGCACTTCACGTCGTCGGCGTGGATGAGTAGCCGCGGCTTGGCGTCGCCGCGAGCGTCGGGCGAGAGCAGCATGTGCTGCAGCAATTGGCGCGCATCGGTGCGCTGGGCGCCGCGCTCCACGGTCACCGTGCCGTCCATGCTGCTGCGGCCGCTGCCGGTCACCACGGCCTTGAACAACTGCTTCGAGACGCAATCGGGCGCGGCGTGGCGGATGCGGAGGTGCCGGTGGCTGCGGTTCGAACCGGCCAGGGCCGTGGCGC
>JBJHDK010000040.1:0-23881 GCA_050486505.1 Fibrobacteria bacterium | reverse complement strand
GGCGTAATCCTCGAGGAACGCGTCGATTCCGAAGTTTCCCTCGAAGCCGCGACGCCACAATCCACCGTCGGGACGGCGCGCCTTGGCAAGCAGGACATCCGCGCAGTTCCGGGCACGGGCGAGGAGGAGAGACGGGGGGACGCCTTCGCCGGCCTCCGCTTCGGAGGGGCCCGCTGTGTCGAACAGCCGCGCGGCGTCGGCCAGCGCGCCGAGCATGAGGCCGTTCCAGCCCGTGAGCACCTTGTCGTCGCGTTGCGGGCGCGTGCGCTCCGCGCGCGCCGCCAGCAGGTCGGCGCAGCCTTCGCGCCAAATGCGCGCGGCCTCGTCCACCGACCAGCCGTGGCGCGCGGCCCACTCCGGCAGAGTGCGACGTCGCAACAAGACATGGCGGCCATGCTCCCAGTGCGCATCTCCGCCATCGTCGTCGGGATGCACGCCGAACATGTCCGCGAAGGCTTCGAAGCGCTTCCCGAGCACGCGCTGCAGCTCGGTGCGTGGCCAGACGTAGAATAGTCCTTCGACACCCTCGCTGTCGGCATCGAGCGCGGAGCAATACCCGCCATGGCCCGAGAGGAGTTCGCGCTCCGCGAAGGACGCGATCCCGAGCGCGGCCTCGCGGTAGGCGGGATCGCGGAACACCGCGAAGGCCTCGGCATACAACTCGAGCAGCTGGGCATTGTCGTAGAGCATTTTCTCGAAGTGCGGAACCTTCCAGTCCCCGTCCACGGAGTAGCGCGCGAAGCCGCCCCCCACCTGATCGTGAATGCCCCCGCACAACATGCCGTCGAGGGTCAGGCGCACCTGTTTCAGGATCGCGGGGTCGTTCCCGCGTATCCCCGCGCGCAGGAGAAAGGTCCACTCGCAGGGCATGGGGAACTTGGGGGCGCTCCCCGTGCCGCCGCGCCGCGTATCGAAGCGCATGGCGAAGCTCTCGAGCACGGCCTTCCAGGGAACCGGCGCGCCAGGCCCGGAACCGCTTGATGCTCCACCGGAACGCGCTTCGTATTGCCTCAGCCGCTCGGTGACTTTCTCCGCCTGTTCCGTGACGGTGGCGGGTTCCTCGCGATGAAGTTTCGCGAGGTTCTCGAGAAGGGCCTGCCACTGGGCGCGCGGGAAATAGGTGCCGCCGTACACCGGGCGGCCGTCGGGGAGCACGAAGCAGTTGAGCGGCCATCCACCGCGCCCGGTCATGGCCTGCACGGCCTCGATGTAAACATGGTCGACGTCGGGACGCTCCTCGCGGTCGACCTTGACGCAGACGAAGTGGCGGTTCATCAACTCCGCGGTGTCGGGATCCTCGAAACTTTCGTGGGCCATGACATGGCACCAGTGGCAGGCGGCATACCCCGAACTGACGAGGAGGAGTTTGCCTTCGCGACGCGCCTTGTCGAAGGCCGCGTCGCCCCATTCCATCCAGTCGACGGGGTTGTCCGCGTGCTGGCGCAGGTACGGGCTGGCGGCGGCGGCGAGGGAGTTGGGCATGTTTAAAACCGCGTCAGATCACGCCCCAGCACATGCGACTTGATCCAGTCGAACAACACCAGCGTGCGATTGCGGAAGCTGACGAGCTTCGACAGGTACACCGAACGCCAAAACAAAAAGGTGAGGAACCCCCGGAACTTCACCTTCGGCAAGTCGGCCACCGCGCGGTTGCCGCCCACGTAGGCCAGCATGCCCATCGGCTTGTAGACAAAGGGCGGAACGGGCTTTCCCTTCAGTCGCGCGCGGAACGCCTTCGCCAGGTAGCGCCCCTGTTGTTCGGCCACCTGCCCGGTGGCGGGCAGCGGCGAATCCTGGATCGCCGCGCAGTCGCCCAGCGCGTACACCGACTCCTCGCCCTGCACGCGCAGATCGGGGCCCGTAAGCAGGCGACCGCCGCGATCCTTCGCCAGCGAGAGCCCCCGCACGAAGTCGGTGGGTGCGTTGCCCGTGGCCCACACCATCATGCCGAAGGGGATCTCGGACCCATCGTGCAGCGCGAGGCGGTCGTGCGTCACATTGACCACGCGCGCCTCGGTGCGCACGTCGATGCGCACGCGCTTGAAGCGGCGTGCCGTGTAATCGGAAAGCGCTTGGTCGAATGCGCCGAGGAGGCGCGGCATGGCCTCGAGCAGGATGATGCGCGAGCGGGTGGCCAGCCCCGGATACACGGCGGCGAGGTCGTTCATCATGAAATCGTGCAGCTCGGCCGCGAACTCCACGCCCGTCGGCCCGCCACCCACCACCACGAAGGTCAGCAGGCGCATGCGCTCTTCTTTCGAGATCCCCGGGGTGGACGCCGACTCGAGATTGTCGATCACGAGGCTGCGGATGCGGCGCGCGTCGCGCACCTCCTTGAGGAAAAGCGCGTGATCGGCCACGCCCGGCACTCCGAAGGTGCCCGGAACCGCACCCACGGCGATGACGAGATCGTCGTACTCCAGCTCGATCGGCGTGCCGTCGATGGGCGAGACTCCCGCGACCACGCGCCGGGCGCGGTCCACGGAGTGCGCCTCGAGGAGCTGAAAGGTCGCGTTGCCCATCTTCCGGAGGGGCGACAGGATGCTGCGAAACTCCAGCGTGCCGACCGTCGTGCTCGGCAGCAGGGGCGTGAACAGAAAGTGGTTTCTCTGCGCCGCCAGGGTCACCTCGACCCCCTCGACCGCACCGAGTTCCCGAACGAAGCGGCAGGCCGCGAAGCCGCCCCCCAGCACCAAAACCTTGCGGGGCTTCACGCCCGCCTCCACCGGGGACGCGCTCAAGCCTTGCCTCCCTTCGCGAGGGCGGCAACCGCCTGCAGCACTTCATCGACATGTCCCGTCACCTTCACGGGAGAGAAGACCTTGCGCACGACGCCCTTGCCGTCGATGACGAAGGTCGAGCGCACGATGCCCATGAACTTGCGGCCGTAGAGGCTCTTTTGCTGCCACACGCCGTATGCCGCGAGGGCCTTGTGCTCAGGGTCGCTCAACAAGGGGAAGTTGAAGGCATGCTTCGCCTTGAACTTGCGGTGGCTCTCCACGGAGTCCGCACTGACCCCGGCGACGGCGGCGCCGGACGCGACGAGCCGGTTCAGATTGTCCCGGAAGTCGCATGACTCCTGCGTGCAACCGGGAGTGGCATCCTTGGGGTAGAAGTACAGGACCAGGGTTTTCCCGGCAAAGTCCTTGAGGGAGACGACATGGCCCGTGTCATCCTCGAGACGAAACGCGGGCGCCTTCGCCCCCTCCCCCGGCATGGCGGAATCGCTGGCGATCGCCTTGGCACCGGTTGCAGGCGTTTTTTTCGCGTTTTTCTTGGCGGGGGGGCTTGCCTTTTTGACGCTCTTCTTGGGGGCAGCGGGCATCATATCCTCCGGAATGGTCTACAGGAGTGCAACGTAGCTTTCCGGCCCGCGCCGTGCATGGGCGCGAAACGCGCATTCCCTGAGGTCAGGAAGGTCTCATTTCGCGCCAAACCCCCAAGATGTCGGTTGTCGCGTAACAAAGTGTTCCATCAGGCAAATCAAACCGTGCAATCCGGGGTCTGCGAAACGTCAAAGAGTATCTTTGAACCACACCGCCCTTGCCTTTTTGTCTTTCCATTTCGTTAACCAGACAGGTTCAAGCGTGAATGCCAACCCGAACATCAATGGTCAGGCGGCCGCAGCGGCGACACATGCGTCCCCGGGTCGCACGATCTTGCTGATCGTCAAACCGTCCTCATTTTCCGTCGAAATCAGGGAGTTTCTCGAGGGAAACGGTTGCGACGTCGTCGAGACCCCCAGCCCTCGTGACCTTCTCTCCCTGACGAAGACACGGCAACCTTACCTTGTCTTCATCGACGCCGCCCTGATCGAGCCCGTCACGGAGCAAGGCCCGTCAAGGTTGATTGAAAACGTGAAGTCGAACCCGTACACGGGGAACAACGCCGTGGTGGTCGTTTCGGCCTCGCCCCTGTCCGAAGACGCACAAATCGAGCTCTTCCGGCAAGGTGCGGACGACTGCCTGATCCGCCCCGAAACCGCGGAGCTGTTCGGTGCGAAACTGCGCGCGATCTGCCGGCGTCACTGCGAGCCCTCGGAACTCTCCGACGAACAGCGCGCCGCCGGCCTCGTGCTCGATGCGCGCGCGCGCAAGGTCACGGTCGACGGCAAATCGGTCGCGTTGACCCGGAAGGAGTTCGACCTGCTGAACACCCTGTTGCGCAAGCGCAACTCGGTGGTCTACACGGCGCACCTTTACCACACGGTCTGGGGATACGGGGAATCGGCACCGGTCGACTCGCATACGGTGAAGGTTCACATCTCCTCGTTGCGGGGGAAGCTCGGCCCGAAGCTTGGCGCCAGAATCGTGAACCTTCCCAGCCTGGGCTACCGCTTCGACGACTAACGCCGCGGCGAGGTTGCTTTTCCCCGCGCGCTCCGCTATCCTTGCAAGAGCACCCCGACCGCAAGGAGGCCGCCATGGCCCGCACTCCGAAAATCCTCGTGGCTTATGACGGTTCCGATGCAGCACGCGCGGCCATCGACGATCTCGCACGCGCAGCCGTCGGCCCCAAGGCCGATGTCCGCGTTCTCAGCGTCGCCGACACGTGGGCACCCGCCCTCGCCTCGCTCTCCGCGGAGGCCGATGGCTGGTACGCGCAAGGCTATGCCGCCATCGAGAAGCAGTCGGGCGCCGCGCGGAAGCAGGCCAAGGCGATCGCGGCCGAGGGCGCGACCCTGGTCCGCAAGCGCTTTCCCGGATGGAAAGTCTCCGCACGCGATGCCATGGAGACCCCGGCCGAAGGCCTCCTCAGCGCGGCCGAGTCGTGGAAACCCTCGCTTATCGTGCTTGGTGCCACCGGTCGCACGGCACTCAGCCGCATGCTGCTGGGTAGCGTGTCGCGCAAGGTGCTGACGCATGCGACCTGCGGCGTCCGCGTTGCGCGCAAGCCGCGCGGGAAACGCCAAGGCGCGCCGAAGCTGCTCGTCGCCGTCGACGGGTCACCTGCATCCGAAACCGCGCTGAAGATCGTTTTGTCTCGCCAATGGCCTGCAGGCACAAGCGTGCGCATTGTCGTCGTGGTTGATTACCGCATGGGCCTTGCACTGAACTTCAAGGCGGGCGCGGCCCCCAAGGCCGATGCCTGGAAGACGATGGCCCGCCGCATCGGGGACAAGGCAGCGGAAAGACTGAGAAACGGGGGGCTCACGGTCACGACATCCCTCCGCGAGGGGGACCCCCGCGGTGAACTCCTGCGCGCCGTCCGCAGCTTCAGGCCCGACACGCTCTTCATGGGCAGCCGTGGGCACGGACCCCTGCAGCGCTTCCTGCTCGGGGGCACGTCGTTGCATCTCGCGGAGCATGCGCCGTGCTCCGTCGAAATCGCCAGATGAGCGAAAAAAGATCCGGAACCGCTCATTTTCCGTTTCGTGCGCGTCGGGAACAGCGCCCCTTATTCCGTCGTCACTCCCGCGGTGCCACTACCGGTGTGGCGGGTACGCGCCGTCCTTCGGGTACGGCCTCGAGCCTGCGGCCGCGGAGGTCGTAAGCCCGCCCAGCGGGGACTCCCGGGCCGGTGCCGGAGCGCAGGAAGCGGAGAGAGGTCGGAGTGTTTTCGGCAATTCCGACCACGGTCAATGTGTCTCGCCCACGCTCATTCGCCGCGATGAAAATCAGACGGGCTGTGGCGCTATCAGCGCTCACTTCCGCTCCAGGAGGCGTTGCGATGTACCAATCGATGGAGAATGCGTTCAGGAGGAGCGTTAAATCCGGTGCGACCAAGAGTGTGCTGGGATGCCTGGGTTCGTAGTGAGTTTGACCGTTGACATGAATGATTCCGTACCCACGTGCAGACGGAATGCCTGGCTGTGTCGGTGCGAAGAATTCGACATAGGTCTGGCTCGCGGAAGTCAGTAGCTCCACAGCGACGGAATCAATGCGCAGGGTGTCTGCGAGCGAATGATTCGCGATACGCACGGAGTCAATACCGGATTCAAAGACCGTGTCTCGCGTGAAACCCCAATCACGAGCACCGGAAACGGAGACTCCAACGGCCAGAATTATCGCGAGAATAATACCCTTCTTCATTTGCCTATCCTTTCTCACGGCGCCCTCTCTACCCAAGTCCAAACAATGGAAAATGAATCTAGGCCATGGCCAGCACTCCCGCACGGATTTTCTGCACATTTTCCGTTCTCAATTGTGAAGAGCAAAATAATGGTCAATATTCCATTAACCACTGAGCGATTCCACGTAAAAGATGGCAACGGTAGCTCATAAAACCTTTCCCATCTCTTCGGGATCGGGTATTCTGCCTCAGGAGCCAAATGACGCCTATCTTCCGCATCCCCCGAACCGGACGGATCGCACGCGAACTCCCTCCGCGAGGGGGACCCCCGCGGTGAACTCCTGCGCGCCGTCCGAAGCTTCAGGCCCGACACGCTCTTCATGGGCAGCCGTGGGCACGGACCCCTGCAGCGCTTCCTGCTCGGGGGCACGTCGTTGCATCTCGCGGAGCATGCGCCATGCTCCGTCGAAATCGCCAGATGAGCGAAAAAAAAGACCCGGAACCGCTCATTTTCCGTTTCGTGCGCGTCGGGAACAGCGCCCCTTATTATATTGCCCAAGTTGGTGAAACTTGAACACGATCCCGATCGGACGTCCGCGTCTGGTCGGGGATAAGGGCCAGACGGACATGATGAACACTCCGCGTCGCACACTGACACCATCCATCCTGCGGCGGTTCGCGGTGATGGCGCTCGCCACCATCCCCCTTCTGGTGGTGGGCTGTTTCCCGACGGACGATGACGACAAGAAGAAGGAAAGCATCGACAAGCCGCGCGCAATGCTGATCGATTCTGGCACGGTTTTCTACGCGAACTGCATGACCTGCCACAAGGCGATGGGCGAAGGAGTTCCGGGAACCTATCCCCGCCTGGCGAACGGCGACTATCTCCAACAGCTTCCGAAGACGCGCATTCCCGAAGTGTTGCTCCGCGGCAGCTTCGCGGATTCCAACATTTTCGTGAACGGCATCGAGTACGAAGTGGGATTCATGCCCAGCTTCCGTTACTTCACCGACTTTCAGATCGCCGCCGTGACCACCTATATCCGCGCGGTGCTGAATGATTCCACTGTGGTCACCTGCCGTGAACCCGTGCAAACGGAAGACGGCCTGGTCGAAGATTGCGACAAGGAGCCCCGGAGCGCCGCCGACATCGCCTCCGACTCCGTTTCTGTTTCGGAAGTAAAAGCCCTGCGCGACAGCCTCACGGCTGCAGGGATTCTGGATTAACGCCTTACATCAACGGTCACCCAGAGGAGGAGAGCCATGAACACGACACCCCACACACCCCGGTTCACCGCAAAGCGGCTGTTCCCGGTCGCAGCCATCGCGCTGGCCGCCGCTCTGGCCGGCTGTTTCGACAGCGGCAAGGGCGGAGGAGGCGACAAGGAAGAGCCGGTCACCCGCCAGTGGCTGATCGACAGCGGCGCGGTTCTCTTTCAGAGCTGCACGGGATGCCACTATCCCGGCGGCAAGGGACACCCGGGCGTCACCCCGCCCCTCGCCAATGCCGACTTCATCATGGCAAACCCCGATCACGTCATCGAGGTGTTGCTGCGCGGCGGCGGCGAATGGCAGGATGATTCCATCGTCGTGAACGGGATGGTCTTTCAGACCGGCGAAATGATCGCCTTCGACTACTGGACCGACTTCCAGATCGCCGCCACGTTGACCTACATCCGCGCCGTTCTGAACGACTCGACGGTCGTGAGCTGCGAGGCGCCGACCGAAGATCCTGAAACGGGAGATCCGGTCGCGAACTGCGTGAAGGAGCCGCGTCCCCAGGCCGAGATCGACGCTGATTCCGTCGCAGTCGGCACCGTGACGGCCATCCGCGACAGCCTCATCGCCGCCGGATTGCTCGACTGACCCCTCCTATCGGAGTTCAACAAAAAAGGCCCCGTTCGGGGCCTTTTTTGTTGACTTGGCCCTGGCACCCCGAACGATTCCGGAGCGAATGAGCGAAGATGCCGCAAGGTTGCGTCGCGCGGCCGTCAGCGCCCGTCGAGGGCCCAACCGAGGGTCAAGGCATGCACAATTCCCGTTCCGCGCCACCACTGTGCGGCGTAGTCCACCGTCGCGGAGCGCACCCGCAACGTGGTTCCTCCCGCCAGCTTCACCACATCCCCATAGCGCTCGTTGATTCCCGCGTTCGGGTCGATCCATCCCGCGAGGTTGCGCAAGTCGTGATAGCTCCAGCGGGTTCCGCCGCGCACCTGCCATTCGTCCGAGAAACGATATTCCCCGCCAATCGCAAGCACGGGAGCGGAATAAAACGGGAGCTCGACATCGCCGATCGCCACCAGATGACGGTTCGCCGGGGGCTGGTAGAATGCGCCCGCGCGCAGCACCGTCGGCAACGGACCGTAACCACGATGCCCTTCGAAGTGTCCCGTCAATTGGCGGCCGAGATTCGTCACCGACGCGCCGAAACCGATGTTGCGCGCTGCAGGCTGATACTGCACGCCCGCATCCACCGCGGCACCGTATGCCGTCCGCGAATCTTCAAAGTCTCCGAGGGTTTCGCTGGCGACCTTGAACGTCGCGCCCCAGCGCCACCGCTCTCCTTCGACGCGAGCGTAACTCACGCCGGGATAGATGCTGTAGGGACGAATCAATCCGGTTCCGTCCCTGAATTCGTTGACCCCGAGAATTTCGCCATGATCGACATAAGACGTGCTGAATGCGACGCGCCCCCCGGCATACGGGGTGGAGTACGCCACGGCGCCCGCCTTGAAGGTGCCGGGGCGCATCGATCCACTGAAGTGGCGCCCTGTCTCGCGCGCGAGGCCGGCGGGATTGACCCCGATCGAAGAACTGCCTTCGGCAACGGCTGCATGGGCGCCGGCGAGGCCGGCAGGGCGGGCCGCCGCGACCAGGGCGATGGCTTCCATGCCGGCTTCGCCGGCCTCGCCCACGAGCTGCGCACGGGTGGGCGACCACAGCAACAACAGCGCGAGGGCCGACGTCAAACAAGCAGGCGCATGCACGCCGTAAAGCTTCGAAAACACCGGCACAAGGTACATGCTGCCCCCATGGGAAACCAGAGCGATGGCGACCACATTCGCAGCGAAGGCTTTCCCTCGCCCATGGTTGCATGGGGCATCCGCCGGGGTTATCTTTGCCCCCTCGTTCCTTGGGAGCCAGTAGCTCAGCTGGTAGAGCAGCGCCCTTTTAAGGCGTGGGTCGCGGGTTCAAATCCCTCCTGGCTCACCATGGAACCCCTCCCGGGCAGCGAACCGGAAGCGCCCCCCCATTCATCTTGCCGGCCGCCATCCGTCACCGGCGCCTTGCCTGAATCCGCAGGGAGCGGCCATCTTCGGTCATTCCGGTTATATATACCGACGGAGAGAGGAGTTCCACATGCGCGTCAAACCGGGAAAGCCGTATCCACTGGGTGCCACGTGGGACGGCCACGGAACCAACTTCGCCCTGTTCTCGGAAAACGCCGAAAAGGTGGAACTCTGTCTTTTCGACGACGCCGGATCCCGACGCGAGTCGGTGCGCGTCGAGGTTCCCGAGCACACCGACCAGGTCTGGCACTGCTATCTCCGCGACGTTCGCCCCGGCCAGTTGTACGGCTATCGCGTGCACGGCCCGCATCACCCGAAGCAGGGCCTGCGCTTCAACGCCAACAAGATCCTCCTCGACCCGTATGCCAAAGCCGTGGGGCGCCCGGTGCATTGGTCCGACGCGATGTACGGCTACACACCGGGGCACGCCGACGCCGACCTCTCGTTCGACCCCCGCGACAACGCTGCCGATGCACCCCTGGCCACCGTGGTGGACGACGCCTTCACCTGGGGCGACGACAGCTCCCCCGCCACTCCCTGGCACAAGACGCTCATCTACGAGCTCCATGTCAAGGGCCTCACGCAGCTGCACCCGCTGATCCCGGAGAACCTGCGCGGCACCTATGCCGCCCTCGGCTGCGAACCCGTGATCGCGCACCTGAAGTCGCTCGGAATGACGGCCGTGGAGCTGATGCCCGTGCATCACTTCGTGCACGACCGCCACCTGCTCGAACAGGGCCTCTCGAACTATTGGGGCTACAACTCCCTGGCGTTCTTCGCGCCGCACCCGGGGTACGCCCTCGCGCGCGATCCCGGCGACGTGGTGCGCGAATTCAAGACCATGGTGCGCGCCCTGCACAAGGCCGGCATCGAGGTCATCCTCGACGTGGTGTACAACCATACCGCCGAGGGCAACCACCTCGGGCCCACGCTGTCGCTGCGGGGCATCGACAATCTTTCCTACTACCGCGTCGTCGCGGACGATCCGCGCCATTACATGGACTACACCGGGTGCGGCAACACGCTCAACATGCGCCACCCCAAGGTGCT
This sequence comes from Fibrobacteria bacterium, assembly GCA_050486505.1. Lineage (GTDB taxonomy): Bacteria > Fibrobacterota > Fibrobacteria > UBA11236 > UBA11236 > UBA11236. Next base: position 13,529 of record JBJHDK010000040.1, on the reverse strand, counting down.
CCAGCTCATCATGGACAGCCTCCGTTACTGGGTGACCGAAATGCACGTCGACGGGTTCCGCTTCGACCTCGCTCCCGCGCTGGCGCGGCAGCTGCACGAGGTGGACAAGCTGGGGGCTTTCTTCGACATCATCCACCAGGATCCGGTGCTCTCCCAGGTCAAGCTGATCGCCGAGCCATGGGATCTCGGCGAGGGGGGGTACCAGGTGGGCAACTTCCCCGTGGGATGGACGGAATGGAACGGGAAGTACCGCGACTGCGTCCGCCGCTTCTGGAAAGGCGACGGCGGAACGCTGGCGGAGTTCGCCACGCGCATCACCGGAAGCAGCGACCTGTACGAGGGAAGCGGCCGCCGCCCCTATGCCAGCGTGAACTTCATCACCGCGCACGACGGGTTCACCCTGCACGATCTGGTCAGCTACAACGAAAAGCGCAACCTCGCGAACGGCGAGGATAACCGTGACGGGGAGAGCCACAACAACAGCTGGAACTGCGGCGAGGAGGGCCCCACCGAAACGCCCGAGGTGAACGCCCTGCGCGAACGGCAGAAGCGCAACTTCATCGCGACCCTGCTGCTCTCGCAAGGCGTTCCCATGCTCTCGCACGGCGATGAACTGGGTCGCACCCAGCAGGGCAACAACAACGCATATTGCCAGGACAACGACCTCGCCTGGGTACACTGGGAACTGACTCCCGCGCAGGAGGAACTGCTCGCTTTCGTCCGAAAGGTCGCGGATCTCTGGAGGGCGAACCCCGTCTTCCAGCGGCGCCGCTTTTTCCAGGACCACGCCATCCGCGGCGCGGGGGTGAAGGACATCCACTGGCTCGCGCCCGACGGAAGCGAAATGACCGATGTGTTCTGGAACGCGCCGCATGTCGCCACCGTGGGCGTGTATCTCGTCGGCCACGCGATGGAAGAAGTCGACGAGGAGGGAGAGCGCATCGTGGGCGATTCCTTTCTCATGCTGTTCAACGCCGACGCGAAGGCCCGCCCCTTCTCCCTTCCCCGTCCCGACCCGGGCTTCGCCTGGCACCGGGTGCTCGACACCGCCCTGGCCGAGCAACGCGACGGCCCGCTGCGCGGGGGAGCCCGGTATCCGCTCGGCGAGCGATCCCTGGCCGTCTTGCAACTGAAGAAGTCGCGCTGACCGCTTCGCCGGTGTACCTTGTGCGGGACGCACCGGTGGAGGGCCGGCCTCCCGATCCCCGAACGCTCACCCTGATCACGGAACCCCTGCCATGAACGCACGAACCGCCACTTTTGCCGGAGGATGTTTCTGGTGCATCGAGGCACCGTTCCTGGAAATGCCGGGGGTGTTCTCCGTCGTCCCCGGCTACGCGGGGGGACACGATCCGGCCCCCACCTACGAGAAGGTCTGCTCAGGCATCACCGGACATACCGAGGCCGTGCAAATCACCTTCGACCCGTCACGAGTCTCCTACGCGATACTCCTCAACGTGTTCTGGCGGCAGGTCGACCCCGCCGACGCGGGGGGACAATTCGCCGACCGCGGCAGCCAGTACCGCCCTGCGATTTTCACCCACGACGCGGAGCAGGAACGCATCGCGCGTGATTCGGTCACCCGCCTCGAAGCCTCCGAGCGATTCGGGCCGCGCGTTGCCGTGACGGTGGAGTCCTTCACGAATTTCTTCCCGGCAGAGGAATACCACCATCGCTACTGCGAGACCAACCCCGGGCACTACCAGCGCTACAAGGCCGGCTCCGGGCGCATGGGCTTCATCGCTTCGGCATGGGGCAATGTGCCGGATGACTTTCCCGCGCGCGACACCGACGCGGCCGATGCGGCCAAGACGACAAAAGCGACGCAAGCAACCGGTACGGTTTGCGACCTTTCGGGGCTCCCGGATGACGAACTGCGAAAACGCCTCTCGCCGGAACAGTATCGCATCGCCCGCCAGAATGGAACCGAGCGCCCCTTCGCGAACGCGTATTGGGACAACAAGCGCGCGGGCCTCTACGTGGACGTCGTCTCCGGAGAGCCCCTGTTTTCGTCGCGCGACAAGTTCGACAGCGGCACCGGTTGGCCGAGCTTCACCCGTCCCATTCAAGGCGCACGCGTTGTCGAAAAGACGGACGGGAGCCACGGCATGCTCCGCACCGAGGTGCGCAGCGGCAAGGCTGACTCGCACCTCGGCCACGTCTTTCCCGACGGCCCGACTCCGACGGGGCTTCGCTATTGCATCAACTCCGCGGCACTGCGGTTCATTCCCGTGGAGGACCTGGAGAAGGAGGGGTACGGGGAGTACAGGGAGATCTTCGAGGGCAAGCGCCAGGTGAATTAAGAATTACGAATTAAGAATTACGAATTAAACACAAGAACGTGTTCGTGTGAAGCGTAGTGCGCAGCTGCCGCTGAACCGCCACTCCCCATCATTCAAGACACTCCCCCATTCGTAATTCTTAATTCGTAATTCTTAATTCCCAACTACCTTTTCCCTCCCCGATGTCTTCCTCCCACGTCCTCCCGCTTTCCGACCTCCTCGATCAACGCGTCTTTCCCGACTTCGCGGGCATCGCCCCGGTAGCCGGCGAGGCCGTGCACGTCGCAGGGCTCGCGGGATCAGCCGCTTCCGCGCTCGTGGCCGCGCAGTTCCGGAGACTGGAAAAGGACGGTGCGCCGATCCTCTACATCGCGCCCGACGCGAAAGATGCCGAAGCCATGGCGGACGACCTTGCGGCATGGCTGGGTGAAGAAGCGGTCATTCGCTTTCCCGGCCTCGAACTCAAGCCCTACGAATGGCGCGAGCCCTTCGGACAGGTGCGCGAGCGGCGACTGGAGGCATTCGAGGCACTTTACCGCGGTCAACGCGCCGTCACCGTCGTCACCGCCTCCGCCTTTCTCGAACGCTTCCAGAGCCCGCAAAGCCTGCACCGTGAAATCGTGGAGCTGCGCGTCGGCGATTCGCTGGATCCCGGTTCGTTCAGGGAGGCCGCGGGCGCGCTCGGATTCCACGAAGACTCCGTCGTGCAGGACATCGGGGATTTCAGTGTGCGCGGCGAGATCCTCGACATTTACCCCTTCCTCGCCGAGAACCCCGTGCGCATCGTTCTTGACGGCGACGTCATCGAATCCATTCGCGAGTTCGATATCTTCTCGCAGCGCTCCATCCGCGAAACCGGATCCGTCGCGCTGCTGCCGCAGGATGAATGCTGCCTCACCGATGCGGAAGTCGCGGAAGGATTGCTGGAACACCTCGACATTCTGGGAGGCGAAGCGGCCTACGAGGCCGAGCTGCACCGGCTCACGCGCAAGCGCGACCTGACTGGCATCCACTGGCAGAAGGCCCTGTTCCGCGAGCTCAATCATTCCCTCCTTGATTTCCTCGCGCCGCATGCGGACGGCAAGTCCGGAGCGGCCGCGCGCGCTCCGGCACTGGTGATCGTGGGCGACTCGGAAGGCTTCGCCCGCGCCCTCGAAAAAACCTGGGAAGCCGCGCGCGCAGGGCACGCTGCGGCAGTAGAACAGGAGCGCCTCGTCAACACCCCGGAACAGCTGTTCCTCAGCGCCGCCGAGGCGCACGCGCTCATCGGCGCGCGGCCCGCGATCCACATCGGACGCCTCGCCTGGGACGGACCGGGAAGCCTCGTCTTCCGGGTCGACCCGCAGCAGCGGAGCGGCGCCGGAATGGCCGACATCGAACCCCAACTCACCGCGCTGGCCGCGGAGGGAACCCGCATCTGGTTGCTCTCCCCCAACCCCGCCATGGCCGAACGCCTGTGGAAGACCGCGGAGCCGTTCGGGATCGAAGGGATTTGCACCGGAGCGCTCGCCTCCGGTTTCATCGACCACGAACAGGGCGTGGCGCTCCTCACCGACCACCAGATCTTCAACCGCATGGCGCGCGCAAGCCGCAAGCGCAAGCACCGGGGCGGCGGCGTCGCCATTCCCGACTTCGAGGCCCTGCACCGCGGCGACTTCGTGGTGCACGAAGCCTACGGCGTGGGACGATTCACCGGCATTCGCCGCATGCGCGTGGGCAATCACGAGGTCGACTGCATCCTGCTCGATTACAGGGACGGCGACAAGCTCACCCTGCCCGTGTCGGATCTGGCCAAGCTCGAGAAGTTTTCGGGAGAGGAGGGGCACGTTCCCGTTCTCTCGAAGCTCGGGGGCAAGGCATGGGAAAACGCAAAGGAAAAAACGCGCAAGGCCATCGTGGTGCTGGTGCGCGAGCTCATCGAGCTCTACGCCCGCCGCTCCGTCGCCAGGGGATTCGCGTTCTCTCCCGATGGAGAGTTGCAGCGGGAGTTCGAGGCTTCCTTCGAATTCGAACTCACTCCCGATCAGGCCCGGGCGATCGCCGACACCAAGCGCGACATGGAATCGGAACGTCCCATGGATCGCCTCGTGTGCGGCGACGTGGGCTTCGGAAAGACCGAGGTGGCCATGCGCGCCGCCTTCAAGGCCGCGTGCGCGCGCAAGCAGGTGGCCCTGCTCGCGCCGACGACCATCCTCGCGGAACAGCACTACGAGACCATCAGGGAACGCTTCGCCGAGTGGCCGGTGCGCATCGCCTCCCTGCACCGCTTTCGTACCTCCGCGGAACAGAAGGAAACCCTCGCTGCCGTCGCGCGCGGGGAAGTCGACATTCTCGTGGGCACGCACCGGCTGTTGTCGAAAGACGTGAAGTTCCATGATCTTGGACTCCTCGTCGTGGACGAGGAACAGAAGTTCGGCGTCAAGCAAAAGGAACGCCTCAAGGAATTACGCGCCGAGGTGGATACGCTTTCCCTGTCCGCCACGCCCATCCCCCGCAGCCTGCACATGTCCCTGCTCGGCACGCGGGACCTGTCGCTGATCGCCACGCCGCCTCGCAATCGCCTCCCCATCGAGACCCGGGTGGTCCACTGGGACCCCGCCATCGTCCGCGAGGCGCTCGAGGCGGAACTGGCCCGCGGAGGGCAGGCCTTCTTCGTGCACAACCGCGTGCGCGACATGGCCGAGATGGCCGAGCGCGTGCAGGAGCTCGTTCCCGGCGCACGCGTGGGCACGGCCCACGGGCAGATGGAGGAAGGCGCGCTCGAGCGTGTCATGTCCGCCTTCATCCACCACGAGTACGACGTCCTCTGCTGCACGGCCATCATCGAGTCGGGCATCGACATCCCCAACGCGAACACGCTCATCGTGCACCGGGCCGACCTCTTCGGCCTCAGCCAGCTCTACCAGCTACGTGGCCGGGTGGGACGCTCCGCAGCACAAGCGCACTGCCTCCTGATCGCGCCCGATGCCAACCGCTTCTCCGACGATGCGCGGCGCAAGTTGTTCGCGCTCGAGAAGTTCACCGATCTTGGCAGCGGGTTCCAGATCGCCATGCGCGACCTGGAGATCCGCGGCGCGGGCAACCTTCTCGGCATCGAGCAAAGCGGGCACATCGCCGCGGTGGGATACGAAACCTACTGCCGTATGGTGCAAGAAGCCGTGCAGACGCTCCAGCACGGCGAAGCCCCCCGCCCCCCGCTCAACCCCGAGATCGAATTCCCCGTCGACGCGTACCTTCCGGAAGCCTACGTCGAGGACTCGCTGCAACGCACGACGCTCTACCAGAAGATCGCGCGCCTGGAATCTTTCCCCGCAGTTGCCGGGATGGAGGCCGAGCTCACGGACCGCTTCGGTGTCCCGCCCGAAGAGGCCCGGATGCTTCTTCGCACGGTGGAGGCCCGCATCGCGTGTCGGGCCGGCGGCATCCGCAAGGCGGAGGCAAAGGACGGGGCGCTGCTGCTGACCTTCTCGCCCGACCATATGCCCGGGCGGGAAGATCTCTCCGCGCTCGCCGGCCGCATCAAGTTCCCCATGCGCTTCCTCTACGGCGACCCCCTGCAACTGCGCATCGAACTCCCCGCCCCGCGCGGCGACGATGCGGCCCTGACGGAGATGGCGGCGGAAGTTCTGAAAGGAATGACCGGGCCGGAGCCGAAGGATGGGCAGAAACACCGTGGACCAGATGGACGGGATGGACTTAATGGACGAAACACTGTCCAATAAGTCCATCCCGTCCCTGGTGTACATACTTCGACTCCGGCCCGTCGCCGCCCCCGGTTCCCCAATTTCGTATATTCCCCCCGTGTCCCCCCCGATTTCTTCCCCTGATTTGATGCGATTTTCGCGATTCCGTGCCTGGGCACCCATCGTCTGTATGTCCGTTTTCGCGGGCCTGCTTTTCACCGGACTCACCGGCTGCCAAAAGGCGGAGGAACCCGGCATCGTGCTGGCACAGGTCGACGACGCGGTTCTGACACTGGAAGAATTGCGCGAAATCTTCCCGGAGGAATACGAACAAATCCTGCCGAGGGAGCAGTACCTCGACCTGATCCAGCGCTGGATCGACGACGAGGCCGTGCACCAGGAGGCTCTGAGGCGGCGGCTGCACGAGGATCCCCAGGTGAAGCGGAAGCTCGAGCGACTGCAGCGGCGCATGCTCGTGGAGGAACTGATGGCGCGGGAAACCTCCGCGGGGGCGCTCACCGAACCCGACGAGGGCACGATGATGCGCTACTACGAGAACAACAAGACCGAGTTCCGCCGCCGCGCGCCCGAGTATCGCTACATGCACATCCGCGTGGCCACGCTACGCGAGGCGCTCGATATCCGCCGACGCGTGCGGGGCAACAACTTCGCCACCCTGGCCGCCGAGCACTCCCTTGACGCCGGCCTCGACATGGCCCACATCCCCTTCCGTCGCCCTGCCGAGATCCCCTCCTGCCTCCACGAAATGCTCGAAGCGCAGGCGGGCTGGCTGTCGAACCCGCTGAGTTGTCCCGATGGCATCTACCTCGTCCGCCTGCAGGAGCGCCTCGAGGCCGGCACGCCCTTGCCGTTCGCGGAAGTCCGCGCGGTCATCAGCGCGCAACTCGCGATGCAGCACCGCGAGCGTATGCGCGAAAGCAAGATCAGGCAATACAAGGAAGGTGTGGCCATCCGCCTCAACGTGGATCTCATCCCGGGAACGGAGGCTGCGGGAACGCTCCCCCAACAGGGTGACGACTCCGAACTTCCCCCCGACGAGAGTTACCCCGGAGAATGACCCCCATGCGCTCGTGTTCCTCCTCTCCCGCGCGAATGATCGCGGGTATTTTCGCCATTACTCTTTTCTCTGCCCCGCAGCTTCAGGCACGGACGCCAGTGGAAGGGGTGGTCGCCGTGGTGGGCGGATCGACTGTCCTGTTCTCCGAGCTTGAGGAATTGCGACAGGGAATGGCACAGCAGCGCCCGGGCTTCGCCCAAATGTCGCTGCGGGAACAACGCGCCGAGGCGCTGGAGCGCATCATCGACGACAAGGTCGTTCTTTCCCGGGCACGCCAAGACACCACCATCGTCGTGTCGGAGCGCGATGTGGATGCCCGCGTTTCCGACATGTACGCGAGGCTCGTCCAGCAACAGGGCGGCGAGCGCCAACTCGAGGCCGCGCTGCGCCAAGCCACCGGAATGTCGCTGGGCCAGTTCCGCGCGCGCATGGCCGAGCAAGTGCGAGAGAACATGCTCCGGCAGCGCCTGCAGATGAAGTATGTGGGGGACCCCCAGCCGTCGCAGCTTCAGGTCAGGGAGTTCTTCGAACTCTATCGCGACAGTCTTCCCGTGCAATACAACGTGACGCGACTCTCGCACCTGCAGTGGCGCGTGAAGGCGGGCGACTCCCTGGAGAACGCGGCGCGCGAGCGTGCGACGGCCCTGATCAGGCGCCTGCAGGCGGGCGAAAGCTTCGCGGAACTGGCCCGCCTGCACTCCGACGACGCATCGGGCCGCGCGGGCGGCGACCTGGGCTTCACCCGACGCGGCACGCTCGATCCCGATTTCGAGCGCGCCGCCTTTGCCCTGGACGCCGGGGACTACACCCGCCGGCCCGTGCGCACGCGCTTCGGCTTTCACGTCATCCGCGTCTCCTCGAAGCGCGACAATGAGGTGCGCGCGGCGCACATCCTTGTGCGCGTCACGCCCTCGGGAGCGGACACGGTGCGCGCCCGGAACTTCCTTGATTCCCTGCGCACCACGCTCCGCACGCAGGAGGATTTCCGCGCCGCCGCGCGCCGCTTCTCCGACGACCGGCGAACCCGCGACCTGGGCGGCGACCTGGGATGGTTCTCACGCGACTCGCTGGCAGGTGCTTATCGCGCGGTGGTGGACACCCTGCCGCAGGGAGGGGTCAGTACGCCCGTGCTGATCGGCGACAGCTGGCACCTCTTCCGCGTCGACCGCAAGGAAGAGATCCGGCAGCCCTCTCTCGAGGAAGATTTCCCTCTCATCAGCCAATACGCCCGCGAATGGATCATCGGCGAGCGCCTTGAGGCGCTGATCCAGACATGGCGCACGCAAGTCCATATCGACAGGCGGTTGGAGCAGTTCGAATAGCAGGGAACAGGGGAATTACGAATTAAGAATTGCGAGTTACGAATGATGGAGCCTATTTGAAGACGAAGATCTGCGAATGGTACCGGCCACGCTCGGAGATACTTCACGCAAAACCACCTCCGCATTCAATTCTTAATTCGTGATTCTTAGTTCGTAATTCGTAATTCGTAATTCCTGCTTCCCATGCCCTCTTCCGCCCCCTACACCTCCCTCGCCCCGCACTACGATGCCGTGATGGCGCACGTCGATTACCCCGGCTGGGCGCGGCACCTGCGCAAGCTCTGGCGCACGACTCGCAACAAACCCCCGCGGCGGATCCTGGAATTGGCTGCGGGCACCTGCCGCCTGGCCCGTCCCCCCGTCGGACCGCTGTGGCGCAATGCGTTCTCCGTGCACACCGACCTGAGCTTCGACATGCTGCGTACCGCACAGCCGGATCACGGCTCGGTGGATGAGACCCTCCGCCGTGCCGCGTGCGACGCCACCGCTCTCCCCTTTCATGACGGCGGCGAGAACGACGGCGGGTTCGACCTGGTATTGATGGTGTATGACAGTCTCAACTATCTCACCCGACCCGACGATGTACGCCGCTTGATGGACGAAGTCTTGCGCGTGCTCAAACCCGGCGGGATTTTCCTCTTCGACGTGACCACCGCGACCTGCTCGCGGCGCTATTTCGCCGATGCACTGGACTACATGGAAACGGAACACGGCGCAGTGGTCCGCGCGAGCCGCTACGATGCCGAGACGCGCACGCAGCTGAATCTCTTTACATTCTTCACGGAGGGCCCGGACGGCCGGTTCGACCGCCGCGAGGAAGTCCACCGCCAGCGTATCTGGCCGGCGGCCTTCCTCGGAAAAACCGCACACGAAGCGGGGTTTTCGGTCCAGGCGCGGCTCGCGGATTTTACCTTGGAGCCCGGAACCGACCGGAACGAGCGCCTGCACTTCGTGCTGCAAAAGTCCGAAGCCCGTCGCACCTCCCGCACGGCCGGTTCCCGGGGGCCACGCACACCATGATCGAATTCGCCGACGTCAGCAAGGAATACACGGGGGGTTGGAAGGCTCTCGACGGCGTGAGCTTTCGCCTTGACCGCGGTGAGTTCGTCTTGCTCACCGGCCCCAGCGGCGCAGGCAAAAGCACGATCCTGCGCATGGTTTACATGGACGAAAAGCCCGACTCCGGTCTTGTGACGGTCTCCGCGGGTCCGGGTTTCGATTACCGGTCGGACCGCAAGCTCTCGACGGCGAAGGTACAGGCGCTGCGCCGCCGCCTCGGGATCGTCTTCCAGGATTTCAAACTGTTGAGTGACCGGAACGTGTTCGAGAACGTCGCTCTCGCCTTGCGTGTGGCCGACGCGCCACAGGCGCGCGTCAAGCAACGCGTGTATGAAGTCCTCGCGTTGGTGCGCTTGTCCGCGAAGGCAAAGCGCATGCCGCACGAGCTTTCGGGGGGCGAACAGCAGCGGGTGGCGATCGCCCGCGCCATGGCCAACGAGCCCTACGCCGTGCTGGCCGACGAGCCGACCGGCAACCTCGACCCGGAGACCTCGCGCGACATCCTTCGCATTTTCCAGGACATCCACGCGGGAGGCACCGCGGTGCTGATGGCGACGCACGACCTGCCGCTGATCGAAAAGCTGCCGTACCGACGGCTGGAGATGGACGCGGGAGTATTGACGGACGTTCAGGGAATTACGAATTAAGAATTACGAATTAAGAATTGAGCACAGGTGTGTTTGCGTGAAGCACCTATGCGCATTGCCGGCCTACTCACAAAGCGCCTCCCTCTACCAGCCCCCCATCATTCGTAATTCGTAATTCGTAATTCCCAATTCTCCTGTTACTTCACCGCATCCATCGCGGCCTTGTAATCGGGCTCGTCCGCAGTCTCCGCAACCTGCTCGGCGTGCAGCACCTTGCCGTCTTCTCCGATCACCACGACCGCACGGGAGAACACCCCCGCCAGCGGGCCGTCGACGAAGGTCACCCCATAATTCTTGCCGAATGAATCGTCGCGCAAGGACGAGGTGGTCACGACCTTGTCGATGCCCTCCGCGCCGCAGAAACGATTCAATGCGAAGGGAAGGTCTTTTGACACGCCCACGACAACCACACCCGGCATCTCGCTCGCCTGCTTGTTGAAGGTGCGCACCGAGGTCGCGCAGGTGCCGGTGTCGATGCTGGGGAAGATGTTGAGGATGACTTTCTTGCCCGCGAAGTCCTTGAGCGTGACATCGGACAGGTCGCGTGTCGGGAGCTTGAAATCAGGCGCCTGACTGCCGACCTTCGGAAGATCGCCGAGGGTTTTGAGGGGGTTGCCCTTGAGGGTGACTGTGGCCATGGGGTTCTCCTTGGTGTTGTTCGTGTTCTTGTGGGTACACACCGGAATATAGGGCATCGGGCGGGCGGTTTGAACCCCCGGATTTCGGGGAATACGGGGTGAAAAGCGGAAGGTGTCCCGTAAGAAACGGCGCGAAAACCCGTAGCGATCCGGTCGTTTGCACGCTACATTCCTGTCACAATGAACACAAACACGCGCACCATCCGATGGTATCCAACATTGTCATTCGTTACGGCAGTCGCGCTATCGATCGTGGTTCCGGGCGGCTGCATCATCCCTGCCAGTGAAGATGTCGTCAAGGAGTACCCCATCGCGCCGGGGCGTTACTACAAGGCCGCCGAGCTGGATTCGGTGAGCCGCGACAGCGCGCTGTTCTTCACCGATTTCTCGGCTTCCGGCAATCGTTATTTCGATGTCTTGCTGGATCGCCCCGGCTGCCCGACCTTCCTCCTCGAAGGCCCTTGGTACGCCTTCACATCGCAACAAAGGCCCGAAAAGCAGCTTCACAAAAGGACCAGGAATGCATCCGGTTCCAGCTGGAACACCGAGTGCCTGCCGGTCGATTCGCTGAACAGGGTGAGTCGCGGCAGCAGCCATGCAGTCGCGCTGCGGAACGTCACCGACACGTCGTTCGAAACCTGTAACGACGTTTACCCGTTGTGTTACGGGCTTTGCTCGCCGGACAAGATAAACCTCTACAGCGGTAACTGCACCGAGCTTAACGGCAGCGGGCCGAACGATTCCGACTGGACGATTTGGATCAAATAGCGACGACCGTACGGATCTCGCCGAAGGCAGGCCAATAATCGGCCGCAGGCCGAACGGGCTCGCGCCGAGCTCCCGCACCGAGCCTTCTGAAGTGTGTCGGGAAACGTCATGTGGGTGGAGGGAGTTCCCGCCCGCGGATCAGGCCGGGCCGCAGATTCGAAATGAGGGGCTCCCCCCTCCACCGCTTCGATTCCTTTGGAAACCCCCCGTAAAAAGCGCATTTTTGCCACACTTATGAACTTCCAGGACCTCATTCTCACGCTCCAGAAGTACTGGAGCGACCGTGGCTGCCTCGTCGCCCAACCCTACGACGTCGAAAAGGGCGCCGCCACCTTCAACCCCGCGACCTTTTTGCGCAGCCTGGGGCCCGAGCCGTTCAGTGCCGCCTTCATCGAGCCCTGCCGCCGCCCCAAGGACGGCCGCTACGGCGACAATCCCAACCGCATGCAGCACTACTTCCAGTTCCAGGTGGTGCTCAAGCCCAGTCCCCTCGACATCGTCGACCTCTACCTCGGCAGCCTCCGCGCCATCGGCATCGATCCCGAACAGCACGACATCCGTTTCGTGCATGACGACTGGGAATCCCCCACCCTTGGCGCGTGGGGTCTCGGCTGGGAAGTGTGGCTCGACGGCATGGAGATCACCCAGTTCACCTACTTCCAGCAGGTGGGCGGCATCGACCTCAAGCCCGTGATGGGCGAGATCACCTACGGCCTTGAACGCATCTGCATGTACCTGCAAAAGGTCGATAACGTTTTCAAGCTGAAGTACAACGACAGCGTCACCTACGGCGACATCTACCACCAGAACGAAGTGCAGCACTCGCGGCACAACTTCGAGGAGGCCGACACCGCGCTGCACTACGACCTCTTCGACAAGTTCGAGAAGGAGTGCGCGCGCCTGTGCGAAGCCGACCTGCCCGCACCCGCGTTCGACTATTGCATGAAGGCGAGCCACGCGTTCAACCTGCTCGACGCCCGCGGCGCCATCTCGGTGAACGAGCGACAGGGGTACATTCTGCGCGTGCGCGCGTTGGCCAAGGCGGTGGCTGAGGCGTGGTTGCGGAACCGGGACGCCCTGGGGTACCCGATGGCCGGCACCCCCCCTGTATGGGCGACCAGCAGGTCGCCCATACAGGGTACCGCAACCACACCGTCCGCAGCGACCGCCCCCCTCCTCATCGAATTGGGCGTCGAAGAAATGCCCGCGCGCGTGTTCGCGCCGCTGCTCGAACAGCTGCCGCGCCTGATCGACAAGCACCTCGGCAACAGCGGGCTTGATCCGCAGGATGTGCAGATCTACGCCACGCCACGCCGCATCGCCCTTTCCATCGCCTCCGTGCTCAACCGCCAACCCGACCAGGCGCTCGACATGAAGGGCGCGCCCGAGAAGGTCGCCAAGGACAAGGACGGCAAGTGGACCCAGGCCGCGCTGGCCTTCGCGAAGAAGTACGGTCTGCAGGAATCGCAGCTCGAAATCCGCGACGGCTACCTGTTCGCCCGCGTCGAGAAAAAAGGGCGCGACGCGCTGGAGATCCTGGCGGAGGCCATTCCCGCACTCTTCGCCGACATCCACTGGTACAAGACCATGAAGTGGGGGAACGGCGAAGGCGAATCGTTCGTCCGGCCCGTGACCTGGTTGGTCGCACTGCTTGGGGACCGCGTCATTCCCGCCACCTTCGCCGGCATCACCGCCGGGAATCAATCGCGCGGCCACCGCTTTCTCAAGAACGAATGGATCCCCGTCGCGGCGGACCGGAAGGCGTATCTCGACACGCTGCGCAACGCCAAGGTGGTCGTCGACCATACCGAACGCAGGGCCGACATCCGCAAGCTGACGGAAGAGACCGCACAGAAGAACGGGCTCAAGTGGCGCGTGGACGAGGACTTGCTCGACACGGTCACCTGGCTCACCGAATGGACCGTGCCGGTGCTCTGTTCGTTCGATGAAAAACTTCTGGAGATCCCCGAGGAAGTGCTTGTCTCCGAAATGCGCGAGCACCAAAAGCTCTTCGCTCTGACCGACAAGGCCGGCAAACTCAGCCACCACTTC
>JBJHDK010000039.1:0-23994 GCA_050486505.1 Fibrobacteria bacterium | reverse complement strand
GCGCAGGCCTGCACCACATTGCCGTTCGGATTGTAGTTCGAGCCCGCGCCCGACCCGCTGGTGGTCGTGGTGAAGGCCAACTGCGCGATCGAGAACGCCGAGCCAGTCTCGTTCTGCTTCATCTGCGACTCGATGGAACGCGGCCAGTTGTTGTTCATGCGCGGAACGGTCTCGTCGGTGTGATACGTGAGGCCGGCGTTGAAATTGTTGTTGATGCCGTCGAAGCGGTAGCTCACCCGAACACGGTAGTGTTTATAGGTGTCGTTGTCGGTCCCCAGGTGCCCCTGCACGTTCGAAGCCGTGCCGGCGACCCGAATCGTGGCGGTGTCAGTGCCTTGATGCTCGATCTGCCACACCGGATGCGGCGGCCTCTGAATCTCCTGGCCGTAGTTCCGGGAATACAGCCCGGTGAAATCGAATCCGTTGAAGATCGGAACCCAACCGGAATCGGCCGCGGTAAAGGTCGCCTGGGCGGGAACGGCACCGGCGGACAGGGCGCCCAAGGCGAGAGCAAGCAAGGAAAATCGGGGGGACATGGATTTCAGCGACTTCGGCATGGGGACTCCAATCCGGACAAAAGCGGTTTCCGGGAAAGCTGCGGGAACGGACGACGCATTCGCATCCGGTTTCCGAATATATCGCGGCAGCCCCGCATTTTCCCCGGAAAATCGAACAAAATCATCCGCGACATTCCGGTCGTTGCATTCAATATATCGCTTGCGCAATAACTGGCCGCGCTGCCGTTCCCTTGTGCGACGCCGTCAACCTCAACGAACGTACATGCCATCGAAGCGCACGGCCTCGCCGCGCACCGAAACGACGGCGACACCGCGCCGGCCTTGCAGGGCTCCCACCTCGCGCAGGTCGTACACCGACGCCCCGTACCCCGCGTGGCGCCACAACAACCTTCCCGTAACGTCGCGAACTTCCGCACGATGCGCTCCCGGAGCCTCCACCCTGAGCATTGCGCCGTCGATGCGCGCACGGGTCGGTGCCTGGGGCATGTGCGCCGCACGCAAGAACGTCGGGTCGAAGACAGGCCATGCCGTCACGCGATACTCCGCCACGCGCCCTGGAACATCGGCGTACACCGCGTCCATGCGGCCGTTGCGATGGTTGCGAATGACGTTGTTCCGCGTCAGCGGAACCGACGGGCGGATCATCGTGAAACGCGACCCCTTGCCGTGCAGGCCGAGCGTCACGTGATTGCCGTCGATCGCGATCGTGGTCGAATCTTCCCCGTCGGTGACGAGCATCGGGTAAAAGATGCGCAGCGATTCCACGCTCCCGCCGACCACGGAGTCGACCACCGTCACACCCGTCGGCTCCACGATTACGGTTTGGTGCAAGGTCGATCCCTGGCCGATGTTGTAGGTCACTCGAAAGCTTGCCCGCTGCGTCGTCTGCTCAAGGACTGTCACTTCGGGAATCTGGGTCAGGGCGGCCAGCACCTGCCACTGTCCCCCGCCGACCGGCCAGCCCGGTCCGACACTGATGTTCTGCAGGTGCGAAGGATCGGCCAGGTTGGACGGGTACTGCGGGCGATATTGCGCGCCCTGGTCCTGATTGGCCGGGCCCACGGCCCCGTCGGAAGGTCCGAGCAAGGGATGGCCGCCCCGAAGATGCAGGCGCAGCAGCCCCGTGGGATTGTGCGACTGATCCCCGCGCAGGTCGTATTGCACGTAGGTTCCCCCCGCATTGGCGAACACCTTCTTGAAACCGGGGATCACCGGCATCACGTACCCCCCGATATCCGCCGGAGCAGGACGTTCGGCAATGGACGTATCCGCCATCTGCCAGGCCAACGCAAGCGATGAAGCCGTCCACCCATTGTATTGCATCAGGCCGGAATACGCCATGTAGCCCCAGCGCGCCGAAGCGGGATAGCGCGCCTTGGTGATGTAACCCAGGCCGTTCGGGCGCAGCCACTGCTTTGTGACATGAAGCGAAAGATGCGCGGCGCGCTTGAAGGCTCCCGCGATTTCGGGCTGCCCGGCCATGGCATACTGCCGGGCCCACATTTCGTATGTCGCCGCGGCGTATGATTCGTTCCAAAGATGGTGGGAGCTGCGCATCCCCGTGGGAACCTCACCGGCTCCCGACTGGTAAAGCAAACCCGTCCATGCGCCGCGCCACAGCCGCAAGCGCAGTTCCTCCGCGCCGATCCCGTCGTATCCGGCGGTGGCGATGACGTTGAGAACGGTGCGCGCAACCATGTCGTACGCGACCGAGTTGCCGCCGGTGTTGACGACGTTCTGGGTTTCGATGGTGTAATCATCCTGATACATGCCGTCGAGTCCCATGCGCGTGATCTGGTAGCTCATGCGCTGCTGGACCCAGGCCAGCGATGAGTTGACGCGGGTGGAGTCCTCACGGTAGCGCAAAAACTCCCCGGCGAGATTGATGCCGATCCAGTTGGGAGCCGCATTGTTGTACTTCGAAGTCGGAATGTTGCCGATGGACGCCCTCCAGGAAGCCTGTTTCTCGGGAGTCACCACCCCCTTGAAGTTCTCGAAGGCCATCATGATCAGGATGGTGTAGAAGTCCCCGTGCCCGTCCGGCACCGAATTCCCCGGCAGCATGGTGGTGACGGACGCGTCCATCGCGCGAATCCCGGAATTCAGCATGGCGGTGTCCGTCATCGGGAGGTACCCGCTCTTGAAGAGAACCGCGACGGCATGTGCATACGCAGGGGTGGAATATTGATGCTCGCGGTTCAGCACCGGGTCGATGATGCGTCCGGCTGCATTCTGGTGCGCGCCCATTCCACGCGCGATGCTGTCGATCACCGGCAGGTAGTCCGCGCGCGTGTAGCCTGTCGGCTTGAACCCTTCCATGTGCGACTGCTGGCGCAGCAGGTAAGCGTTGATGATCGTGGAATGCGGGTGCATCTCTCCCGGTACGGGAGCTCCGCGCAGGTGCTCCGGAATGATCAGGGGAACCTCCCACGCCTGGGCACCGGAAGCATTCAGGAAAAAGGCCATCGCCACGACGCGAAGACCGGGCGCAACAAGATTCCGCACACTGGCAACCATGATTCGTTCCTTGTGTTCGCATGCACCGCGGTTGCGGTCATGCTTCGAAAATAACGAGCGGTACGTTCCGGCGCGCGGGGTTTCGTCACGTATCGACGTCCGGATGAAGGGTCCACGTCAAATCATGTCGCACGCGTCGCGAGAAAAAACCTCCGAAGAAAATTCCGCCGGGGGTCCTCGGTCAGCGGGACATGCCCGTCGGCAAGGTCGATGGCGGAAGCGCATGCACGCTACGCCCCTCCGACGTGGTTACAATGAGAACACGGATGCCCGCAGCACCGGGAACCGCACGCAGGTCATGGCTGGCCGGGCCTGTCGCGGTGCTGTTCCAAAGCCTTCTCCCGGCCAGATCGCGCACCTCGACGCGATGCGCTCCGGAAGCTCCGACACGCAGGAACCCGCCCTCGACCACCGCCTGTGCGAAAGCCGCAGGGCGCGCCCCGCGCACGGCGACGGGTTCATACACGGGCCAGGCGGTAATGCGGTACTCCGCAACGCGCCCCGGCACATCTGCGTAAGCCGCCTCCACGCGTCCGTTGCGATGGTTGCGCACCACGTTGGTTCGCTCCAGGGAAACCACCGGGCGCGACATCGAGAACCGTACGCCCTTCTCCCGCAGCACAAGCGCAACGGAAGGACCGTCGAAAAGAACGGTGGTGTTCTCTTCCCCGTCCGTCATGAGCATGGGATAGAAGATGCGCAGCGACTCCACGCTGCCTCCGACCACCGAGTCGGTCACCGTCACGCCGGAGGGATCGACGGCAACAGTCTGATGCAACGTGGATCCCTGTCCGATGTTGTACGTCACACGGAAACGCACCCCGTGCACCGCCTGGTCGAGGACCTCGACCTGGGGGATTTGCGTGAGAGCCGCCAGAACCTGCCACTGCCCGCCTCCGACCGGCCAACCGGGGCCGATGCTCAGATTCTGCAGGTTGGAAGGGTCGGCCATGCCGGTTGGATACTGCGGCCGGTACTGCGCGCCCTGGTCCTGGTTCACGGGGCCGACGGCACCGTCGGAGGGCCCCAACTGCGGCAGCGTGGACTTGAGGTGAACGCGCAGAAGGCCCGTGGGATTGTGCGACTGGTCGCCCCTCAGGTCGTACTCGACATAGGATCCCCCCGCATTCGCGAAAACTTTTTTGAAGCCGGGAATGATCGGCAAAACGTACCCGCCGAGATCCGCGGGGGCCGGCCGTTCATGGACGCTGGTGTCTGCGACCTGCCAGGCGAGCCCGAGGGTCGAAGCAGTCAAGCCATTGTACTGTGCCTGTTGCGCATAAGACATGTAACCCCAACGTGCCGAAATGGGATAGCGCGCCTTGGTCACGTACCCCGTCCCGTTCGGTCGCAGCCACTGTTTCGTGACCGAGAGCGAAAGGTGCGCGGCGCGCTTGAAGGCGCCCGCGATTTCGGGGAGTCCCGCCATCATGTACTGAGCGGCCCACATCTCGTAGTTGACGGCCGCATACGCCTCGTTCCAGAGGTGGTGCGAACTGCGCATCCCGGTCGGCACCTCGCCCGCCGACGACTGGTACAACAGGCCCGACCACGCGCCGCGCCAGAGACGCTGCCGCAGGGAGTCGACCGCGACGGCGTCGTACCCTCCCGTCGCGATGATGCTCAGCAGCACTCGCGCGACGTTGTCATAGGCAAATGAATTTCCCCCGATGTTCGCCACGGTCGTGCGCTCCACCTGGCTGGCAGCGATGTCCTGATACAACCCGTCGAGCCCCATGTACTGGATTTGCTGGCTCATGCGCTGGCTGACCCAGTTGATCGTCGTGAGCCCTTCCTTGTGGCGCAGGAACTCCCCCGCCATGTTGAATCCGGTCCAGTTGGGCGCCGCGTTGCTGTACTTCGAGGAGGGAATGTTGCCGAGCGAGGTTCTCCATTGCGACTGCTGATCCGGGCTCACGACGCCCTTGAAGTTTTCGAACGCCATCATCAGCAACACCGTGTAAAAGTCCCCGTGACCATCGGGAACGGAGTTTCCCGGAAGCATGGTCGTGATTCCCGCGCTCATCGCGCGGATTCCCGAATTCAGCATCGCGGTGTCGGTCGCCGGAGCGTATCCACTCCTGAACAGGACGGAAACCGCGTGTGCATAGGCAGGCGTGGAGTACTGGTGTTCGCGATTGAGGATGGGATCGATGATGCGGCCGGCCGCGTTCTGGTAAAGGCGTAGCCCGCGCGCGATGCTGTCGATCACCGGGAGGTAGGCGTCGCGCGTGAAACCCGTCGGCTCGAATCGCCAGGGATACTCACCCTGGCGCGTGATGAAGGTATTGATGACGTCGGCATAAGGGTGCAAGTGCGGGAGCACCGCCCCGGCCCGTGCTTCGGGCGGGATGATCAAGTGCGGCTGGGAGGCGGCAGGCGCGGCACAGGCAAGCGCGGCGCAAAGGGCGAAAAACGGGCGGAGGGGAAATCTGGAGTGCATTCAGGGAAAGTAACGCGTCATGCCGTCGGACGCGTTTCGTTTTCACGGAAAAGACGTTAGCCCGGGTTCTCATGTCGCGCGCGTCCGCCAAACATGCGGTGGATGAAAACCCGAGCACCGCTAGTCCGGGCCGCAGAAAGCGCGTTAATGCCGTTAGGCGTCGAACAGGCTGCCGAAAGCCTCCTGCAGGGAATTCCACCGTAGGGGAACCGGGCAAGGCACGGCACGCTGGCCGTGCAGAAACAGGTCCGCGAACTCACCCAACGCCAGCCGCAAACATGGGGCCGGGGCGCGCAGAAAGAGCGGACGCCGGAGCGCGACGGCGAGTGCGCGTGCGAATTCGCGCTGCGTCACGGCATCGCCGGCAGCTCCGTGCAGCGGCCCCTGCAGCACCGCATCTGTCGCTGCCCGGTAGAAAACGTTCGCCGCATCCTCGAGATGGATCCACGGCCAGTATTGCTTGCCCGAACCGAGAATGGCCCCAAGGCCCAACCCGAAAGGAATGCGCATCGGCGCAAGCGCTCCCCCATCACGTCCCAGAACCATCCCGAGGCGCACCGTCGCCACCCGTGCACCAAGCGCTTCCGCGCCGCGCGACTCCGCCTCCCAGACACGCGCCATTCGCCCGAGAAAATCAGTGCCGGGAGCATCTCCCGGGTGCACGGTGCGATCGCCGCAGTCCCCGTAATAACCCATGCCCGAGGCGGAAACGAAGGAGGACGGGGGGGATCCCGTGCGGGCGAGCGCTTCGATGAGGGTCCGGGTGGCGTCCACGCGCGAGGCCCAGAGCGTCCGCTTGCGCCCACGCGTCCACAATCCTCCGGCAATCGAGGCTCCGGCCAGGTGCACGACGGCATCGAAACGCCCGGGGAGCGACGGAGCTTCGCCAACCTGGTTCCATGCAACCGGCTCGACATCCGCAGGCAGCCGGGCGCGGGAGGGATCGCGTGTCAGGGCCGCGACGGACCACCCCTCGCGCAGGAAGCGGGCCGTGACGGCCGTGCCGACGAAGCCGGTGGCACCGGTGATGAGGACGCGCATGGTGGGAAGATAGGTAGGAGACAGGAGGTAAGGGGAACGAGGTCTGCGGTCTCGGAAATGCCGCTACAGAAAAAACAGCCGCACGTGGATCAAACCGACCGAACACACGCGCCTTGCGTAAACGCCGCGCGCACCCCTTACCTCTTACCCCGTACCCCCAACCTACCTTCCCGAGCGCATCAGCGACTTGAGCGAGACTTGCAGCTTGACGTTGTTTTGCTTCTGCGGAGCGGCTCCCGAGAATTTGCGCACCAACTGATCCACGGTCGCCTGCGGCTTCTTGGGCTTTCCGGGGCGCTTGCCTCCACGGGCGCCACCCTGTGCAGGACTCCCCGTGCCCTTCTTCATGGAAAGCGAGATCCGCTTCTGTTCCATGTCCACGCCGAGAACCCGCACCTGCACAACCTGACCGGGGGCCACGACCTTGCCCGGCTCGGAGACAAACTTGTCGGAGAGCTCGGAAACGTGAACGAGACCGTCCTGGTGCACGCCGATGTCGACGAATGCCCCGAAGTTCGTCACGTTCGTAACCACGCCCTCGAGTTCCATCCCCTCCTGCAAATCCTTGAGGTCCTGCACCTTCGCGTTGAAGCGCGCGTACACGAACACCGAGCGCGGATCACGCGCGGGCTTTTCGAGCTCGGCGACGATGTCGCCAAGCGTCGGCAAGCCGACGTCGGCGGAGACGTACTTGCCCAATTCGATCTTGCGGATCGCCTCGGCATTTCCGATCGCGGCTTCGATCGATACCCCCGCGTCCTCGCACATGCGGCGCACGAGCTCGTAGCGCTCGGGATGCACCGCCGACGCGTCAAGCGGATTCTCGGAGCCGCGGACACGAAGGAACCCTGCAGCCTGCTCGAACGCCTTCGGGCCGAAGTGCGGCACCTTCACCAGGGCTGAACGCGAAGGGAAGGCTCCGTGCGCGTCGCGGTACTCGACGATGCTCTTCGCCAGCGCCTTGTTGATGCCTGACACCTGCGCCAAGAGTGGCTCGGAAGCCTGGTTCACGTCGACGCCGACGCGGTTCACGCATGACTCGACCACCTGCTCCAGCTTGCGCTTGAGCTCGTTCTGGTTCACATCGTGCTGGTACTGGCCGATGCCAATGGATTTCGGCTCGATCTTGACCAACTCGGCGAGAGGGTCCTGCACGCGTCGTGCGATGGACACCGCGCTGCGCACGGTTGCGTCGAGATCGGGGAATTCCTTTCCCGCGATCGGGGAAACGGAATACACGGAAGCCCCCGCCTCGGAAACGATCACCTTGATCGGCGGGGTCTCGAGTTGCTTGAATGCCTCGGCGATGAAGGCGTCCACCTCGCGCGATGCCGTCCCGTTGCCGATGGCCACGATCTCGACCTTGAACGCCTCGATCATGCCAAGGAGGATGGTCGTCGCGGCGTCCGCCTGCTTCGCCTGCAAGGGTTGAATCACGCGATGCTCGAGCAGCTTCCCGGTCGCATCGACCACGGCCAGCTTCACTCCCGTGCGGAAACCCGGGTCGACGCCGAGCACGACTTTCGAGCCGGCCGGCGGTGCCAGCAGCACATCCGCGAGGTTCTTCTGGAAGACCTTGAATGCTTCCACTTCGGCGCGTTCGCGCAGGTGCATCCGGGTCTCGGTCTCGATGGCGGGTTTGAGCAGGCGCTCATAGGAATCGCGCGCCATCCGGCCCAGGTCGTCAGCGAAGGGCGAACCAGACCTGACGACCCGGTCCACGAGCATGCCGATCACCTTTTCATCGTCGAGAAGCAACTCCGTCTTCAACACATTCTCGCGCTCCCCGCGACGCATCGCGAGGATGCGGTGCGACGGCAGATCCTTGACCTTCTCCTTGAAGGCGTAATACATCTCGAACTTCGAACGCTTGCCTTCCCATTCCTTGCGCGACTGGGCAGTGAAGACGCCTTCGCCCAGCGCGAGGTCGCGCAGGCGGGCCCGCACTTCGGGCGTTTCCGAAAGTTCTTCAGCGAGGATATCAAGAGCCCCCTGCAGCGCCGCGGCAGCATCCGCCACGTTTTTTTCCGCATTGACATAAGCCGCCGCGAGTTGCTCGGGTGTCTGATCCGTCGCCTCCTGAGCCTCGATGACCCGCGCCAGCGGCTCGAGTCCGGCCTCGCGCGCAGCCATGGCGCGCGTGCGACGCTTCGGCTTGTAGGGCAGATACAAGTCTTCAAGCTCGACGCGCGAGGTCGTCTTCGCGATTTTCTCCGCGAGTTCCGGCGTGAGTTTGCCTTGGGCCTCGATGGTTTTCACAACCGTCTGGCGCCGCTCGTCAAGCTCCTTGAAATACGCGTAACGCTCCTCGATCAACCGAATCTGGTTTTCATCCAGGGAGCCGGTCGCTTCCTTGCGGTAGCGTGTGATGAAGGGAACGGTCGCGCCCTGATCAAAGAGGGACAACGTATTGCGGATCTGCTCGATGTCGAGTTTCGCCTCGGAGGCGATGATTTCAGCGATATTCACGGTTAAACTCCAGAATTGGCCGCCGGAGAGGCGAAATGCCGGGACAGCGGGCGGATAAAGTTAGCACCCCGACACCTTGTTTGCCCGAAAAAAAGCCCTGGAATGACATATCCGTGACAGAGTCCCCCCGTCCGCGGGATAAGTTAAGGAGCGTAAAACCCAACCAAAGGACCTCACCATGACACATCAATCGTCAGAAGCCTGGGAAGGAGCCTCGCTGTACTACCAGTACATCAAGGACATCACCAAGTACCCCCTGCTGACCCGGGCGGAGGAAGTGGAGTTGCTCAAGCGCGTCAAGGAAGGAGACCAGCGGGCCATGAACCGGCTCGTTTGCTCCAACCTCAAATTCGTCATCAACGTCGCCTTCATGTACAAGAATCAGGGGTTCTCCCTGCCGGAACTCATCAATGAAGGGAATATCGGCCTGATCGAGGCGGCCAAGCGCTTTGACATCAACCGCAACCTGAAATTCATCTCTTACGCCGTATGGTGGATCCGCCAGTCGATCACGCGCGCCATTGCGGAGCGTGCCCGTATGGTGCGCATCAGTGCGGAAAAGGAACTGATTCTCCGGCGTTTCTCGAAACACAACATCTCAATGCGCCAGACGATCGGCGGCGGCATGATCATGGATACCGAAGCATTGGGCAAAAAACTGGGGTACACCAGCCACCAGGTTGAAAAAATCCTCGAGATGGGGCTTCGGCACGCTTCTCTCGACGATCCTCTCGGGAACGAGGAGGGGACGTCCGTGCTCGACGTCATCGAGGATACCCACACCGAGGCTCCGAACACCCCTGTTGAGGAAGAATCGAAAAAACGCCAGATTTCCCGTCTTTTGAAGCGCCTGCCCGATCAGGAAAAATCTGTTTTGAGCATGTATTTCGGGATTGGTTACAGCGACCCCCTGAATTTGGAAGAAATCGGGGAAGTCATCGGCCTGTCCAAGGAAAGAGTGCGCCAAATCAAGGAAAAAGGGCTGGCTGCGTTGAGAAGTATGGAAGAGGCACACGAACTCGCCATGATGGGGTAGATTAAGGACAGAAACAAACCCGGAGATTCCTCGAGATACCTCTCTCCCCCTCTCCTGTCCCCGGGTTTTCGGGACCTCCCTCGCGGGAGGTCCCGTTTTTTTTGAGGCCGTTCAGATTGGTGTCGGAAAGACGCGGCCCTGGCTCCGGTTCGGCCAGAACGTAACCGGGAAGCTCCGGATTCTCCGCGCGCTGTCCGGAATAGCCGGATACGACCGACAGTCAGACGATCAGCTTGTCATCCGTTCGGCCAGCAACCTGTCCGCGCAACACGCTGTTTCCCTCGAAGAGTTGCGTGCGGTCGACACCGACGGGATCAAGCCAGTCGCTTTCACGCATTTGACCGCTCTGACCATATGCGGCGAGAGCATTGGCGTAGCACGCAAGCTCGACATCCTCCCGCGGCACCCCCTGCTCAAGCATGAGTTGCGCGGTCTTCGGCACCGCCAGCGGGTCGCTCACCCCCCAATCGGCGCTGCTGTCCACAATCATGCGTCCGGGGCCATACTTCTTGATCAGGTCGACCATGCGCTGGTTTCCCATCTTCGTCTTGGGATAGATGGTGAAGGCGCACCAAAACCCCCGGTCAAGGACTTCCTTGCAGGTTTCCTCATTATTGTGGTCGATCACGACCATCGACGGATCGAGGCCATGCTCCACGCAGACATCCATGCTGAGAGTCGTTCCCCGCTTTTTGTCCCGATGGGGCGTATGGATCATCACGGGGAGTCCGACTTCCTTTGCGAGTTCGAGCTGGGCGCGGAACGCCTTGTCTTCGGCCTTGGTGATTTCGTCGTAACCGATCTCACCGACCGCGACCACCCCTTCCTTGCCGACGAAGCGGGGGAGCAGGTCGAGGACTTCTTCCGCCAGAGCCTCGTTGTTCGCCTCCTTGGAGTTCAGTCCCATGGTGCAATAGTGCCGGATTCCGAACTGCGAAGCACGAAAACGTTCCCAGCCGATGAGCGACGAGAAGTAGTCGATGAAGGTTCCCGCCGTGGTCCGGGGCTGGCCCACCCAGAAGGCCGGCTCGATGACTGCCACGACACCCGCCTCGCGCATGCCCTCGTAATCATCGGTTGTACGCGACACCATGTGAATGTGGGGATCGATCAGCCGGAGAGGCTGCTGGTCAGTTTTTGTCATGGTTCTCCCAGGTGAGTGTTCCCGCCTGCAATGACGGAACAAGTTCAGGTGCCTTTGCGTCCAGGATCTGGCGGCCTTTCCCGCCGGGTGCGCTCCACAGACCCAGTGCCGCGCCGCGGCGGTCGGAATGTCCCCGATCAAGTGCTGCCTCGAGAACAGCGATCGCCTCATCGTCGGCACAAGGCCCGACGCATCGCCATGCCTCCGATGGCAGCGCGCGTCCGGCGGCCCAACGCTCGCGAGCCAGGCTCGCAAGCATGCGTGAAAGTTCGGGGTTCACCCTGCGGTCGAGACCGTGCACGGGGGACAGGGGCAGGCCGACGAAAATGCACTTCACGATCATCTGGTTCCATGCGATGTCATCGAAATGCTCTGCCGGGTAGGGGTTGCGGTGGGCAGTCGCCTCGAATACGTCCCCCATGTTGCTCCGGATGCCCTCGCGTGCGATATGCAGCAGCCTCGGAGCGGAAGGCATCAGGAACAGGGCCCGAACCAAGGCCACATGCTCCCCGAGATCCGCGGTCTGAAAAAGCGCGAGCACGGAACGATCCGATTCGGGGGAATCGGCGAGGCTCAACAGCAGCGCGGCGCGTGCGGCTTGTTCACGGGTCCATGCGGCCAGATCCCAGCCGGGATGCAGCCCGAAGGCATCAGCCTGCTCCAATGCCCGCGCGGCCAGAGAGCCTTTGCCGGCGCGACGAAGCGCCTGGCCGAACGCAAGGTGAAAGCTTCGCTCCGGGGCCCCATCCGCAAGCGCCGCACACTGCGCGTGCAACCATGCGGCCGAAGCGGAATCGAGCCTGTTATCAAGCCAGCTCAGAATCATGTCTCTTGCATGCATCGCGTTTTCGCTCCGAAGAAAATGAAAGATACTAGAGGGCGGGCCCGGGCGAATGGAAGGAATTCTCCACTCCCCCTAACAAAAAAGGCGGGTCGCCCCGCCTTTTGACCGTGCGCCCTGCGGCGACTGCGCTACCAGCGGAACCCGAGCTTGTCGAGCATGGCGACCTTGTCCGCATCAAGCTTGCCCGTGCGTTTCTTGCCTCGCTGAATGCTGCACCAGGCAATGAGCCGACGATCCTTGAGCGCCGTCGCCTGAAGCACAGGCCACTTCTTCGGATTCGACTTCTTGTACTCCTTGAGCATCTCGAAGAAACGCATCCAGCTGACATGCTTCACGCTCCACTGGAACCCGACCTTGTCGAGCTTGGCCACCCGCTCGGGCAGGAGCTTTCCCGCCTTGTGCGCGCAGCGCTGCAAATGGCACCAAAGTCCGAGGCGATTGCCTTTCGGAAACTCCTCGCGGGCCTTGGGCCAGCGGTTGGGATGTTTCGCCCGGTACAACTTCACTGTCTTGTAATGCTCTTCCCAGCTATCGGGAAGTTCGAAGGGGAATCCGATTTTCTCGAGAAGCTGCTTGCGCTTGCGGGAAAGCGTGCGCGCAGCAGCAGCCTGGCGCTGGCGCCAAACCCAGAGACCAAGGCGATTGCCTTTCGGAAATTCCTGGCGGGCGATCGGCCATTCACCACGGTGCTTGCGACGGAACTCGAGAAGATTCTCGTATTGTTCCTCCCAGTGCATCTTGCGCGCGTCCGTCTTGCTCCAGCTGAACCCGACAGCCTGCAGCTTTGCCACGCGCCCGGCCGCGAGTTCGCCGCGCACCTTGAGGTCGCGCTGGCGGTTTGCCCACAAGCCGATCCTGTTCCCCTTCGGGAAATCCTCGGACGCCTTCGGCCAACGTCCATGACGCTCCTTGAAGCGGACAAGATGCCCGAGTTGCTTGTCCCATTGGACGTCCCAGCGGGTGACGGGGGGTTCCTGACCTTTCGTGGCTTTGTTTTTCTTTTTCATCTTGCGTCCTTTTCGGTCAAGCAGACTGGTGTGGCAACGCTCCCCCCGGCCCGCTCGGGATCTTCGGAGGCATCAGGATTCACGAACCGTCCCGAAACCGGGAATAACAATCGTCCAATGCGTTCGTTCAGACAGTTCAAACTCTAATGTTAGTCGCGGGTACTGCTGAATTTAACATTTTCCTGCTCGCGCGCAACCCGGTTTCCCTGCGCAGGATTGAAATCCAAGCGAAACATCGCCATTCGACAAAAGCCTAATTTTGTCCTTTGGCACGAAAATCCCGTTTCGAGTCCCGGGCCGAAGGGCAACAAGATGGCAAGCGCTGCAGAATCAAAACCGCGCATCACACCGAAAAGCTCCCCGACGACCTGCGTACTGGGCCTCATGCGTCACGGCCCCGCCGAGAGTCGCGATCCTACCCGTTTTCCCGATGATGATCTGCGACCGCTAACGACAAAGGGCAAAAAGCGTATCAACGCATGCGCCAAGGGCATGAAGGTTCTCGGCTTCGTTCCGGAGCGCATCCTGTTTTCTCCGACGGTTCGCACCCGGGAGACCGCGCTCCTGCTTGCTCGCGCGTTCAAACTCTCCAAGAGCGCACTAAAGGTCGAGCCCGCCCTGCATTACGACAGTGATCCCGGCATTCTGGTCCGCACTGCCGGAACCGCAAAGACCCGCACGCGCACCCTTTGGATCGGTCACGAACC
The DNA here is from genome assembly GCA_050486505.1 of Fibrobacteria bacterium. Classification (GTDB taxonomy): domain Bacteria; phylum Fibrobacterota; class Fibrobacteria; order UBA11236; family UBA11236; genus UBA11236. The sequence continues at coordinate 10,268 of JBJHDK010000039.1, read as the reverse complement.
CTGGCTCGGTGAGGCGCTTGGCCAACTTCTTGAGGGCCCGCCCGTGCCTTTCCGCAAGGGTGCCCTTGCCCTCGTCGCACCCGCCCGCGGACGAACGCGCAAGACGACGCTCTCGGCGTTCCTTCAGCCCGAAATTCTTTCAGCGCTGTCGTAAGCGTTCGTGCCTACATTGCAGTTCGATGATCATCCGCATCATTGACATCGGCAGCAACTCGGTCAAAGCCTCCACGTATTCCGTCGAGAGCGGCAAGCACCGCCTTGCCGCAAAACAGAAACTCGACTATTCCCTTGGAAATGCCGTTTTTCCGAAGGGTTCTGTTCCAGATTCCGGCGTCGGAAAAATCTCGGCCTTCATCAAGGATGTTCCGAGAACCCCGGCAGGAGAAAAGCCCCACTTCACTTTCATTCTCGCGACATCCGCGGTTCGATCCGCCCAGAACCGGGACGACTTCACCCGACGCCTCGCCGAGGAAACCGGATACCCGGTGCGCGTTCTCAGCGGCGCCGAGGAAAGCTACCTGATTCATACCGGCATCATCGGGCAGGCCGGGGCCAAGCAAGGTGAAGTCATCAAATCGATCGACATCGGCGGCGGCAGCGCCGAGGTGTCATGGAGCCGCGGCGAAGACTATTTGTTCGGGAAGAGCTACGAGCTCGGTGCGATTCGTGTCGCACGACGCTTCTTCGACGGCAAGACGATCACGCGCGACGTCGTCCAGCAGGTGCACGACCACGCGATGGCCGAATTGCGCGCCAACTCGCCCGCGAACGCCCCCGTCGCGGACCGCGCCATTGGAAGCTCTGGAAACCTCCGCGCCATAAACGCCATGATGCGAAAGATGCGTGGCACCCTCATGGCGCGGGAGATCCCCGCGCTTACGCCGGGATCACTCGAGGATTTGATTGAGTTGACAATCGGGCGGACGCCGGGCGAACTCGCCTCCCTGTTCGGGATCGACCCGGAAAGGTCACGCATCATCACGCCCGCACTCGTCGTGCTGCTCACCTGCCTCAGGCACTTCGACATTCGCCGCCTCGAAATCACGGACTCGGGGCTGCGTGAAGGCACGGCTCGATTCTGGAGCATGCACGGCCACCTCAACCTCCCGGTCAACGGCATTGCGGACGAGATGGGCCCCAGAAAAGCGGGAAAATCGTGAACCCGAACAAAACAGCGGTGAACGGCGCGCCGATCCCGACCTATGAGGGCAGCGCGGTCTTCATCGATCGCGAGCTTTCCTGGCTCGCCTTCAATCGAAGAGTTCTGGAAGAGGCCATGGATCCATCCGTGCCCCTCCTTGAAAGGCTCAAATTCACGGCGATCGTGGGCAGTAACCTCGATGAATTCTTCGAGGTGCGCGTCGCCGCCCTGCTGCAGCGCATCGAATCCGGAACCATTACCGACGGGATCGCCCAGCTCGATGCCGGCGACAAGCTTTCGCGCATCCTGAAGGAATCGCAACTCATGGTGCGCGACCAGTACGCCTGCTGGAACGGCATCAGGGGAGCACTGCGCACCGAGGGCGTCGACGTCAAAGCTGCGGATGAACTCACCGTCCCTGATCTCGCCTTTTGCCGGGACTACTTTCGGCGCGAAGTTTACCACCTTCTCACTCCCATCACGGTGGATCCCACCCACCCGTTTCCCTGGATCCTGAACAAGGGCCTCTGCCTGGCCCTACTGCTCAAATCCCCCGGCAGGGGACGCGATCTGCTCGGCGTTCTGACCGTGCCGCGAAGCCTTCCCCGCGTCATCGCCCTACCCATCCGATCCGATGGCCGCACCGGCTACGTTTTCATCTCCGACATCCTGCGCCTGCACGCGGGCGAAATCTTCAGGGGGTACCCCATCAAGGAGTGCGTCGCCTTTCGGGCCACCCGCAACTCCAACCTTTACGTGGACGAAGAGGATGACGAAGACGAGGAGGGCAGCCTCCTGGAAGCCGTTGAAGAGGAAATCCGGAATCGCCGCAAGGGCGACGTGGTGCGCCTCGAGATCGAGGAACAGGCCAGCCCCCGGCTCGTCAAGATGCTCATTCGCAACCTTGACCTCGACCCCGGCCTGGTCTTCCGCACCGGGCACCCCGTCAACCTCAACAGGCTCGCCGCCCTGTACGGGCTCGTTGCCTTACCGCACCTCAAGTTCACTCCGCATGCCCCGCGCCTCCCGGGTGGATTCTCCGACCCCGGCGAAATCTTCATGCGGCTGCAGGAACAGGACGTACTGCTGCATCACCCTTTCGATAGTTTCGACCCAGTAGTGCGGTTCATCGAAACCGTCGCCCGCGACCCTCAAGTGCTGGCAATCAAAACCACGCTCTACCGCACCAACGCCGGCAGCCCGATCATGTACGCCCTCATGGAGGCCGCCCAACGCGGGAAGGAGGTCGTCGTCGTCGTCGAACTCAAGGCCCGTTTCGACGAGCAGAGCAACATCCACTGGGCACGGCAGCTCGAGGAGCGCGGCGGCACCGTCGTGTATGGCCTGGTCGGCCTCAAGACGCATTGCAAGGTCGCGCTGGTGCTGCGCCGTGAACAGGATGGATTCCGCCGCTACGCCCATGTTGGTACTGGCAACTACAATCCCGAAACCGCCCGCCACTATACCGACATGTCGCTGTTCACCAGCGACCCGGAAATAACGGGGGGGCTCTCCGAAGTTTTCAACTATCTGACGGCCAACACACGACACCCCGACTTCAGGGGGCTCCTGGTGTCCCCCGTCTCCTTCCTCTCGGGAACGCTCGGCCTCATCCGCCGCGAGCGCGAACATGCCCGGGCCGGTCGTCTCTGCGGCATCGCCGTCAAGATCAACGCCCTGCTCGACAAGGAGGTCATCGAGGCGTTGTACGAAGCCTCGCGTGACGGCGTTCGCGTTCAACTGATCGTGCGGGGCATCTGTTCACTGCGCCCGGGTGTTCCCGGCCTCTCGGAAAACATCCGCGTGAAAAGCGTCGTGGGAAGATTCCTCGAGCACAGCCGTGTTTTCTGTTTCCGCAATGGCGGAGATGAAGACGTCTACATCGGCAGCGGGGACTGGATGGTGCGCAACCTCCGGGAGCGCGTCGAGGTGCTGGCGCCGGTGCGCGATGCCGGGTTGCGCGACCGGGTACTGCGCGTAATGGCGATGTACTGGGCCGACGATGCCTCGACCCGCTGGATGCGTCACGACGGCACCTATGCGCGCGTGCTCACCGGCCGGGAAGGGCGATCGCTCGACGCGCAGAAGTGGTTCCTGGAAGAGTCTTCGGGCAGTGAACCGTCGCCTGTCCCGCGGCTGTGGGAAGGCGATGCGAACGGAGAAAAGGTCACGCCGGGTTGACCGGCCGATCCTCACCCTGCAAGGCGGCACGGCGCACGCGGGCTGCCTGCCGCTGGCGCCTGAGCTTGCGCATGCGCGCATACCGCCTGCGCCGCAGGATCCCCTCCCCCAACGCCCAGAGTCCGCGCATCAGCGGATAGGCGATCATCGCGCCGATGGCCGCGGAAACAAGGCTGCCCACGACCAAGGGTTTTCCGAATGCGACGAAGTTGCGCACGGCACTTTCGTATTCGACCGGCTCGACGGAGACAAAGATATTCGTGATCCACACCCCGAGTCGCACCTGCATCCACAGAAGTCCGGCATAGGTCAACGGGTTACTGATCAAGGTCGCCAGGGCCGCACCGGCGATATTCGCCTTCAGGACGAGGCACAGCAGGGCGGACGCGAAAATCTGGAGCCCGTAGAGCGGCAGGAGGCCCGCGAACACGCCAATGGCGACTCCGCTGGCAAGGGTGTCCCTGCGGGGAACCCAGATCGCCGGGTGAAACAGGCGGGACCCCAAGACCCTGTGCACGAATGATCCGTGAAGGTGCCGGGGCCGCGGTCGCACCCGGAGCAGGTACCGGATGGGCGCGCGCCACCAGGGACGCTCGGGCTTCGGGCGCTGCGGGCGCGGCTTCATCGGCCCGCTCCCGCCCGGGGGCATGCGGGCAGCCGGGGGGGCGCGGGTCGCCGACAGGCGACTCGATGCGTGATTGGGCAAGGATTCATGGGCTTTTTCCTGTGCGCGGGCACGGCAAAAAAATACTTTCCACTCCCAAAGGAGCCTCCCATGTTCAAACGCATCTTCCTGTTCACCCTGACCAATATTCTCGTCCTGCTGACGATCACGATCGTCCTGCAGCTGCTCGGGGTCGCGCCGTACCTCTCCGAACACGGAATCGATTACACCTCGCTGCTGATTTTCTGCCTTGCGTGGGGCATGGGCGGCGCATTCATTTCGCTCGGGCTTTCGCGCATGATGGCGAAGTGGACCATGCGAGTCCGGGTCATCGATCCGCGCAACCCGGCAGAATTCCGGGATTTGGTCAACTCCGTGCACGAGATGTCGCGCAAGGCGGGGCTCCCCGTCATGCCTGAAGTGGGCATTTACGACAGCCCCGATGTCAACGCCTTCGCCACCGGACCCTCTAAAAGCCGATCCCTCGTCGCCGTCTCCACGGGGCTGCTGAACCGCATGGGGCGCGATGAAGTCGAGGGCGTTCTCGGTCACGAGGTCGCGCACATCGCCAACGGCGACATGGTGACCATGACCTTGATCCAGGGCGTGATCAACGCCTTCGTCATGTTCTTCGCCCGCGTTGCGGCCTTCGCCGTCAGCACGGCGCTGCGGCGCGGCGGAGGCGGAGATTCGCATCTCTTGAACTTCGCCTTGATTATCGTGTTCCAGATCGTCTTTGGCCTGTTGGGCTCCATCATTGTCTCATGGTTCTCGCGCCAGCGCGAATTCCGCGCAGACAAGGGGGGCGCGCAACTTGCCGGCAGGGAAAAAATGGTTGCCGCCCTGCAGTCTCTCCAGCGAACCTTCGGCCGCGTTCCGCAGGATCGCGAGGATCACGCCTCGCTCGACACGCTGAAGATCTCGGGCAAAAAGCCGGGCGGGCTCGCCGCGCTGCTGTCGACGCACCCCCCCCTCGAACTCCGGATCGCCCGTCTTCAGGGAAACTGACCTCCTCCCGATTCCGGACTCCAAGCACGCATTCCGAAAAACGGGCATCCGGAATGCCCGTTTTTCACTTTTCATGGCCCCTCGCTGCCCCGATTTCACTATTTTTGCGCCGCATGCCCGGAAATCCTCCCGAAAGCAGCGCGACACCGCGCAGAACACCCCAAAAATGGGCCCGTTTTGTCTTGACGGCGGCGTTTCTCTACGGAATCTGGCTGCTTCTCTCGGGGAGATTTTACCCCCAATACATGATCATCGGTGCCATGGGCGCGCTCCTGATTGCAGCCGTCGTTTTCCCCTGGGGAGCGGATCGCTCCTTCCCCGTTCTGCGTTTCCTGATGTTCGCCCCTTGGCATTTGTGGCAGGTGGTTGTCTCCAACCTCCGTGTCGCCAAGGTTTCCCTGTCGCGGCAGGCCGCGATCGAACCCCGTTTCCTGCGGGTCGACCCCGGGCTCGGGAACGAAGGGCGCGCCCTGACCATGCTCGGGTCCGCGGTGACCCTCACGCCGGGCACGCTCACGGTCGAGATTGAACCCGGTTCCATGCTCGTGCATTCCCTCGACAGTGCCAGTTCGCGGGACATCGAGGAAGGCACAATGGCGCGCCGCGTCAAGAAGGTTTTCTCCTGACATGACGGGGGGGCTTTTCCTCCTGCTGACGATCGCCGTGATGCTGCTCACGGTGCCCTACGTCTGGCGCCTTGTGGCCGGCCCTACCCTCTACGACCGCGTACAGGGCCTCAATGCCGTCGGCTCCATCATCCCGCTGCTGCTGGTACTGACGGGGCTTCTCTACGGTCGCGTCGACATGTTCGTCGACCTCGCCCTCGCGCTTTTCCTGCTGAACATCGTGACCACCCTGCTGGTTGCACGGCACGCCCGCCCCAAGGAACGCGGGGGGCGCACGTGATCGACGTCCTCGCATTCGCCCTCATGCTGGCGGGCGTGTTTTTTCTCTTCGTCGCGGCCGTGGGGTTCGTGCGCCTCCCCGACGTGTTCTGCCGCCTGCACATCACCGGAGTGATCGACACGCTCGGCGTCCCCCTGGTACTGCTGGGGATCGCCCTGCACCTGGGCTGGCAACTGACCAGCATCAAACTCGTGCTGGGCGTGATCTTCCTCTTCGGCACCAGCCCGCTGGTCGGACACCTGCTGGCCGCCTCGGCCCTGCGCGCCGGCTACTCGGCCGCCCCGGAGACGATCGGATCGCCCGACGACGAGCCGGAACCGGCGACCGCCGTCCCCGACTCCGGAAACGATGCGGCAACCAATGCCCCCGGACAGGGAAAAGGCCGCGCATGAACACCCTCCTGCTCGTCATCGGCGTCCTGATCGCCTTCAGCGTGATTTCCATGGCGCGCGCCCGCGGACTCTTCGCCGTGATGCTGCTCGTGGCGGTCTACAGCTTGTTGCTCGCGCTCGGGTTCGCCGTGCTCGGCGCGGTGGACGTGTCGTTCACCGAAGCCGTGGTGGGCGCCAGCATCTCGACCATCCTCATGGTGATGCTGCTGCGGCGCGTCAACACGCTCGAACTCGACTGGGCAGGGCCCGCGCGAAAGGCTGGATCCGCCGCCGTCGCGCTGGCTGTCGCGGTTTTCCTCGGGTGGGGGATCCTCGCACTGTTTCCGTTCGGCGACCCGCAGGCCCCCCCGACCGTGCACGTGTCGCCGCACTACATCGAGAACAGTCTTGCGGAAATGAACACTCCCAACACCGTCACCACGGTGCTGGCTTCCTATCGCGGATTCGACACGCTCATCGAGACCGTGGTCGTGCTGGCCGCCGCGCTGGCCTGCATGCTGATCCTGGGCGTACGCGACGACGACGACGGAAAGGATGCGGCATGAAGCACCCGCACCAAGCACCGTTCGAAAGCCTGATGCTGCGCAACCTGATGGGGCCGCTGCTGGCAAGCCTGCAGGTCTTTCTGCTCTACGTCATCGTGCACGGGCACTACAGCCCCGGCGGCGCGTTCCAGGGTGGGACCCTGCTCGCCAGTGTCTTCCTTCTCCCGGTGATCGCGGGTCACGAGGGGTTCCTGCGCCTCTCCCCGCGCGGCGCGATCGCGATGTCGGCCATCGGCGTCGCCATTTTCTCGGGCGTCGGCGTGGTCGCCATGCTCTTCGGCGGAAGTTTCCTTGACTACGCGCACCTTCCGTTCGGATCCATGGAAATCCCCGCGCGCCAATCGCTGGGCATCCTGCTCATCGAGGTCGGCGTCACCCTCGCGGTCGCGGGCGCGCTTGTCTCCATCTATTACAGCCTCAGGCGCGATCCGGAGTCGGCGGTGCGCGGAGACGATCACGGGGAGCGCGCATGATCGAGTTGCTCCTGCCCCGGCTTCCGTTTTTTCTGTTCGTCATCCCCTTCGCAGCCGGAGTCTACTTCCTGCTTGCGCAGCGCAACCTCTACATGGCCCTGACCGGCCTGTACCTGGTGCAGACCGCCGTCATTTTCTTCTTCGTGCTGCTCAGCGTGCATGAGGGCGCCACCGTGCCCATCCTCGGCGACGACGTCACGCAGCCGCTCGCCAACCCGCTGCCGCAGGCCCTCATGCTCACCGCCATCGTGGTGGGCGTGGCCACCCTGGGCGTGGGACTCGCCCTGCTTCGCAAAATCCAGGCGGAGGGGGGCACCCTGCGTGAAGGTCCTTCTGCAGGGAGTTCCCGGTGATCTCCCTGCATCCGATCCTGCTCTTCCTCCTCCCCTTCGGGGCCGCGCTCGTGGCCGCCATCGCGGGCTGGTGGATCCGCGGCGCGGCGCGCTGGGCGGCACTCGCGGGACTCGCGGCCACCGCCGCGCTCTCGGTCATCGCCGCGCACGCAACCTTCCTGCACGGATCATTGCACACACACCTGGGCGGCTGGGCTCCCCCGATCGGCATCGAGCTCGTACTCGACCCGCTCTCCGCGCTCATGGCCGTGCTCGTCGCATGGACGGCGCTGGGCGTCGTCGCGGGAACGCGACGCGTGACCACGCACGATGTCCCGGGCAGTGAAACCAGCTTTTACGCCACCGTGATGCTCCTCGTCGCCGGGCTCCTCGGCATCGTGGTCACCGGCGACCTCTTCAATCTCTTCGTGCAGCTCGAGGTCGCCTCGCTCAGCGCCTACGCCCTCGTCGGCGCCGGTCGGCGCGGCGCGGCCAAGGCGGCCTTCAACTACCTGATCATCGGAACCTTGGGCGCCTCCCTCTACCTCACCGGCGTGGGCTTCCTCTATGCCGCCACAGGCACGCTCAACATGGCCGACCTTGCCGGGCGCCTCACCGAAGGCCCGCTCGCCCTCAGCGGCGCTGTGTTCATCGCTGCGGGCCTCGCCGTGAAAATGGCCCTGTTTCCCCTCCACGGGTGGATGCCTTCCGCCTACGCGACCTCGCCCGCGACCGCGGCATCCCTGATGGCCCCGCTGGTCACCAAGGTCGCAGCCTACGCGCTGCTGCGCATCCTGTTCTGGGTTTACGGCGTCGCGCATCTCGCCGACATGGCGATCCTGATGGAAGTCATCGCCTGGGCGGGCGCGGTCGCCGTGATCGCAGGCGGCGTGCTGGCCTTCGTGCAGCGCGATCTCTGGCGCATGTTCGCCTACTCCAGCGTCTCTCAAACCGGCATCATCGCCCTCGGCATCGGCCTCGCGGGCGCGGCCGGGCTCACCGGCGCCTTGCTGCACCTCGCCGCCGACGTGCTGATGAAAGCCGCCCTCTTCCTGGCCGCGGGCGCGGCGCTGGCGCGCTTCGGGGTGCGCACGGTGGATCGCCTCGGCTCGCTGCGCGGACGCGCACCCTGGACCACCGGGATCCTCGCGATCACCGGAATCTCCCTCATCGGCCTGCCCCCGCTCGCGGGCTTCTACGGAAAGTGGTACGTGCTTCTCGAAGCCTTCGAGCAAGGTCGCTGGATCTTCGTCGCGGCCCTCGTTGTGGGCACACTGGTCACGGCGGCCTACGTCTTCCGTATCCTCGAGCCCCTGATGTTCGGAAAAGCGCCGGAGCACCCCGACCATGCAGGCGTGACCGAGGGACCGTCCCCCATGATCGCCGCCGCGGCCGTCTTCACGGTCGCCATCGTTTTGCTCGGCATCTACAACGAACCCGTGGTGCGGCTGCTTCTGCTGCCCGCCCTTCCACTTTTGTCCGCGGGAGGATAAACCGTGCCCGCCGCCGAGACACTCGACCTGCTTCCCGTCTGGGGCACCCTGAGCACGTGGGCCGCCGTCGCCGTGTTCGCTCCCCTGTTCGCCGCCGCCGCCATCGGCCTGATGCCGCGCCGGGCCGAGCCCTGGAGCTTCGCGGGTGCGCTGGTCACGTTGGTCGCGACCCTGACCCTTTGGGCCGGGACCCGCGGCGGCGAGGTCATCGACGCCGTGCTCGTGGAGGTGATCCCCGGCCTTTCCATCGCCTTGCGCGTCGACGCCCTGGGAATGACCTTCGCATTGCTCGCGTCGGTGCTCTGGGTCATCGCCACGCTGTACTCGACCGGCTACGTGCGCGCCAACAACCTGAAGCACCGCGCGCGCTACTACGCCTGCTTCGCCGCCTCGATCTGCACCGCCATCGGCGTGGCATTCTCCGCGAACCTGCTGACCTTCATCCTCTTCTACGAGGCGCTGACGCTCGCCACCTATCCGCTCGTGCTGCACAAGGAAACCCCCGCCGCCTTCCGCGCGGCGCGCCAGTACCTCGTCTACGCCCTCTCAGGCGGCGTGCTGCTCACCGGCGCCGCGGTGTGGATCTGGCTGCTCACCGGCACGCTCGACTTCACGCCGGGCGGGTTCGTGCAAGGAGCCGCGGGAGCCGGCGCGCTCGGCGTGCTCTTTCTGATGTGCATCATCGGCACGGGCATCAAGGCCGCCATCATGCCCTTCCATGCATGGCTGCCCTCGGCGATGGTGGCGCCCTCCCCAGTGAGTGGCCTGTTGCACGCGGTGGCGGTCGTTAAGGCGGGGGTGTTCGGGTGCATGCGCGTGCTCCACTACGTATTCGGCCCGGAGAGTCTTTCGGGGGTTCCCTGGAGCCTCATCCTCGCGGGCTTCTGCGCCGTCACCATCCTCATCGGCTCGCTGGTCGCGCTGCGGCTCGAAAATCTCAAGCAGCGGTTGGCGTACTCCACCGTGGTGCACCTGTCCTACATCGTGCTGGGCGCGTCGGTGATGTCATACTACGGACTCACGGGTTCGATCTTCCACATGGTCAACCACGGCATTGCCAAGATCACCTTGTTCTTCTGCGCGGGCGCCATATATGCCACCGCGCACTACGAAACCATCGGCCAGCTCAAGGG
>JBJHDK010000038.1:0-24293 GCA_050486505.1 Fibrobacteria bacterium | reverse complement strand
TGGTCGGGGGGTGGCGCCGCCTCGCCCCTACGGAGACATTTCAAAACGTCACCGTCAACCGGATCCCGCTGTAATCGGGGCCGAACTCGGGGTCGAAATGATACCCCAACCCGCGCCCGCTGGTGCGCCGGTAGGTGCGCAGCGTGTTCGCCATCGACGCGGCGCGATTGAGCACAAGCGCTCCGGCCGCGAATGAAAGCGCGACCTTGGCGCCACGGTAATGCCGCATGATAGACTGGTATTCGTTCCAGTTGCGCGTGTTTTCCGGGGTGTTGGAACTCCCGAAGTCCCATGGGGACAGGTTCGCCATCGGTTGACCGGCCAACACCTGTGCGAGCTCGTAGCTGTCCTGCCGATGCTCCTTCTCGTAATAAGACCTGTACGATGCCATCAATTCGAGGCATGAAGCGCCGCAACGGGAAGCATCCGCCCCCGCGTACTCCGATGCGAAGTTGCGCGCCGACTGCATGTGGCTGTCTCGGACATGCCAGGCAATGAACACTCCCGCCCAGAACCCCGCCTCGGCGAGCAGAAAATTGCGCGCCGTGCGCGATTCTCCCAGGTAAGCCTCGCCTGCCCCGGGAAGCAATGCCGAACCGAGCAGCGCCAGTCCCAGCGAGCGGTCGGCGTTGCGCGCGCGCGTCGTGTCGATCTCGATGGTGATCTCGCGCCCGAAAGACCCGGGACCTTGGGCCGCGCTCTCGGATGCGAAGAACAAGCCCAGGGCGCACATCGACCAGAGAACCGAAGAATGCGCTTTTTTCATCCGGAAAGCCATCCGCGGATCAGAACGACAACCAGGCCGTCATGTGGGTTCGCGGCGTCCCGTGATCGAAGGCAAGACCGCCATCCAGGTGCAACCGGTCGTACCAGCGGGCCTCTGATTCGTACAACACCCGGTTGTAGTAGCGCGCAGTGAGAGCCGCATCCACCGCCGAGGCGATGTGGTTGAGGATGATGCCGCCGATGAACCAGGCCTGCATGCGGGAATAATCCTTCGCCTGTTGCCGCATCGCATTGTAACGGTCGCGATGCGCGCTGGTGCCCATGACGGTGCTGTCGGAGAGGTTGTAGTTCGCGCCCTGCGCGTCGCTCCATCCGAAAATGAACTCTTGGCGTTGGCCGATGAGCTCGTAGAAATCCACCGGGCTGGGGAAATTCGCGCGACGCGTCGACCGTGCCACGGCGCTCGTATCATCGTTCATCGTCGCGCGAAAGGTCGCATAATCCTGCTGGATGCCCGCATCGCTGCTGTAGGGCTCGCGGCACCCCCGGTTCAGCCCTGAAGTCGAAGGTCCGGGCTGCACTGCGTCGCAATAAATTCCCCGATAAGGATTCAACGTCTCGAACAGAACCGGCTGGTCGGCGGGAAGCCCCGCCACGGCATTCTCGTAGGTTCCCTGATCCCAATGCTCATCGGCGAGGCGGCGAAAACGCGCGACCTCGCGATCGTATTTCACCACCGTGTACTGATACCACAGCACTCCAAGGGTCACTTCGGTCGCGAAGTAGGCGCCGGCCCTCACGTAGTTGAACGTGCTTTGGCCGACGTAAGCCTGTCCCAGTCCGGGAACCACGAGTGAAAGAAAGAGCGCCCGCTTCGGATTGCGGTACTCGCCGCGTTCGGTGTCAAGCGGGCTGATGGTCGTTTCCCGCACGACTCGGGGCCGCGGTGCGCGCACTGTATCATCGGGAGTCGAAGCAGAAGCATCGTCGCCCATGACGGGATCAGCGGGGGTTCCCTCCCCGGGCGCGGCTTCATCCGGGGATTCCCCGTCATCCGCTTCCGGGAAGGCCTGTGCCAGCACGATGGACATGTCGGGCTCCGCGAGCGGAAGCGCCTTTGCGGCCCCCGCGAACAACACGAGGCCGGCGAAAGGGGCAAAGGCCAAGGCCGTGAAAATACTTCGAGAAGGCTGCACGAATCGCTCCCGGGTTCCGGGCCAATCTACAAAAAGGGACGTCCCGGGCCTGCGGATCAAAGGCCCAGCACGTCGGCCATTGTGTACAATCCGGGCTTCTTGCCATGAAGGAAGCGGGCCGCGCGCAGGGCTCCCTGGGCGAACACCTGCCTCCCGTGGGCGACATGCTTCAGTTCGATGCGCTCCCCGTCACCGGCGTAGAGCACGGTATGGTCGCCGGCGATGTCCCCGCCTCGCACGGCATGGATCCCGATCTCGTTGCGCGGGCGCGGTTCGCCGAGCCCCTCGCGCCCGTACACGGCATGCTCCTCCAGGGAGACCCCCAATCCCCGCGCCGCCGCCTCGGCAAAGCCCAGGGCCGTGCCGCTGGGGGCATCCTTCTTCTGGTTGTGGTGTGCCTCGATAATCTCGATGTCGAAATCGGACCCCAACGCCTTCGCCACCGCCTCGGCGGCTTTGAACAGCACGTTGACGCCGATGCTCATGTTGGGCGAAAACAACACCGGGATCTTCGTGGCCGCCGCCGAGATGCGCGTCTTCTGCGCTGCGTCGAAACCGGTGGTGCACAGAACGTGCGCCGCCCCCGCTGCGACCGCAATCTTCAGCGTCTCGAGCGACGACTCGATCGTGGTGAAGTCGATGATCACCGCGCCGGGGCGCACGACCGACTGCAGGGAATCGGTGAAGGGAACCTCCATGCCGTCCACGGCAAGGGTTCCTCCGGTTCCCGGGGTTCCGGGGGCCTCCACGGCGGCGATCACCTTCAGGGATCCCGGATGTTCTCGCAATGCCTTTGCGCAGGCGGCAAGAACCATTTGGCCCATGCGCCCCTTGGCGCCCAGCACGATGATTTCGACGGGTGATGACATGGGGGGAAAGGATAGGAATTAGGTATTGGGACTTAGGGCTTAGTGGAACAAAAAAGAAACCCCCGCTCCCCGACACACGGCAAGAACAGTGGTGCAGAACAGTCGTAAATCGTTGCGATCCCTAGTTTGGTATCCCACCCAAAAAGACAAACGAAGACGCCGGAGCTCCGACCAAGCCCCGCCAGGCATCCCCGACGACGCGATACTGGTAGTATCGCGAGGAGGGGTAACGCCGCGGGGCGACGGTCGCAGCCCGGCGCAGCACAGCTTCGATTTTCAGCGACAAAAAAAAGAAGGGCGCGCCGCAGCACGCCCCTCTCCCTAATCCGTTATTCCCGAATTATTTCGATTCGTCCGAGATCACCCAAAGCTTCACCTTCGTCTCGACGTCGCGGTGCAGCTGGATCTTCAGGGTGTACATGCCAAGGGCCTTGATCGGCTCATCGAGCAGCACGGCCTTGCGGTCGATTTCGTAACCCGCCTCGCGCAGCTTCGCGGACACGTCGGCGGCCTGGATGGAGCCATAGAGCTTCTCTCCCTCGTGCACCTTGGCGGCGATGGTGAGTGAAACCTCGCGCATCTTCTCCGCCAGCACCTGAAAGCGCTCCTTCTCCTTCGCCAGCTGGGCCTGCGCCTTGGCGCGCAGCTCTTCGATCTGCTTGCGCGACGAGGAGGTCGCCAGCACGGCGAGGCCGCGGGGGAACAGGTAGTTGTGGGCGTATCCGTTCTTGACCTTCACCACATCGAGCATCTTGCCGAGGCCCTGGACTTCTTGCTTGAGAATGACTTGCATGATTCGTCCCTCCCCTTAGCGCATGTTCTCTGCCACGAAGGGCAGGAGAGCCAAGTGACGGGCGCGCTTGATGGCCTGCGCCAGCTCGCGCTGGTAACGTGCCGACGTCCCGGAAACCTTGCGAGAAACGATCTTGCCGCGCTCGTTCACGAACTTGCGGAGCAGCTTCTCGTCCTTGTAGTCGATGTGCGCAATCTTGTTTTCCGTGAAGTAGCAGGTCTTGCGCTTGCGGCTGCGTGCCTCGCGCTTGGAATCCCGCTTCGTATCCCTGGAATTTCTTTCGCGTCCGGCCATTATTCGTCCCCCTCTTTCCTGGATTTCTCGTCGTCACCCTTGTCATCGCCGCCCTCGGCAGCGTTGTCGGCAGCCTCGGAAGGCGCCGGCGGAATTCCGCAGGGGTTCTCCGCGACGGTCAGCCAGCGCAGGGCGTTCTCGTTGATGCGCAGGCGCTTCTCAAGTTCCGCGGGAAGGGCCGACTCGGCCTCGTAGTAGAACGCCGCGTACTCGCCGTGGGTGCGCTTGCGCACGGGGTAGGCCAAACGGCGCTTGCCCCAACGGTCGACGCGGACGATCTTGCCCTGCGATTCAATCAGCTTGGCCACCGCATCGAATTCCGAGGCGATGGACTCGTCGGGAATCATGGCATCCACGACGAGAATGGTTTCGTATTGCTTCACTGCATTTTCCTTCGGACTTCCGCCGGGTGGATTCCCGGAGGATCGGCCTTTCCTCGCGGGAAAGGCAGGAATCCCCATCAAGGGGAGGCGGGCAAAGGTATTTATTCCGGAGGGGCGCTCCAAGGCCACAAACCCCTTGAAAACAAGGGATTACGGGGGATCCCCCCGCCTACCCTGCCGTGTTCGGGGCCGGAGACGGAGTTCCCGGCCTGGAATCGCCCCGTTCCCGGGTTCGTTCCCGCACGATTTCAGCGGAGAGGCCGAACAATTCGAAACACAGGGCATACATGTCGAGGGCGGCCAGGGAGGCGGGAGCGTGCTCAAAAATGCTTTTCCCGGCCCGCGCGGCATCGGCAATGTCGATGGTCAGACGCACCCGCTGGCGGGCAACGCGCCCGGGCCATGCAGCCTCGATCTCTGCGGCCATGGTCTGGTGCAACTGGGTGTTTCCGCGGTACATGTTGATGACGATGCGGTACAGCTGGGCCGTGGCGCTCATCTTGTCGAGCCTGGGCACGAGATCTTCGAGGCCCTGCAAGGCGTAGGCCTCGGGCTGGGTGGGAACGATCACTTGGGAGACGGCCATGAGGGCCATGCGCGTGAGCCAGTTCATCACGGGCGCGCAATCGACCAACACGTAGTCATAACGGGGGTAGAGCGGCGAGAGCAGCGCACGCAGTCGCGAGGGTTCCCGTGCCAACCGGGGGTTGAGCAGGGGCAGGTCCTCGAGTTCCTGGCTGCCCGGAACCAGATCGAGTCCCGCGTAGCCCGTGTTGACGCAGGCCTCCTCGATGGAGCGGCGCTGGGTCAACACCCTGGCGATGTCGGCAAGGTCAGGGGTCGCTCGCAGGGCGGCACCGCGTTCACCGCGCAGAAGATGCTTGGTCAGGTTCGACTGGGCATCCAGGTCCACAAGCAGCACGCGGAACCCCGAGAAGGCCAGGGCGTGCGCGCAGTTGAGCGTGAAGGTGGTCTTCCCCACCCCGCCCTTCTTCGAGAGCATGACAAACGTGCGGGTCATGGGGAGGAGGAAATGCGAAAAGAGAAAAGAGAGATGCGAAAAACACGCAGGAGATCCGCAGGATACACCTCCCATTTCAGAGAGCAGCCTCCACCATTTCTCATTTCGCATTTCACCCTTCGACCACCTCGATCGGCAGCCCCAATGCCCTGAACTTCTCCACCACGCGGTCGTAGCCGCGCTCGATGTAGCGCACGCCGCCGACGGTGGTGCGTCCCTTGGCGAGGGCTGCGGCAACGAGATAGGAAAAGCCGGCGCGCAGGTCGGGGATTTCGATGTCGGCGCCGTGCAGGGGGGTGGGCCCCTGGATCACCGCGGAGTGCCTGTGGCCGAGATGGCGGAAACGGCATTCTCCACCGCCGAGGCACTCGCTGAAAAGCTGGATCCGCGCGCCCATGCGATTGAGGGTTTCCACGTAGCCGAAGCGGTTCTCGTATACCGTCTCGTGAATCACCGACATGCCCTCGGCCTGCGTCAACAGGATCACCAAGGGTTGCTGCCAGTCGGTCATGAGGCCGGGGTGCACTCCGGTTTCGGCCGCCACGGCCTTCAGGTGCGCGCTGCGTCCGCTGAAGAGAATGCCGTCCTGTTTCACCTCGTACTCCCCGCCCGCGCGCCGCAACCAGTTGAGAAAGGTCAGCAAATGCAATTGGTCGGCTCCGCGGATAAGCACCTCGCCGCGCGTGGCCACGGCCGAGGCGGCAAAGGACGCTGCCTCGATGCGGTCGTTGAGCACGCGATGGTCGAACGGTCGCAGCGATTCCACGCCCTGGATGACCCATGTCCGGTCCGTTTCCTGCGAAACGATGGCGCCCATTGACTGCAGCAACAGGGCCAGGTCGACGATCTCGGGCTCGATGGCGGCGTTGCGGATCTCGGTGGTGCCGTGCGCAAGCGCTGCGGCCATCATCAGGTTTTCGGTGGCCCCCACGCTGGGAAAGGGAAGCGTGATGCGCGTTCCCGTAAGCCCCATGCTCTTGCTTGCCTTGAAATGGTAAGCGCCGTCGTGGTGATCGACGACCGCACCCAGATGTTGGAATCCCTGCAGGTGGAAATCAAGAGGGCGGGCCCCGATGTCACACCCTCCCGGCGCGGGAATCACCGCGCGCCCAAAACGGTGGATGAGGGCGCCCGCGAGCAGGATGGGGATGCGGTTGAGTCCCGAGTATTCCTCGGGAACTTCAGGCCCTGAAAGGTTCGTGGTATCGATCTCGAGCGTGCCCGCCGCGGCATCGTGCTTGATGCGGCAGCCGATGGATTCCAGCACCCGGCGCGTGATGTCGACGTCGCCGATGTCGGGAACGTTGCGCAGGCGCGACACGCCGGGCGCGAGCAGGGCGGCGACCATTTCCTTGGTGACGGCGTTCTTGGCGCCACGGACGGCGATTTCGCCCTGAAGACGAACACCGCCGTCGATGATGTATTTGCGGGGCATGGAGGGAAAGATAGGTTCGGTCGGTAAGTGATTTTGAGCGAAATGGGGTGAATATGCCCGAAACAATCGGGAATGTCGCCTTTTGCGGCTCAACGCCCTGCACGGGATGGCTCGTGGGGAAGGGGTTCCGACGCCCGGACCAATCTTTCCATTTCATTAACCCGAGTTAACCGCATCACGGTATCCCCGAAATAGGTTCAGCGACGTGATTGTTCCGTGACATGGAAAGACATGAACATTCACGAATGTCAACCACGCATTGATATTCCCCAAAAGGAGGTCACCGTGCTCTTTCACAAACCCTTCACCACCCTGACGATATCCTTGCTCTGCGCGATCCTTCTCACGGGCTGCCTCAATGACCCTCCCGGCCAAGGTCCGGGGCAAGGCGGCGCAAACCGGCCGTCCGGCCAAGCCAACGTGTCCCTGAAGCTCGAAAGGGTTGGCGCCCTTCAAAAAAGCGCCGCCATCGAAATGGACACACTCTTCATCGCGCTCCTCGCGCAAGGCGAAGATCCCATTCTGGATACCATCCTCCTCTCAGGGAACAGCCAGCAAAACGTCCTCAAGTCCTACCCCGGGCTGGCGTCCCTCAAGAGCTGGACGCTCGCCGCGCTGGCGAAGGATCAAAACAATGTCACGGTCTACAGCGGCTCGACGGACTTCACCGTGCCTCCCAATGGCACAGCGAACGTCTCCCTCGCTCTCGCCGCACAGTTCTCCATGCTTCGCGCGCTGTTCCTCCCCGTGCGCGACAGCGTCACCCGCATGGAACTGAAGGTGAACGATTCCCTGGCCGCATTCCAGGCCTTCGCCAAGCAATCGCTGGTCGGTGACACGGTAACGCTGACGCATGACTACCTGCCTGCTTCGCCTGCAGGCATACAGCACGCAATTCGCATGGACGCCCGCGGCGACATGTGGGGGATTGACACCTTGCTGTACCGGGGCGACACCACGATCACGGTCGTTTCGGGGGAAGACGCGACCTATGAGGTGACGCTGCGTTGGGTCGGCCCGTCCGTGCCGCCGCCGGGGCAGGCGGAAATGACCGTGACCCTCGGAGCGGTGGGGACGGTGACGGTCAGGGGCGAGTTGGAGGACACCGTCACGGCTTTCGTGACGTATGCGTGGCAGACCATCGGGAACGCGGGATTCTCGGCGGGCGATATATTCCAACCTTCTCTCGCGCATAATCCTGTCGGAACCCCTTATGTCGCTTTCCGAGACGGTGCAAATGGTCAACGGGCAACCGTCATGCGATGGGAAGAAGGTGCGTGGCAAACCGTCGGGTTCCCGGGATTCTCTGCAGGTGTTGCCGACGACATCTCACTCGCATTCAACTCCTGGGGATACCCCATTATCGCATTCAGGGACGGGGCGAATAATGACAGGATTTCCGTCATGCACTGGTTCCCCGAAACCGGATGGAGTTCCTTCTATCCTGGGGCTTCTCCGGGCGCGGCATCTTCCGTCAGACTCGCGATCAACCCGGCTGGAAACCCCATTATCGCGTTCAGGGATCAACAGAACGGAGGCAAGGCCACCGTCATGCGCTGGATAGGAGGCGAAGGCCATCCATGGGAATATCTTGGAGGCCCCGGGTTTTCTGAAGGATCGGCAGGGCACTTCTCCCTCGCGCTGGAAGCCGCAGGAAACCCCGTTGTCGCCTATGTGGACGGGGCGAATGGCAGCAAGGTCACCGTCATGCGCTGGAACGGAACGGCATGGCAGGCCATCGGAACCCCGGGAATCTCAACGGGAACCGCCTATTTCCCTTCTCTCGCACTCGATGCTGCAGGCACCCCTACCGTCGCGTTCCGGGATGAGGCGAATGGCGGCAAGGTAACGGTCATGCGTTGGAACGGAAGCATATGGGACGCCTTGGGGAACGCGGGCATCTCGGCAGGAGCAGCCTTCTATCCCTCCTTGTCCTTCAACGCCTCGGACAACCCCATCATCGCATTCAGGGATGAAGCAAACAACAGCAGGGCTACCGTCATGCACTGGAATGGAAATGCATGGGAAACCGTCGGGATCCCAGGATTTTCTCATGGCGGGGCTAATTTCACAGCCATCTCAATCAACGCATACGGCAATCCCGTTGTCGCATTCCAAGATTGGGCAAACGGCAGCAAAGCCACGGTCATGCATTTCGCGCCGGTTCCCTAGTTGCCCGCCAAAGTCCGGACAAGCGCCACTCGGAACCCCATGCACAAAGGCATCCGCGCTCGCGGAGGCCTTTTCGATGCGCTTGGGTCTTCCGTTATTTCGATGCCCGAACATCGGCCGGCCGCAGCACCGCCGCATACAGCGAATCGCTCGCCAGCCGGCGCAGCGCCTCCACCAGCACGCGATCATGCTGAAGCTCATAGGCCGTGCGCGTCGAGTCGCCGAGCGCCGCGCCCAAAAGCTCCGCCTTGATCTCCCTGCGGATGCGATCCGCGTTCGCATCGAACTCGCGCCGCGCCTCGAGCGCGAGGATTCCCTCGAGCGCGGCGAGGGTGGTCTCGAATTCGGGCGCGGCGGTCGTGTCACCGCGGGCCTCGCGCTCTTTCTCCCAAGCCTCGCGCGTGCGTGCCAACGCCTGCGCCGGGGCCCCGCGAAAATCGCGGAACGCGCTGTCGGCGAACACGAACTCGCGGAATCCCTCGAACATGGCGCCGCCCACGACGATGTCCGGCGTCACATCAAGATCCCCCCGCGCGCGCACGGCGTAGTTGAAGAACATGTTGCGACGGTACAGCTCAAGCACGAAGCGCGAGGGTCGCGGCTCCTCGACCTCGACATCGGGAACGATCCCTCCCGCTTCGAGCACGGGGCGCCCCGCCTGCGTGCGGAACACCACGGTGTCCGCGGCGCTATCCGATCCGTTGCCCCGCCTTCCGTTCTCCGGCTTGTTGATGTTGCGGCCCGAGGGCGTGTGGTAAAAGGCCGTCGTGAGCTTCAGCGCATTGTTGCGGGCATCCAGGGGAAGCACGGTCTGCACCGACCCCTTGCCGAAGGTGGTTTCGCCCACAACGAGGCCGCGGTCGTGGTCCTGCACCGCGCCCGCGACGATCTCCGACGCGGAAGCGGAGCTTCCGTTGACCAGCACCACCAACTTCCCCGTCCACACTGGGGCGCGGCGGGCGCGATACTCCTGGTTCTGGGAACGCATGCGGCCGCGGGTCGAGACCACGACTTCCCCGCGATCGAGGAACAGGTCGGCCACCTCGACGGCCTGGTTCAGTAACCCCCCGGGATTCGTGCGCAAGTCGAGCACGAGCGCCTTGGCCCCCTGCCGCTTGAGATCGCGCAGCCGCTTTTCGAGGTCGCCCGCAGTCGACCGGGAAAACTGCGTCACCTTCACGTACGCCGTCGAATCGTCAAGCAGCGCTGCGTACGGCACGCTCTCGATACGAATGATCTCGCGCGTGATCAGGAAGTCAAGGGTGTCCGCCACGCCTTGGCGCACGATGCGCAAGGTCACGTCGGTGCCGGGGCGGCCGCGCAGCCGTTCCACCGCACCCTCCACGGTGATTCCGCGCGTGTCGAGCGTGTCGATGCGGACAATCCGGTCACCGGCCTGCAACCCCAGCCGGTGCGCGGGAGTCCCCACCAGGGGAGAGACGACCGTGAGTCCCTGGTCACGGATGCCGATCTGGATCCCGAGCCCCCCGAATTCCCCTTCGGTGCTCACGCGCAGGTTTTCGAAATCCTTCGCCTCGAAATACGTGGTATGGGGATCGAGCACCTCGCGCAGGCCACCGATGGCGGCATCCACGAGATCCTTCGAGGGAACCTCCTCGACATAGCTCTCGGCGATGCGGGTGATCACCTTCTCGAGCCGGATCAGGTCGGAATAAAACGTGTCGCCGTCCGCCTGGGCGTTGCGCCCGGCAAGCGCGACGCCGACGACGACGAGAGCCGCCAGGAAGAAATAAGAACCGCTTTTACGCTGAGTGGCCATGGGGGGAATTGTACGAAAACGAGGTGCAGGGGGGTAACCTGCGATGCCCGCCCGGTCAGGGGGTTCCCGTGAGGATGTCCGTTACCTTGCGAAAAATCTCCGCGTGCAGCTCTTCCGCAGGGCGGCGTGCGTCCAGAACCGAGCCCTGCCCGGCGCGCGCGCGCGCAAGCTCCAGAAACCCCTCGCGCACGCGTCCGAAAAATTCCCCGTTCTCGCGCTCCATGCGGTCGAGACCGTTCCCCTTCGCCTCAAGCCGCGCCCCCCGGCTTTCCGGGTCGAGATCGAGCACGAAAACGTGCGCCGGCACGATGCCGCCGCAGGCGATTTGTTCAAGCGCGGCGATGCGCCCGGCATCGAGTCCGCGGCCGGCGCCCTGATACGCGTACGTCGACCAGGTGAAACGGTCCGAGACCACGACCTTGCCTGCCTGAAGCGCCGGGCGAATGACCTCCGCGACCAGTTGCGCGCGGGCGGCGGCGTAGAGGCACAGCTCTGCCGCAGGGGCCACGGGATTGTCGGGCGAAAGCAGAAGCGCGCGGATGCGGTCGGAGACAGGCGTTCCCCCGGGATCGCGCACGCGCACAACGTCACGGCCGGCGCGTTCCAGGGCCTCGACGAGCAGCGTGGCCTGCGTCGACTTGCCCGCGCCGTCGATGCCTTCGAGCACGAAGAAAGGGAGAGTTCCGCTCACGTTGGCAATCCTTCGTTGGTTCGGGATTCTTCGCAGTCAACCCTGTGGATGGTTCGGGTTTGGGAGAACACGGGAGGCGCGTGCATTCAGCCAATCCTCATGTGTTGCGTGCTGTCCCAAACGATCCGGGGAGCAGATTCCGAAGGATCCCCGCTATCCCTGTCCGTGGCACTTCTTGAACTTCTTGCCGCTGCCGCAGGGGCATGGGTCGTTGCGTCCCACGTCCTTGAGGGCGCGGGCCTGCGCCTGCGCCATGGCCGGGGTCATCGGGCGCGGCGCGTTCGCCACCGTGCCGGGCAGGGGGCCTGTCAGCGGGCGACCCGAAGCCTGCGGGGAGGAAAACGACGGGGCCTGGGTCGAGGTCACGCCGCCGCCCGGTTCACCGGGCGCGCTGAACTGCAGGTTGCGACGCATGGCCGCCTCCATCTCGCGGGCTTTTTGCATCGCCTCGCGCTGGCGCACGAGGAATTCGGGGTCGATGTGGAGGAGGCGCTGCACCGTCTCCATCGCGACGCGCTCGAGCGCGGCGCCGAACAGGGCGAAGCCTTCCCGCTTGTATTCGACGAGCGGGTCGCGCTGCGCATAGCCGCGAAATCGTGTCGCCTCGCGCAAGCCGTCCATGGCATAGAGGTGCTCCCGCCAGACGTGGTCGATCACGCCGAGCAGCACCTGGCGCTCGACGTCGCGCATCGTCTCCGTGCCGATCGTCTTTTCGATCTTCTCGTAGCGTTCCCTGATCTTCGTCGCGATCTCTTCGGCGGTTTCCGGGGCCGACTGGTCCTGCAGGCGCTCCGCGGGAATTTCGTAGTCGATGCCGAAGGCCCGCTTGATCTCGGCGTACATCTTCTCCAGTTCCCACGCCTCGGGAACATTTCCCTCCACGGCGTGCTGAGCCACGACGAGATCGGCCGACTCGTCGATGCGGGACTGGATCTCGTCGAGAATTTCCTCGCCCTGCAGGATGCGGCGACGCAAGCGGTAGACCACGCTGCGTTGCTTGTTCAGGACGTCGTCGTACTGGAGCAGGTGCTTGCGGATCTCGAAATTCTGGCCCTCGACGCGCTTCTGCGCCGTCGCGATCGCACGATTGACCATCGGGTGCGAAATGACCTCGTCCTCCTTCACGCCCATGCGATCCATCCACTTCATGATGCGGTCGGGGCCGCCGAAGATGCGCATGAGATCGTCCTCGAGGGACAGGTAAAAGTGCGATTCGCCGGGATCGCCCTGGCGCCCCGCGCGGCCGCGCAACTGGTTGTCGATGCGACGGCTCTCGTGGCGCTCCGTCCCGAGCACGTAGAGGCCGCCGAGTTCGGCGACTCCCGGCCCGAGCTGGATGTCGGTGCCGCGGCCCGCCATGTTGGTCGCCAGCGTCACCTTGCCCTGGAGCCCGGCTTCCGCGATCACGCCGGCCTCGCGATCGTGCTGCTTCGCGTTCAGCACGTTGTGCGGCACGCCCTCGCGCTGCAGCATGGCCGACAACTCCTCGGACTTCTCGATCGAAACCGTGCCCACGAGCACCGGTTGTCCCTTCTCGTGCCGCTCCTTGATGTCCGCGACGATGGCCTTGGTCTTGGCCGCGCGCGACTTGTACACCACGTCGTCACGGTCGTTGCGGACCATCGGCTTGTTGGTGGGGATCGCCACCACCTTCAGCTTGTAGATCTGCATGAGTTCCGACGCCTCGGTGTCGGCGGTTCCCGTCATGCCGGCGAGCTTGTCGTAGAGGCGGAAGAGATTCTGGAAGGTGATGGTCGCGAGCGTCTGGTTCTCGCGCAGGATGGGCACGCCCTCCTTGGCCTCGATGGCCTGGTGCAGCCCGTCGGAATAACGGCGCCCTTCCATCAGGCGGCCGGTGAACTCGTCCACGATGGTGATCTGCCGGTCGCGCACCACGTAATCGACATCCTTCTTGAAAAGGGTGTGGGCCTTCAGCGCCTGCTGCACGTGATGCACCCACTCGACGTTGAGGTCGCCGTAGAGGTTCTCGATCCCGAGCTTGTCCTCGCAGACGTTGACCCCCTCCTCGGTCAGGGAAACGTGCTTGTCCTTTTCCTCCAGCGTGTAGTGGGTGTCGCGCTTGAGGTGGCGCACGACCTCGTTGGCCTTGAGGTACTTGTCGTTCGAGGCGTCCGCCGGGCCGGAGATGATCAGGGGCGTGCGCGCCTCATCGATGAGAATCGAGTCGACCTCGTCCACGATGGCGTAGTTGAGCTCGCGCTGCACGCACTCCATGATGTCGTGGGCCATGTTGTCGCGCAGGTAATCGAAGCCGAACTCGTTGTTGGTGCCGTAGGTCACGTCGGCCGCATAATTCTCGCGACGCGCGGCGGAGTCGAGACCGTGCACGATCACGCCCACGCTCAATCCGAGGAACCGGTACACCTTGCTCATGGTTTCCGCGTCTCGACGGGCGAGGTAGTCGTTCACGGTCACCACGTGAACGCCTTTTCCGGAAAGTCCGTTGAGGTACACCGGCAGGGTCGCCACGACCGTCTTGCCTTCGCCCGTCTTCATCTCGGCAATGCGACCGTCGTGGAGCACGATGCCGCCGATCAACTGCACGTCGAACGGACGGTAGCGGAACGGAAACCGACTCTCCGGGTGCAACGCGCGGATCTCGGCGTAGAACGACGCGGGGAAATGCAACTCGTGGTGCGGCGTCCCCTCGCCGAGCTTCCCGCGCGCCTCCTCGGCGAGGGCGCGCGCTTCGGCCGACAGGCTTGCCAGGTCGAACCCGAAATCGGGATTCAGGATGTTGAGCATGCCCAGGCGCCGGTCGGCGGCCTCGCGGCACACCGCGAACGCCTCGACCAGCAAGTCGTCGAGCGTCTTCCCCTCGGCCAGCTGGGCCCTGAAGGCATCGGACTTCGCAGCGAGATCCTTGTCATCCAGCGTCTCAAGCTCCGGCCCGAAAGCGTTGATCGCTTCCACGCGAGGCAGGATCCGCCTGACTTCGCGTTCGTGCGAGGTGCCGAAAATCTTGGTGAGCAGGGTGTTCAGAAACATGGGGCCGTCACTTGCTTGGAATTGGATGAAACGCCGAAATCTGTCGAAACGGCGGAAAAAGGCTCAAGGTCAGCTAAAGTATTAAATACGAGGTCCCGCGCATTCCCCGAACGGCAAGGGATGCCGGGGGTAACCCCCGTACTCACGCATTCCCCGGGGTTCGCGGGCCGGCGAAACTTCAAAACGAAAGGCCTCCCCTGCGGGAGGCCTCGTTCTGCCGGATGGCGGCAGGCGTGGGTTCACATCAGCGCGTGATGGGAATCTTGCGCTCGGTGAGCTCGACGATCCTGCCTTGCGCGTCGAAGCGCGCCAGGCGGGCCACGTGCATTCCCGAGCGGCCGGCGGCGCCGAACCACTCCGCCCTGTCGGTGCCCGGGGCGATGGAACGGCTCCACACCTCGCGGCCACGCAGGTCGATCACGGACAGGCGGGCGCCGTGGGGGGTTTCACCGACCTGAAACACCACCGATCCGCCCACGGCGTGCGCGGACAGGTTGATGCGACGTGCGACCGCTTCACCGCGACCGATGGAGACGGGGATGGAGTCGAAAACCACCAGCGTTTGCGCCGCCTTCTGGTTCTCGAACTCGAGGCGCGCCCATGCGGCGGAGCGCCCGACATTGGCGAGGCGGGCTTCTTCCATGCGGCCGAAGAACGCGTCGTCGTTGTAGTTCATGTGCGCAAGGGTGATTCCCAGCTGGTTCACCGTCCGCGTTGCGTTTGAGATCGCCGCGACACCCGCGCCGAAGTCGCCGGCGGCGAGCACGCCGTTCATGTAGACGTTCATGTCGCCGGTCCCGGCGGCCTTCGTGTACATCAGGTGGCGCCACGTGTTCAGGGGCCCGGTGAGATCGCCGAAGTCGCTGTTGATGATGCCGAGATTGCTGTTGCCCGTATTCCGGACCCGGAACTTCGCTCCCGGGGGATCCCCCTGAATGCCGGCGAGGATCAGGCCGGCGCCGCCGCCGGTTCCTTCCGATGCGGAGTAGTAGGCGGTTCCCATGCCTTCAAGCTCGGGGTTGATCCAGACGGAAAAAGTGAACCCCTGCGAGTAATCCGTGGTGATCGTCCCGAGCGTGAGGTGATCGTTGTTGGTGGTGGTCGTGCCGCCGCCACCACCGCGCATGCGATCGGAACGGCTGATGATTCCGGGGTGGGATTCATAGCCCACGGGAAAATTCACCGGCACGGCGGGATTCCCTCCCGAAATCGAGTTGGGTCGCGCGGTGGTCCCTGATGCGTTCCCAAGGTGCCAGACGTTGGTGAACCCGTTGGAGAACACCGCGGTGCCGCTGGAGCTGTCGGCTACGGAAGCATTGCCCCAATGCATGCGGATCATGTTCTCGGTACTGTTCCCGAGGACGGTGTCGACCCTGACCCAGATCGCCGCCGAACGGCCCGCGGAATCCCAGTGTCCGATCTCGTGGGGGAGGCGGGTGGCGTCATCGGCCTTGGTGAAGCGAATGTCAGCGCCGTTGACGCGCGCCTGCGTGAAGATGTGGGCCGAGTTGGAATCGATGCGTACCAGGACCGGAAAGTTCGTGACGGTGGTCGAAACATTGGCACCGGTCGAGCTCGTGTTCAAGATCACGTTGCGGTGCTGGCTCCACCCGGTCGCGTAATTCTCCTGGCCCGATGCCAAGGCAGCGACAAGCAAGGTCGCGGATGCGAAAAGAAACGGCTTCATGTCTGGTCTCCCCTGTTGCGATTGAATGCGATGCCCCGGCGCGCGCCGGAAGAAGCCCCACTAATCTAGGGCGTGAAGGCATTTCACGCGGGTGAATTCCAGCCTAAGTGCACGCGGACGATGACACGGCAAGCGCGTCACGGTGAAAACGAACGTCGCCGCAAAAACAATCGCACGTTCAAACAAAAACCCCCGCAGTGCGGGGGTTTTTGCAGTGCGTCGGAACTCCGCGTACGGTCTTATCGGGGCTTCAACGAAATCATGCGCTCCAGCATCTTGGCATCGTTGCCCTCGGACACGGTCGTGGCGCGCACGAAATACATGCCCGCAGCGGCGTGGCGCCCCGCGGATGACATGCCGTTCCACGTCACTTCGCGCACCCCGTCGCGCGACGGATGCACGGTTTTCTGCCACACCGTGCGCCCCCATGGATCGAGAATCGTCAGGGTCATCGCATCGGTGGAGGCGGCCGCCTCGGGCGCGATCGCGAAGGTGTAGGGGTGCGCCGCGCCATCGACGCGGATCGCGAAGCCGGAGGGCCGAATCGAGCTGACGGGAGCCGTCACGGCGATGGACAAGACCGCCGTGGCCGTTCCTGAGGCATTGTGCGCCACCACGGTGTAGTTGGACGCCTGCGACACGGCGGTGGGGGTTCCGGTGATCGCGCCGGTCGCGGGGTTGAGCGACAGGCCGGCGGGAAGCGCCGGCACCACGGTGAATGTGTCCACCGTCCCCGTCACTGTTGCCGCATTGGCCGTGATGGCGGAGTCGCGCGTGTATGTCGCCGTTTGCGTGGCGTACGACAGGTTCGAGGGCGATGCGACGGGCGCCGCAGGGGCCGGAACCGCGCCGGTCGCCGGCGTCGCGGCACCCTGCGCCAGCACTGCCGCGTCGGGCTTCTGCGTTTCAAAGCTCAGCCTGATGTAGTCGGCACTGCGCGTCACGTGCGAGATGCGCGCCTCGTCGACACGGCCGTTGAAGGTGAAGTCATTGTTGTTGATCTCGTCGCGACCAATGCGCACATACCCGCGCGCGGCATTGGTCATCGGGCTGTGGGTGCTCTGCTGGATCTGTGCGCCGTTGAGGTACAGCCGCGTGGTATCGACGGTGGGCCCCCGCGTCGTGGTCATCGCGTAGTGGCTCCAGGTGTTCAGGGGGGGAGGCGTCGTGGAGTTGATCGCGTTGGACGCATTGTTCTCTCCCCACACGCGCCCGATGATGTTGCCGTTGTTGAAGGACAGAAAGATGCGATCGTCGCCGGGATCGGTGCTCGTGAGGCTGATCAGGCGAATGAAGTTGTTGGCGTCCACGGGATACGCCCACACCGTGTATGAGAACTGGCCGTTGGGAAAGTTGAACCAGTTGTTCTCGACGCCTTCGGCCATGGCAAGGTACGACGTCGGGGAAAAGTTCTCCCCGCCCGTCAGACTGTCGGACCAGCCCGCGATTCCGGGCTTGCGGTGATACCCCGGCGCAAAGTTACGGGGCGTGGCGGGGAAGCGGCCCGCGATGGCATTGGGGCGCGGCGCGAGGCCGATGGGTTCGCCGAGGTGCCAGACGCTGGCATACCCGTTCGCGGTATCGAATACCCGCGATCCGTTGGAACTGTCGGCCACCCCGGCCCTGCCCCAGTAGACCCGGAAGGACTGGGAGTTGTTGTTTCCGTACACTGTGTCGAGAAGCACCCAGATATCTGCGATCTGCTGCGCGCTGTCCCAGCGTTCGATCTGGTGCGGCAAGCGGGTCACGCCGTCGGCCTTGGTGAAACGGATGTCGGCGCCGCGGCCGATGGAGAAGTGTACGATGTCCCCGCCGCTCGCGGGCCGGAGACGGACGAGCATGGGAAACTTCGCCACATTGTTCGCGACATTCGCGCCCGATGCCGTGGTGTTGATTGTCAGGGTTTTGTAGTGGGCCCACTGCGCGTAGTTCTCCTGGGCCGAGGTGACGCCGAGCGTCGCGATGATCGCTGCTGCCAAGAAATGTTTCATGCTCTCTCTCCCGATAAGATTGAAGCGACCGACAGGGTCACCACCAGATTTAAGTGATTTTTTGTGAGTCTTGGGATGGTTTCTCTGAAATTTTCGGAGGCATATTGTTCCGGAAACCAAAACACGCGTCAAGCCTACGAAACCATGGGGAGCACGCACCGAATCCCCCGAGCTCCTCCTCCCCAATTCTTATTCTCAATTCCCAATTCCCAATTCTTAACTCTTACGTCCCATGTCCGCGCGCCTGCATTTCAGCAATTCCCTCGACGCACTGGCCGACCGGCTCGTCGAAAACCTCGGCGCGGGCACCGTCGACCCGTTGGCCACTCCCGGCATCGCCACCCCCTCGGCGGCGATGCGCGACTGGCTCAAGGTGCGCCTGGCTGAAAAAAACGGAATCGCCGCCGGGCTCGCGTTCTCCCACCTCGAAAACCTCTTGTGGGAACGCCTGGCGGAGCGCGACCGTTTCCGGGACGCGCCCGGACGCCTGCCCGCGCACCTGCTCGACACCTTCGGCTTCCAGGGGCTCGTGCTCGCGCAGTTGCGCAAATCGCCTCCCGCGGCGATCCGCGAATACCTGCGGGGTTCCGTTCCCGAGGATGCGGCGCGCCGCCTGTGCCAACTCGCGGGCAGGCTGGCCTCGCTGTTCAGGGAATACGAGTACAACCGCGTCTCCGCCCACGGGCATCCCGGCGTGGCGGAAAGCTGGATCGGCGGACACTCCTGCTTCGCCGGGCAACTCGAGCGCACCCGCGCAAACCACCCCGCCCGGCGCTTCCTCGAGGAGGTCCGTTCGTTGGAAGCATGGCAGATGGAAGTGTACCACGCCGTGTTCCGCAAGGAAGACGGGTTGCGCGACCAGTGGGGGGCCGCCACCGGAATTTACCGGTACACCTTGCCCCAGTACGCGGGGTTGGCGCTGGAGAACCCCGTCACCCCGGGGGACTTCGGGGATCCCCCCGTCTACCACCTCTTCGGGCTGTCGAACATTTCCCCGTTCCACCGCGACCTCATCGGGCAACTCGCCGATGCGGGGCGACTGGGCGAGGGCGCCGCGCGCTTCGAGATCTATGCGCTGAACCCCTGCGCGGAGTTCTGGGAAGACGCCCTCACCCTCAAGGAACGCCGCGCGCGCGGACGCAGGCCGCTGGCGGCACGAGCCGTCCCCCGCTCCCTGATCACGGCAACCCGGCCGCATGCCGACGAAACCAGGGCCGCCGAAATCGCCGACGACCCCGACGAGAACGGCCTGCTGGCCCTCTTCGGAAAACCCGGCCGGGAAACCATCAAGCTGTGGTGCGAGCTCACCGGGCACGACTTCCACGAAGACTTCCGCGAACCCGAAGGAGCGGGGCTCCTCGCGACCGTGCGGCGCTCGGTGCTGCACCGCGCGGGAGCGGAACGCGGAACCGAAGCCGACACGACCCTGCAACTCCGTTCCGCCGCCGACCCGCGCGCGGAGCTCGAGGCCGTGCGCGCCGAAATCATGGAGCACCTGCGCGCCGACCCCGGCCTGCTGCCCGAGGAGTGCGCCGTGATCCCGGCGAACCCCGACGACGCGCTTCCGCTGTTGCGCGCCGCATTCGCGGGGGGAAAAGATGCTCCGAACAATGCGCCCGTGCTCCTTCCCGAGGGCGTCCTTCCGGAAGAAAACCCCCTGCTGCGAGGATTCCGCGCCCTGCTCGCGCTGGGCGAAGGACGCGCGGACCGGCGCGACATCATGGCCTTTTTCGACAACCCCGCCGTGCAGCGCAAGACCGGGCTCGGGCCGGATCGCCTGCCGGCCGTGGCCGCGTTCCTCGAGGCGACCGGGTTTCAGGAAGGCTGGGAGGGCGGTCCCGCCTCGGCGAAAGCCGCACTCGAACGGGCCGTGCTGGCCCGCGCGCTCGATGCCGACGACCCGACCGTCGCCGCCTCGGAGGCATGGCCCGCGCACCACGCCCTCGCCCTGCTCGAGCGCGAAGATGCGGCGCGCGTCATCGACTGCCTCGATTCCCTGCGCACGGGCACCCTGCCCCTGCGCGACACCGCGCCGCGCCCTTGGGCGGAGTGGGCGGAGTTGCTGCGCGCCCTGCGCGATGCATTTCTGGAGGCGGATCCCGGGGACGCGCGGGCCGCGAACGATCTTCGACGCTTTCTCGACGACCTCGGCCTGTGGGGACAGTGGAGCGGCGATGGATCCGAAACCGCGGATGCCACCCTCATCCGCACCGTGTTCGAAGACCGGTTTCGCGGTGCCGCTGGGCCCTCCGCTTCCGGCGGCCTGCTGCGGGGCGGCGTGCGGGTCGGCAGCCTGTCCGCATTGCGCGGCATCCCGTTCCGGCATGTCTGGGTCACCGGCCTGTCCGCATCCTTCCCGTCCCCCGGCGAGGCCGCCCCCCTCGACCTGCGCGGCTATCATCGCCTCCCCGGCGAAAGCGAACCCGCGGCCCGCGACCTCTACGCCCTGCTCGAAACGATCACCGCCGCAACCGGGTCCATCTCCCTGTCGTGGCCGCGCCGCGATGCAGCGGGAAAGGACCTGCAACCCTCGCGCGCACTCACGGGCATCGCCGCGTGGCTCGAAGGCGCGATCCTGGCGGAAGGCTGCCGCGTCGATCCGGGACACGAAGCCCTGCAGCCGCCCGCCGCCGTCCCTCCGCGCACGGCGGATCTGCGCGCCGAAGGTTGGGCGGAAACCACGCGCGCCGCCGCCGTGATCGACTGGAAGGAACTACAGGATTTCCTCGGAAACCCGGCGTGGCGCACCGTGCGGCGGCGCTTTCGGGTCGACGCTTGGGAGGCCCTCGACGCAGCGGAAGACGAGCGCTCCGCGGCCCTGTTCCTCGACCGGCGCGGAGAAAATGCGCTCCTCGAACCCGCCCTGCGCGCCGAGCTTCGCGAACCGGGCACGGGCTCGCGCGTCTTCGGGCAGGCCTGGGAAGCGCGCCGGCGCGGAGGAATGCTTCCGCCCCCGCCCTACGATGCGCTCGAGGAGGAACGCCTGCGCGCGCTCCTGGACCGGGAAACCGCCCGGAGCATCGACACGCTGCGCGACGCGCTCGATGCCTCGGGATTGCGCTTCGCCGGAAGCCTGCGGATCGGCCCGCAAGGTTTCGAGCGAGCGACGCCCCCGGTCATCAACCTCCCCGCATTCGATGCCTCGAGCCTCGGCATCACGGCCCGCATCGGGGGGATCCTGCCGTGGTTCTTTCTTCGCCGGGGACATTCGGAGGACGGCGCCGGTTGGGGACTCCTTGCGGATGAAGGCAGGGAGTTCCCCGCCTGGCTGTTCCAGCTGTGCGCATCCGCCCTCGACGCCCCGCCCGAATTGCGCGCGATGTTCGAGGGACCCGCGCGGCTCTTCATCCGCGGAGGGAAGGACGGCAGGATCAAGGAACGTCCCCTGCCCGGCCTCGACGCGAACGCCGCGCGCGCGTTCCTCCGGGACCTGCTCGCCGACTTCATCGAGGCCGATGCCGAAGGGCGCGGCGACGACCTTCCCCTCCTCCGGATCGAAGGCATCCTGGGCGGTTCCGGTCATCCGCAAGACGCGGCCATCGACTGGAGGGACGCCATCGCGGAGGCGCGCCGCACGGCCGAAGAGTCTTCCTCCGCGACGCTCCCGTTCAGCGAGCGCGTCCTGGAGGCGCTCGCCTCCGAAGTCCCGCAAGACGCGGACGCGCAGATCCGGCGGCGCGTGCTCCCCTATCTCGGCTGGAAGGCCGCGCTCAACGCGAAAGCCGGCGCGGCGGAGAACGACGCGTGAACGGCCCCGCCTCCAGGCAGGCCCCGGCATGGCTCGAACACCTGCCGTCGGAGCAGGTGCGCACGCTCGACCCGCGCCGTCACGCCCTCATCGAGGCCTCCGCCGGAACCGGAAAAACCTTCGCCATCGAACACCTCGTCCTGCGGCTGTTGATGGAGAACCCGGACTGGAAGCCCGAGGAAATCCTTCTCCTGTCCTTTACCGACAAGACCGTCGCGGATCTCCGCACGCGCATCCGCGGGCTGTTGCGACGGCAACTCGGGCGCGACGATGCCGGCAAACCGCCCATCGCGGGATGGACGCCCGAAGACCTGGAGCGCCTCCACCATCTCTGGATGCATGCCGACGACCTCGCCGTACACACCTTGCACGGCTTCTGCCAAAGCACGTTGCTGCGCGATCCCATCGGCAACAACGCCCTGATCCGCGCCGACATCGCCGACGACCGCGCCGTGGCGGATGATGCGCTCGAGAACCTGCTGCGCGGAAGCTGGGCGCAGGATCCCGAACGGCTTGCGCGCTTGCGCGAAGCATTGGAGATCGACGGGGGGGATCGCTGGCGCGCAACGTTGGTCGGGCTCGCGCTGGCATGGCACCCGTGGCGGGGCGACCGCATCGATCCCGATCCCGATTCCGGCGCGGCGCAGCGCCTGCGCGAGCGCATCGATTCCGCGCTCTCCGCATGGAAGCGCGCGCACGCCGGCCTCGATGCCGGCGGCATCCCCCTGGAAGATTACCTCGCGAGGCTCCCGGATGCCAAGCGCGGCGCCAACCCCTTCGGGAAGATGCTCGACATCATGGAGGCGACCGCATGCGGCCCCGCGGCGCTGCCCGCGGTCGTCGAGACCTTTTACGGGAAGTACGAGCACGGAAAAGAAAAACCGGGAAAGACGAAGGCCTTTCGCGACGGGTTCGCCTCCGCGCTTGAGGCGACCCGCAACCGCAACATCGCCGCGCTCGAGGAATGGGCGGCCTTCGCGGAAGCATGCGATGCCGTTCTCCACGCCGGGCTGGACGAGGCGCGCGAAAACGTCCTCGCGCGGCTCCGGCTCAAGGCACAGGCCGCCATGGAATTGCGCGAAGCCTTCGAGGCGGAGAAGCTGCGCCGTGGCCTCATCAGTTATGACGACATGCCCCGCAATCTTGCCGCGGCGCTGCGGCGCGACTCCGCGCTGGCGGCGCGCGTCCGCCGCCGCTACAGGGCCTGCATCGTGGACGAGTTCCAGGACACCGACCCCCTTCAGTGGGAGATCCTCGAGCGCCTGTGCCTGCGGGGAATCCCCGGGGGAACCGCGAACGGCACCGCCACGCCCCCGCCACTCCCCCTCTTCCTCGTCGGCGACCCCAAGCAGGCGATTTACGGGTTCCGCGGCGGCGACCTGCGCACCTATCTCGCCGCGCGCGCCGTCTTCAGGGACCTGGCCGCAGGCGACCGCGCCCAGGGCTTCGGGCTGGAGGCGAATTACCGCTCGCGACCGTCGCTGATCGCGGCGCTCAACGCCGTCTTCGCGCGCGACGCGTGGTTCGGGGCGCCCGCGAAGATCCCCGACGACCCCGCCTGGCATCTGCCGGCGGGGTCGGACGATGTGACCTTCACACCCGCCCGCGCGGGAAAGGAAGGAAGCCGGAACGGGGCATGCGTCCACCTGCGTGACTTCTCCCCGGGAACCGGGCCGGAGAACGCGCCCCTGCCGAAGGGCGAGGTGGAGCGCGCGCTGCGCCGGTGGATCGCCTCCCGCATCGTTTCGGCGATCGGGGAAGGGCGCAAGGCGGGCAAGATCGCCGTGCTCGTGCGCAAGAATTCGGAGGCGCAAGCGATCGAGCGTGCGCTGCGGCGGCGCGGCGTCTCGTGCCGCGTGCGACGAAGCGGCGGGCTTTTCCACGGCCCCGGCGCCGACGCCCTGCGTCTCCTGCTGGAATGGATCGACGATGCGGCGACCCCCGAGGCACAGGGCCGGATCCTGCTGCTTCCTTTCGCGCGCGAAGGCACGGAAGAATTCCCGCGCGGCCTTCCGGCGCGCTGCCCCCCGCTGGTCGCCCGGTGGGCCGTGCTGGCAAGGGCCGGGCGTTGGCCCGAGTTCTTCGGTTCGGTGCTGTACGAAAGCGGTTATCATCCGCGCCTCGCCGCGCGCTCCGCCGCGGAAGCCGAGCGCCTCGCGCGGATTGCCCGCCTGCTCGGCGAGGCCGGCTCCGCCCCGGGAACATCCGCGCGCGCGCTCCGCGACCGCTTCGATGCCTTGCGAAGGGGCGAAGGCGGCGACGACGAAACTCCCGACGGCGGCGGGAACGGAGAAGGCGACGACTCCGTCAGCATCATGACCCTGCACATGAGCAAGGGGCTGGAGTTTCCCGTCGTGTTCGTCGCCGCGTCTGGCGAAGGCATGCAACCGAAGCACTTCGTGCTGCGCGCGCCAGGCGAGAAGGGCTTCCGCATCGCCCTGGACCTAACCGACGGCAATGCCCGTGCGCTCCGCGAGACGCAGGACCGGGACGAAGAC
>JBJHDK010000037.1:0-24345 GCA_050486505.1 Fibrobacteria bacterium | reverse complement strand
GAGGTGACCAAGACCCACGAGGACAAGGTGCCCGCGCATTACCTGCGCAAGCAAAGCCTCACCGGCGCGGAGCGCTACATCACGCCCGAGATGAAGGAGTGGGAGAACCGTATCCTCAGCGCCGAGAGCGGGATCAACGCGCTGGAGTACAAGATCTTCTGCGGCATCCGCGATGCCGTGGCCGCCGAGGCTCCGCGCATGCTGGCGGCGGCCCGCGCGCTGGCCGCCGTCGACGTGCTGCAGTCGCTCGCGGCCGTCGCCACCGACCTGCGTTTGACGCGTCCCGAGATCTCGGACGACACCGGCCTGCGTATCCTGGGTGGTCGACACCCCGTGGTGGAAGCGTTGGCGGGCGAGGAGCAGTTCATCGCCAACGACGCCGAGCTCGATACACGTGACCGGCAGATCGTACTCGTCACCGGCCCCAACATGGCGGGTAAATCCACCTACCTGCGCCAGACCGGACTCATCGTGCTGCTCGCGCAGGTCGGTTCCTTCGTGCCCGCCGACGTGGCGCGTGTAGGCCTGGTCGATCGCATTTTCACGCGCGTGGGCGCCTCGGACCGCCTTGCGCGCGGGCAGAGCACCTTCATGGTCGAAATGATCGAGACCGCCTCCATCCTGCGGCACGCCACGCCGCGCAGCCTCGTGCTGCTTGACGAAATCGGACGCGGCACGAGCACCTACGACGGGCTTTCGCTCGCGTGGGCCATCACCGAGGCGCTGCACCAGAATCCGGACATCGCCGCGCGCACGTTGTTCGCCACGCATTACCATGAGTTGACGCGACTTGCCGACAAGCTGCCGCGCCTGCGCAACGCACAGGTCACCGTGCGCGAAGCGGACGGTGAAGTGATCTTCCTGCGCAAGGTCGTGGACGGCGCCTGCGATTCAAGCTACGGAATCCAGGTGGCGAAGATGGCGGGGGTTCCCGATGCGGTTATCCGCAGGGCGGGGGAGATCCTCGGGGAACTCGAAGAGAAGGGGACGGTGGGAGTCGGTGCGTCTTCCTCCCCAACCCTCCGGAGAGGAGGGAAGGCGGGGGGATCCCAGGTGGATCTGTTCTCCGCAGGGGGAACCCCCGAAAAAATCATGGTGGAAAACCCCGTCCATCGCGCGGTATACGATGCGGTGATGGGCGTGGACGCAAACGGCCTGACGCCTCTTGAGGCGCTGGTGAAACTGGCGGAAATTCAACGACGGGGGAAATCGGATTCGGGCGGTGCGTAGGGGCAAATAATGGGACGCAGAGCGCCCAACGCAATTTGCCCCTACAAAATGCCCCCCGTTGAATTTCCGCCAGGGAATCAATCATGCTGAAATCGATCAAATCCTACCGCACCCTCTCCCTGGCGACGCTCGCCTACACCATCGCCGTCATCCTGTGGGGCGCGTTCGTGCGCGCGACGGGATCGGGCGCAGGGTGCGGCGACCACTGGCCGCTGTGCAACGGTGAGATCATCCCGCGCTCGCCCAGCCTCGAAACCTTCATCGAATTCACCCACCGCTTCACCAGCGGCATCCTGCTGTTGATGATGGTCGCGTGGGTGGTCTGCGCGTTCCGCGTGTTCCCCAAGGGGCACTTCGCCCGGCTCACGGTTGTTTGGTCCGCGATCTTCCTGGTGATCGAAGCGCTGATCGGCGCGGCTCTCGTGGTGCTCGAGCTGGTCGCCGACAACCCGTCGCTCGCGCGCGGTTGGTGGATGGCGGCGCATCTCGCGAATACCTTCATCCTGCTGGGGTGGATGACGCTGGCCGCCCGCGCCGGCTGGACGGATTCCCGCCCGCGGTTCTCCGGTCCCTGGGTCTGGCGTTTCGCCGTGGGCCTGCTGCTGCTGATCTTTGCGGGCTCCACTGGCGCAGTCGCGGCGCTGGGGAACACGCTCTTCCCCGCGGAGTCGATCGCCGAGGGGATCCGCATGGACTTCGATCCCGACTCGCACATTCTCGTGCGGCTGCGCATTTGGCATCCAGTGATCGCGATCGCCGCAGCCGCCTGGATGGCGGTGCTGTCGGCCGTGCTCTACACGCACGCGTCCGCGGCGGTTCGCCGGTGGGCGCTTGCGACCGTGTTGCTCGTCATCGTGCAGGTGACGGCGGGCTTCGTGAACCTGTTGCTGCTGGCGCCCGTGTGGATGCAGCTGACCCACCTGCTGCTGGCCGACCTGTTGTGGATGGCTGCGATGATGCTGGCGGCGGGGGTGTTAGCGCGGGGCGACCGCTAACACCCTGTAAGGGCGACCCGCAGGTCGCCCTTACAGGGTGTCGGGAGCCCCCAACACCCGCGCCAGTCGCGCCACCTGTCTCCCGACCTCGCGCAGTCGCTTGTCCAGCGCGGCCGAGCGCGGCGCCCCGTTCCTGTCGAAGGCTTCGCCCGCCTCGGGCACCGACGCTTGGTCGGGAACCACCCATGCGTGCAGCGACCGCGCGATCGTGCGCAAGCCCGCGAGGCCGTGCGTCGCGCCCTGTGCTCCGCCGGAGACGCCGACCAGCCCCACCGCCTTGCCGTCGAACACTTCGCCGCTTGTGAGGTCGAGTGCGTTCTTCAGGACGCCGCTGAAGCTGCCGTGATACTCCGGGGTTCCCCACACGAAGCCGTCGGCCGCAGCGAGCTCCCCCCGCAACCTTTCCGTGTCGGGATACTCCTGCTCGTCGCCTCCCGCCAGGGGCAGGCGGTAATCCTTCAGGTTGATGAGCCGTGTTTCGGCTCCGGCCTCGTGCGCCCCGCGCAGTGCGGCCTCCACGGCAAGGCGTGTGGTGCTCCCGTCTCGCAGGCTGCCTGAGATGCCGAGGATGACGGGGGCTTTTCGGAGGGACTCCTTCCAACCCGTCTCTGCTGTTTGGGGGATCTGTGTGGTCTGCATGTTCGACTCCTTGTTTGGAATTTTGCCGTGGATTTGCTTCATTAGGAAATGTGCAACCTCAACATTACTTTAGGTCAAGGGGTAAAATGATGAATCCGCAAAAACGCGATCCTGAGGGGATCAAGGAGGAACTGAGCGTGGGGGAGGTGTCGGCGCGTAGCGGAGTGGCGGTGTCGGCGCTGCACTTTTACGAGGCAAAGGGGCTGATCCACAGCCGCCGCAATCGGGGCAACCAGCGCCGCTATGCGCGCGAGGTCTTGCGTCGGGTGTCGATCATCAAGGTGGCGCAGCGCGTGGGAATTCCGCTGGCTGAAATCCGCACGGCACTGGAGACGTTGCCGTGCGATGAGGCCGCCACCGCGGCGGATTGGGCCCGCATGTCTTCGCGTTGGAAGAAGGATCTGGGGGACCGGATCGAGCGGTTGACGCGTTTGCGCGATCAATTGACGACGTGCATCGGGTGCGGCTGCCTGTCGATCAGGGATTGCCCGCTGCGCAACCCGGGTGACTGCCTGGCGGCGGAAGGTTCCGGTCCGCGCCTTCTTGATCCTGAGCGGGATTGAACGGTGGGCAGTGGATCGTGAACGGTGAGCAGTGAAAAATGTCCGGGGCGATCGAAGCGGTTTTTCGGGTGTTTTATTGTCCGCGACCCATCGCCCATCGCCCGTTTCCGTTCACTCTCCCTGTTCCACCCTCACCCACTTCGCCCAGTAAGCATCATCGGTGTAACTCAGCACGGTCGGAACCCACTGCTCGAACGAGTTCGCGTCTCCTTCGCGCAGCCTGATGATGTACTCCAGCCCTTCCACGCTTTCCCACGGCAGATAGTCGCCGCTTGACGGGTTCCACGTACGGTTGCGCGCGTCCCCTGCGACGAGGAACGAGCCCGCGACGCGCCAGTCGCGGCTTTCGAATTCATCAAGAGGAGTGTTTTCAACCCTGTGGCCGTCGCGGTACAGGCTGTCGCCTTCGATCTCCATGTAGAAGTGGAAGCTGAAAGAATCCGTGGGCGATTCGGGCTCGCGCAGGGTCTCCGTATACTCGTATCGTCCCGGCAGCAAGGTCCACTCGTGCATGCGCTGGTAGCAGACCCAGATCGTGGAAGTTTCGCCTCCCCAGAGCGTCACACGCTCCTCGCGCTCGAAACTTTCATTGGTGACGCGGCGCACGGCAAAGGCATCCGCATCTCCCGAGCGCCATGCGTGAAAATTGAAACCGTTCGAGGAAGGTGCCCAACGCAGCGAATCGATCCGCAGGAGTCCGTCCGTGGAAGTCCAGGCTCCCTTGGTGACGGTCAAGGGAAGATTGTCGCGGATGAGAATGTTGCGCGCGCTGCCATCCGCATCAAGGACCAGTTCCGATTCCCGGCTGACGCCGAGGGCGATGTCGGAATAGAGACCGTGGTATGCCCCGGCCGCGATGAGTCCACCGGAAGCATTCGTATCAGGAACCGCGTCCACGCAGGCGCTTCGTGCGACCGGGCGGTCATCCCTTCCCTTGTCTCCACCCATGATGCAGCCGGCCAGAAGGACACCGCCGCACAGAATGCCCGCGAAAGCGAGCTGTTTCACCGACCGGGTGCGGGTGAGGCAAGAGACCATACCTTCAGTATACGTCCGGCAGTGCGACTTCGTGTACGACAAAGTTGTGATTGAGGGGCCCCGATTCGGGGAAAAAACCGGAATCATCGCGGATGATGTTCCGGGTGCAGGGGGTATGCGGGCCGGGAAGCTCAGGCCTTGGCGAGCAGGGCCCCAAGGTCGGTTTTGAATCCCTTGGGCGCGACCGTGGCGGATGCCCAGGTGTCTGGCCGAAGATACTGCCGCGCGCAACGGAGGACGTCTTGTCGCGTGACGGCTTCCACGCGCTCGACCGTGCGCTCGAGGGTCTCGTCGGGGCGTCCGGTCAATAGGCGGCGCGCGAGGGCCGCCATGCGGGACCCGGTCGATTCGAGGCCCAGCAGGATGCCTCCCTTGACGTTCTCTTTGGCGCGCCGGAGCTCAGTCGCGGACAAGCCTTTGTCACGGAGCAGCGTCAGCTCGCGACCGATCTCCTGCACGGCCTTTTCGACGTGGCGCGGATCCGTGGCGAAGCCGATGCTGAACAGTCCTTCGCGAGCCATGAATTCGGGGCTTGAGAAAATGCTGTAAACCAATCCGTGTTCCTCACGCAGGTTCTGGAACAGGCGCGAACTCATGCCGTCGCCCAGGGCGCAGTGAAGCAAGAGGAGGGGAAAACGATCCGGGGAATCCCAGGCGCATCCCGCGCCGCCCGCGATGACCGTTGCTTGTTGCACGTCGCGTGTTTTGATCAGATGGCTTGCACGGAAGGGTGCGGCGGTGCGCGCCAAGGGTGCGCGGCCGATGGTGGTCGTGCGGCGGCCCTGCAAGGGCGACCCATGGGGCGCCCTCAGCCTGAAATATCGCCGCACGCGCGCCGCGAAGGCGTCATGGTCGATGCGTCCGACAGCGACGATGGCCACGGGTACGGTCTTGCGGGCGGCATCGCGATGGTTGCGCAGAAGGGCGGCATCCAGGTTGTTCACCGAGCGCTCGGTGCCGGCGATGGGGCGTCCCAGCGCGTGGGTGCCGAAGGCGGCGCGTGCGAACAACTCGTAGGCCAGTTCATCCGGGGTGTCATTGACGCTACGGATTTCCTCGATGACGACGTCCTTCTCCTTGCGCACGTCTTCGGCATCGAACTTGCCCGCGAAGACCATGTCGAGCAGGGCATCGAGGGCGCCGTCGATCTCGGTTTCCACGACCTTGCCGTAGAAACAGGTTTGCTCCTTGGACGTGTATGCGTTGACTTGCCCTCCGGTGGCCTCGAAGCGGCGAACGATGTCGAGGGGGCCCAAACGAGGCGTCCCCTTGAAGACCATGTGCTCGTAGAAGTGCGCGAGACCATTGGCGGCGGGAGACTCGTCGCGCGAACCGGTGTCGAGATAAACGCCGAGGCTGGCGGACCGCACGTGCGGGAGGAATTCCGTGGCGATCCAGACTCCGTTTTCGAGGAGCTCGCGGCGGAGGGGGGTGCGCGGTGCTTTCACGGAAAGTTGGGGTAACCGTCCGCCGCGCAAGCGCGGCGGACGGGATCCGCTTCGGTTCAGGCGCCTTGAAGGAGAGCCTTGCGGCTCAACTTGATCTTGCCGGTCGGGTCGACACCGATGCACTTGACCTCGAGCTCGTCGCCCATGGCCAGCACGTCCTCGACCTTTTCCACACGCTGGGTGTCCAGCTCGGAGATGTGCACCAGACCTTCCTTGCCCGGGAGGATCTCCACGAAAGCGCCGAAGGTGGTGATGCCCTTAACCTTGCCCTTGTAGACCTTGCCGACTTCGGCTTCCGCGAAAAGCTCGTTGATCATGCGCTGGGCCAGCAGTGCGTTGCCGCGATGCGGGGCCGAGATGGTGACCATGCCGGTGTCATTCACGTCGATGGTGGCACCGGTGCTTTCTTGCATGCCGCGGATGATCTTGCCGCCGGGGCCGATCAGTTCCTTGATCTTGTCGACGGGGATCTGGCGCTGGATGATCGCCGGCGCGAGCTTCGAAAGGTCGCGCGCCTCGGGCAGGGCTTCGTTCATCTTGCCGAGGATGTGCTCGCGTCCGGCTTTCGCCTGATGGAGAGCTTCGGTCATCATCTCGGCGGTGATGCCGCGCAGCTTGATGTCCATCTGGAAGGACGTG
Organism: Fibrobacteria bacterium; assembly: GCA_050486505.1. Classification (GTDB taxonomy): domain Bacteria; phylum Fibrobacterota; class Fibrobacteria; order UBA11236; family UBA11236; genus UBA11236. Next base: position 17,793 of record JBJHDK010000037.1, on the reverse strand, counting down.
ATGCCCTGCGCGGTGCCGCAGACCTTGAAGTCCATGTCGCCAAGGTGATCCTCGGTGCCGTTGATGTCGGAAAGGGTCACGTACCGGCTGCCGTCGGAGACCATGCCCATGGCGATGCCCGCCACAGGAGCCTTGATCTTGACGCCGGCATCCATCAACGAGAGCGATCCGCCGCAGACGGAGGCCATCGACGAGGAACCGTGCGACTCGAGGATGTCCGACACGATGCGAATCGTGTACGGGAAGCTCTCCGCGGTCGGCAACACCGGCGCAAGCGCGCGCTCGGCGAGGAAGCCGTGACCGATTTCCCGGCGGCCCGTGGGGCCGGGGCGCTTGGCCTCACCCACGGAGAAGCTCGGGAAGTTGTAATGGAGCATGTAGTTCTTGAATGACTCGCCCTGCAGTGACTCGACGCGTTGCTCGTCGCGACGGGTGCCGAGCGTGGTGACCACGAGCCCCTGCGTTTCGCCGCGCTGGAAGAGTGCGGAACCGTGGGCGCGCGGCAGGACGCCAGTCTGGATCTCGATGGGGCGCACGTCAGTTGGGCCGCGCCCGTCGATGCGACGCTTTTCGGAGAGCACCATCTCGCGCATGTCGCGCCAGAGGATTTCCTCGAAGCACTTGCCGATTTCGTCTTCCTGCTCGGGGAGTTCGGCGGCAAGAGTCTCCTTGACCTGGGCCTTGACCTTCTTGACTCCCGCGTAGTAGGCCTTCTTCAGGTAGCCCTGATGGAAAAGGTCCTGCAGCAGAGGCTGGGAGACAGCCTCGACGCGCTTGAGAATGTCCGCGTTGCGCTCGGGGGCGGTGAATTCCATCTTCGTGACGGGGAACTGCGCGATCAGCTCTTCCTGCCCGCGAACGATGGCCTTGATGGCCTCGTGGCCCGCGAGAATGGCTTTGACCATCAACTCTTCGGGAACCTCGAAGGCCGAGCCTTCGACCATGGTCACCGAGGTGGCCGTGCCGGAGATCACCATGTCGATGTCGGCGCCTTCGGCCTGCTCGAAGGTGGGATTGATGATGAAATCGCCGTCGAGGGAGCCGATGACGCGCACGCCGGCGACCTGCTCCTCGAAAGGAAGCTCGGAAAGGCCGATGGCGGCCGAGGCTCCGACCAGCGAGATCGTTTCAGCATCATGCTGGTCGTCCGCTGAGATCACCGTGCAGGCGATCTGCACCTCGCGGGTGAAGCCTTCGGGGAACATGGGACGCAGAGAGCGGTCGATGATACGGCAGACCAGGACCTCGCGATCGCTGAGCTTGGCTTCGCGCTTGAAGAACCCGCCGGGGATCTTTCCGGCGGCGTAGAACTTCTCGCGATATTCCACGGTCAGGGGGAAGAAGTCGGCGGGCTTGTCTTCGCCGAAGACCACGGTGCAAAGCACCATGGTGTCTCCCAGGCGGGCGAGCACGGCGCCGTGCGCCTGCTTGGCCATGCGGCCGGATTCAAGGGTGATCTCGCGGCCGTCAGGAAGGGGGATCGAGACGGTCTTTGCTTGCAACATCGTGGACATGTGAAAATCTCCATGCCGCCGCTCCCGCTAGGGACAGGCGGCGGGAATGCGGGGGGAGGACGGAATGCGGCGGCCGAAGAGGCTCAGCGCCGCAGATCCAGCTGCTTGATGAGGGCGCGATAGCCCTCGATGTCGACGCGCGTCAGATAGTTGAGCAAACGACGGCGCTGGGCGACCATCGTGGTCAATCCGCGGCGCGAGTGCTTGTCCATCTTGTGCACCTTGAGATGCTCCGTGATTTCCGCAATGCGGTGCGTCAACAACGCAACCTGCACGCGCGGGTTCCCGGAATCCTTCTCGTTGGCCCCGTAGGTCTTGATGATCTCGGCGGCTTTCTCTTGAGTCATTGTCGGCATAAAATCTTCCGTCCTGTTACTTCTCTATCTCAATGAGGGGCAAAAACTTAGTATCAATCGCCTTAAAAGGCAATCAGGAGATGGGCCGGCCGAAAAGGGGGGTACCGCTTTTCGCGAAATTCCGCCACTCTTCGACATCCGCGCGGATTTGTTCCCGAAGGGCTTCCGGCGAAGGGAACCGCCTTTCGGGGCGAAGGCGGCGCAGAATCCCGAATTCGAAGGGTTTTCCGTAGAGATCCCCCTCCCAATCCAGAACATGAACTTCCACGGACGGGGCCGTTCCGCCAAAAGTCGGGCGCATCCCGAGGTTCGCGACGGCGGGGTGCGGTGCTCCTTCAAGTGTGGCGATTCCGCCATAGACGCCGAAGGCGGGGAGAATCTTGCGGGGATCGAGGTCCAGGTTCGCCGTGGGGAACCCCAGCAGGCGGCCGCGGCCGCTGCCCCCGGCAACCGTCCCGGCAAGGCTGTATGGGCGTCCGAGCAAGCGTGCAGCACCCTCCACGTTGCCCTCCCCGAGCAATTTCCGGATCGCGGAAGAGCTCACGACGTCCCCGTCCTGGATCACGGGGTCGACTTCGTGAACTCCCGCAGGCGACTTTCCGGGCGCGATCTCCGTTGTCCGCCGCAGCAAGTCGGCATCGCCGAGCGCGTTCTTGCCGAAACGGTGGTTTGGGCCGAGGAAGAACGCGCGGCCGCGCAGGCGGTCGAGAAGCACCTCCGCGATGAAACGCTCCGCGGTCATCGCGGCCAGACCGGCATCGAAGCAGAGAGTCACAGGGGTGACGCCGAGACTTGCAATCAGGGCATCCTTCTCCCCGGGAAGCGTCAGGAGCGCGCACTGTTCGGGCACGGCGAAGTAGTGTCTGGGATGGGGATCGAAGGTGAGGGCAACCGGCTCGAGATCGCGGGATTCCGCGTGCGACCGCAGGGCTGCGAGGGCGCGACGATGTCCGAGGTGCACGCCGTCGAAGTTCCCTAGCGCCACGGCGGTGTCACGGGGGTGTGACAGGGCATTCCATTGCAGGGGCGCGCTCATCATGTGCCAGCGAGAATCTTGCGGGGAAGGAGCTGCCCCAATGGGTTGATTTCCGCGACTGCCAGCAGCGCATCGTTGCCGGCGAGCACCGCATACGTGGATGTCCCGCCGGAATGGGGGGGGCGCTCCGCTACGGGGGCGTATCCTCCCGCGGGCACGGTGTTGCCGTTCCTCAGGGGAACGATCCAGGAATCCTTGACCCTGACGGCGGGCAGGTGCGCCACCGCACGGGACATCGGAAGCAGGGCGGCGAGCAGCGCCTGTTCTCCAGCTTCGTCGTGTTCCCGCGCGGGTGGGGGGACAGCGTCTTCCACCTTGAAGGGCCCGACTTCCAGCCGCCTGATTTCGTCCGCGGCCGCGCCGCAGCCGAGCAACTGTCCCAGATCGTGCGCGATGCTGCGGACGTAGGTGCCCTTCGAGCAGTCGAGTTCCAGCGTTGCGACGCCGGGTTCGAAGCCGGTGATCTCGAGGCGGTCGACGCGCACCGTGCGCGGTTTCAGGGTGACGGCCTCTCCCGCGCGAACGCGGTCGCAGGCGCGCCTGCCCGCGATCTTGACCGCGGAGTAGGCGGGGGGAAGCTGCGAGATGCTTCCCCGGAACCGGTCGAGCAGCTTCCCGATGGCCTCACGGGTGATGCCGTCGGCCTTGTGACGCTCAAGAATCTCGCCTTCCATGTCGTAGGTGTCGGTGACGATGCCCAGGCGAAGCTTGAAGCGGTAGCGCTTGGGGAGTCCCTCCAGAAACTCGAGCAAACGCGTGCCCGCTCCGACCCCGACGACCAGCAGTCCCGATGCCGCGGGATCCAGTGTGCCGGCGTGCCCGATCTTCGACCCGCGGAACAGACGTTTCACGGGGTACAGCGCCTGGAACGACGAAACGCCGACGGGCTTGTCGAGAAGGAGGATTCCGTGCGCACTTGCGAAGGTTGATGCGGTCGACATGAGGGGGAGGGGGAAGCTGGTGTGAGAATTACGAATTAAGAATTACGAATTAAGAATTGAACGCGGAGGCAAGCCGCTCTGGACCGCTTCATTTTTCGTGCTCAGGTATCGTCATCGCCGTCCACACCGCTTCCAAAACATCATTCCATCCGTAATGATTCGTTCGCTACGCGACCTCATGGAGCGTAATTCGTAATTCTTAATTCGTAATTCTTCCTTCACTCTTCGTCTCTTTCCGCCGGGTTCTCCCCCCGCTCGATGTCGCGCAACAGGCTGTCGATCCGGAATCCGTGATCGAGGTTGCGGTCGAGTTCGAAGACAAGACGGGGCACTGTTCGGGTGTGAAGCCGTTTGGCAAGATGTGAACGCATCCGCGGCGCGAATTCGTTGAGCGCCTCAAGGGTGGAGGCCTTGGTGTCCTCTTCGCCCATCACGGAAACACTCACCGTTGCCTGGCCCAGGTCGGTAGTGACTTCGACGCGCGACAGCGTCAGGAATCCCAGGCGCGGATCGTTCAGTTCGCGCAGGATGAACTGGCTGAGTTCGCGCTGGATGACGTTGCCGACGCGTTCGGTTCTGCGGGTCATGGGACGGGACTTTCCGGAATCTGCTCTTTGAATGGTCTGGGATTCTGCAACGCCGAGATTCTGGTTGGTTCGGGAAACGCGACGCTCGACCGCCTCTGTTTTCCCGAACCCGAACGCTCCGAAGAGGGGCCTGCGAAGAATCCCGAACCGTGCTGTTCCTGCTACGCTCCGATCGCCTCGGTCAACTTGCGGGCGACCTCGATTTTGCGGAAGAAGGCGAGGACGTCGCCCTCCTGGATGTTTTTGACCCCCTCGAGCCCGATGCCGCACTCGAAGCCCGCCTTTACGGTCTTCACATCGTCCTTCTCGCGCTTGAGGGACACGACCTTGGCCTCGGCGACCTCGATGCCGCCTCGGTAGAGGCGCGCCTTGAGCTCGCGCTCCACGCTGCCGCTCTGGACCTTGCAACCGGCAATGATGCCGACCTTGGGAATGCGGAACACCTTGAGGATTTCCGCCTCGCCGGCGACTTCCTCGCGGTACTCGGGTTTGAGCAGGCCTTCCATGGCCGACTTCACCTCGTCCACGATCTCGTAGATGATGCGGTAGCTGTTGATGGTCACGCCTTCCTGCTCGGCGAGGTCGCGTACGGCTTCCGAAGGCAATACGTGGAAGGCGATGATGAGGGCATCGGATGCCGCGGCCATCTGGATGTCGGCCTCGCGCACGGCGCCGACACCCTTGCTGATGACCTTGACCCGAACCTCCTTGGTCGAGAGTTTCTCGAGCGAGGCCGCGATGGCTTCGACCGATCCGTCCGTGTCGGCCTTGATGAGCACCTTGAGCTCGTGGAACTCGCCCGACTTGATGCGGTCGGAGAGCTGGTCGAGCGTGATGTGGCGCTTCTGGCGCAGCTCGCGATCCTTCGCGGCGATGCGGCGGCGGTTCGCGATCTCGCGCGCCTCGCGCTCGTCGGAAACTACCATGAAGGAGTCGCCCGCCTGGGGGGTGCCCTCGAGGCCGAGCACCTGTACGGGGGTCGATGGGCCTGCTTCCTTGCGCGCATTGCCGCGTTCGTCGAGCAACGAACGGACGCGGCCCGAGAACACACCAGTGACGATGGCGTCGCCGACGCGCAAGGTGCCGTTCTGGACCAGCATGGTGGCCACGGCGCCTTTGCCCTTGTCGAGGCGCGATTCGATCACCGCGCCGGTCGCGTTACGCTCCGGATTGGCGCGTAATTCAAGGATCTCGGTCTCGAGGGCCAGTGTCTCAAGCAGCTTGTCCATGTTGAGGCCGGACTTCGCGGAGACCTCGATGCAAGGGATCTTGCCGCCCCACTGCTCCACCTCGATCCCGTTCTCGGCGAGCTGGGTGCGGATCTTGTCGGGATTGGCCGTGGGAAGATCGATTTTGTTGATGGCGACGACGATTTGCACGTTGGCGTTTTTCGCCAGCTGGATCGCCTCCTTGGTCTGGGGCATGACCATGCTGTCGGCTGCGACCACGAGCAACACCACGTCGGTGACGTTCGCGCCGCGCGCGCGCATGGCCGAGAATGCCTCGTGACCCGGAGTGTCGAGGAAGCAGATCGGCCCATGCTCGGTGTCGACCAGATAGGCACCGATGTGCTGCGTGATGCCGCCGCTCTCGCCCGCGATGACGTTCGTCTTGCGGATATGGTCGAGGATGGACGTCTTGCCGTGGTCGACGTGGCCCATGACGGTGATGATGGGCGCGCGCGGAACCAGGTCGCCGGCTTCGTCCTCGTCCTCGGCGACGGCTTCGGCTTCCTGCGCGTACTCGTCCATGAGTTTGGCCGTATATCCGAACTCGTCGGCGACGAGGGCGATGATTTCATGGTCGAGGCGCTGGTTGATGGTCACCATCATTCCCAGCTCCATGCACTTCGCGATGACCTGTGCGGGCAGCACGTTCATCAGGCCCGCGATTTCGCCGATCGTGACGAACTCGGAGACGTTCAGGACGCGCTTTTCGCCTTCGACTCCGGAATCCGTTTCATCCTTGCGGTCCTTGATGCGCGCCTTCGCGGGAGTCCGTGAGAGGCTTGCCATCACCTTGGTGACGTTGTTGCGCGCTGCGAGCAATTCCTGCTCGATCTGCTCGCGGCTCTTGCGGCGGCTGCCGCCGCGTCCACGGGAAGCGGGGCCACCGCGTCCGGGAGCGCCCGGAGCGCCGGGACCGCGCTTGTCCTTGGCGCCATCGCGGGGGGGCGTGCCCGTGACGCCCGCAGCTTGGGCGCGCAAGGCGTAAATATCCTTCGGAGGCTCGAAGGCTCCCCCGCGCGCGGGAGGCCGCGTGCCCGGGGCGAGATGGCCGCCCGTGCGTCCGAGTCCGCCTTCGCGCCCGGGTCCGGGAGCGCCGCGGTGGAGGTTCCCGGAGTATCCCTGGCCACGGCCGCGCATGCGGGCAGCGCTCTCGGCGCGGGCCTTTGCGATGCGCGCGAGCAAGGCGGCATCGGGTTTCTCGACGGAGACTTTCAGGTTTGACCCGTTGTCGTCGGCGGGGGCGGGAGGGGTTGGTTTTTTTGCAGCCTGGGCGGGTGCCGCTGCAGGGGGTTCCTTCGCCTCGGGTGCTTGCGTCTCCGCGGCAGGTGCGGCGGCTTTGGCCTCGGCCTTCACGGGCGCCTCGGCTTTTTCCGCAGCGGGCTTGGCCGGCGCGGCCGAAGCCGGTGCCGCCGGGGCAGGGGCTTTCGCGGGGGCCGGTTTGACGGGAGCTTCCTTCGGCTCAGGTGCTTCGACCTTCGCCGGAGCGGCCTTCTTCGCCGCGGTGATCACGGCCGGAGGAGGGGGCGCCTTCTTGAGCACCGCCTTCATGGGGATTTTCTTTCCGGCCTTGACGAGCGCCTCGCGCTCCATCTTTTCCTTTTCGGCAACCAGTGCGGGCTTCACCTTCTTGAAAGCCGCCTGATCGATCGTGCTGGAGGAAGTCTTTGCGGGAATGCCGGCATCCTGGAGGAGGCGCAGGAGGACATCGCTGCCGACCTCGTACTCCTTGGCCAGCGTGGAAACGCGTTTTTTCGGGGTATCCGTCATATTCTCGTCCAATGTAGTTTCTTGGACGGAACTTCAAAAATCCCGCCACAATCGCATGTTACGGGCTCCCCCGAACCGGGATGTCACTCCCGGTTCGGGGCGTCGGTTCAATCCTGCTTTTCGGAGGGCGTTTCGGGGGCGCTTTCCGCGGGCGGTTCCGCCTGCTCGGGGGCTGTTCCGGCCGCATCTTCCTTCCGGGCGAAGAGGGACTCCAGCTCCGAGAACTTGCTCGCGGCCGGCAATTCGCCTTCGACCGTGACGCCTTCGCGCGGCTTGAAGAGCGCCTCGCGCGTTTCTTCGGGAAGGTTGTCGAATTCGGTCTGCCCGTAGATGTCGAGCTCGCGTCCCACCATCTTGCTGGCGAGGCGGACGTTCTGTCCCCCGCGTCCGATGGCCTGGGAAAGATCCTCGTCCTCCACGATCACCACCACGCGCCCGTCGCCGATGTCGGTGATTTGGCGGATGTTCGCGGGAGAAAGCGAGCGGCGGATGTAAACGTTCAAGTCATCGCTCCAGTGGATGATGTCGATCCGCTCGTTGCTGAGCTCGCGCACGATGGCCTGCACGCGATTGCCCTTCATGCCCACGCAGGCGCCGACGGGGTCGATGCGGTCGTCTTTGGTGGCCACGGCGATCTTGGCGCGGAAGCCGGGGTCGCGCGCGACGCCCTTGATGGTGACCACGCCGTCGCCGATCTCCGGGACTTCGAGCTCGAAGAGCCGCGCGAGGAGTTCGGGATGCGTGCGCGACAGCGTCACCTGGGGGCCCTTCACGTTCACGCCCACGTTGGAGATGTAGGCGCGCACCGAGTCGCCCTGGCGGTAGCGTTCCTTGCGGATCTGCTCGCGCAAGGGCAGGATCGCCTCGGTCTTGCCCAGGCTGATGAGGATGTTGCCGCGATCGACCTGTTGCACTTGTCCGGTGACGAGGCTTCCGACCTTGCTTTCGTACTCCTGGAAAATCTTCTCGCGCTCGGCATCGCGAACCTTCTGCAGCAACATCTGCTTCGCGGCCTGGATGGCGGCGCGGCCGAAGTTCTCGATGGGGATTTCCATCTCGAGGTAGTCGCCGGGCGAGGCGTCCTCGTTGTACTCGTGCGCCTCGTCGAGCAGCATGAATTTCTCGTCCACCTCCGCGACCTCCTCGGCCGTCATTTCGGGATCGACGTCGGGATAGTCGTCCACCACCGTCACGCGCAGGTACACGCCGATTTCACCGCTCTCGGGATCGATGTCGGCTTCGATGTTCTTCTGCACGTTGAGATACTTGCGCGCCGCGTTGACGAGCGCCTCCCGCAAGGTCTCGAGCACGGTCGACTCGTCGAGATTCTTCGTCTTGGCGATCAGGTTCAGATTTTCGAGGATGTTGTTTTCCATACGAGGATCCTTCGTCAGGAGAGTTTGATGTCCACTTTTGCCAAGGCCACCAGGGCCATGGGAATTTCGGTGCGTTCGCCGTCGCGTTCGAGCGTCACGATGTTTTCGTCGGCCGCGACCAAGGTCCCTTGGTGCTGCACCTTTCCGGCGTGTTTCTCGCGGCAGGTCAGCCGAACGTCGTGCCCGATGTTTCGCTTCCAGTCGGCCAGTGTCTTGAAGGGGCGGTCGAGCCCGGGCGAAGAAACCTCGAGCACGTACCGCTCGTCGCCCAGCCAGTTTTCGGCATCGAGCACGGCAGACATGCCTCGGCTCACGCGCGCGCAGTCTTCGACGCTGACGCCGCCGGCCTTGCCGATGTAGACGCGCAGTACACGGCGGCGCCCGGCGCGGAACATTTCCGTGTCGACGAGCTCGAGCCCGTTGGTTTCCGCGACGCCGCGCGCCAGGGTGTTGATGTGATCCAGTGCGTCCATGAGAACCTTCACAAAGACAAGAATGCGGGGGGAACCCCCTGAAAACAAAAAACCCCTCTCGGGGAATCCCGAAGGGGCCTTCCAAGTGAGCCCCCTGTCTCGGGGATCCACCCGTCCTTCACACACTCGGCATGAAGAACCACGGGGAGATAGATAGTAGCTTTGCCCCCTGTCGGCAAGTCCGGGCGTCGTTTCCACCACGTTTCATTTTCGGGGTTCATCATGCTGCAGGCCATCCTCCTGATTCTCATCGGCGGCACGGGGATCTGGTTTTCGTTGCGTGCCTTGCGCCGGAACTGGCTTGATTACCGCACGAAAAGGGGAACCCTGAGAGTGGGTGAAGTCGTCATGAGCCATGGCCTCGGTTTTCTCTGGTTCGGTTTTCTGCTCGCATTTTTTACCGGTTTGATCGTGAATAACCTCATTTTGAGGTAGGATCGTTCGCGTTCGCCAAGCTCTTCTTGACCTTTTGCCAGAGCGCTTCCATTTCCTCGACCGGGCGTCCCGCGAAAGGTTTTCCCTCCGCCTCCGACATCTTTTCCATGGCCCTGAAGCGTGCGTCGAAGCGGAGGTTGGCTCCCGCGAGCGCCCGTTCGGGATCGATGTCGAGAATGCGCCCCAAATTGACCACCGAGAACAACAGGTCTCCCAGCTCCCGCTCGGCGGCGGCCGCATCTCCCTTTTCCGCCTCCGCCTCGAACTCCTCCAGTTCCTCGCGCACCTTGGCGGCGACGCCGCGCCAGTCGGGCCATTCGAACCCCGTTTTGACGGCGCGCTTCGAGATCTTGAGCGCCTTCAGTAACGCGGGGAGGTGTCTTGGAACCCCGTCCATCGCGCTTGCAGGCCTGGCGTCGGCGGGCGTTGCATTCGCCTTTTCCCCGGCCTTGATCGCCTCCCACTGTTCCGTCACGCCCTTCGCGTCGCTGACATCGGCGTCTCCGAACACGTGCGGATGCCGCCGCACGAGTTTTTCCGCGATGCCCCCGACAATGCCGTCGATATCGAACGTGCCGGCCTCGTTGGCCATCTGCGCGTGGAACACCACCTGCAGCAGCAGGTCGCCGAGCTCCTCGCGCATGTTGTCCGCGTCGCGGTTTTCCACGGCATCGATGAACTCGTAGGCCTCTTCGATCAGGCAGCTCAGGATGGAATCATGGGTTTGCTCGCGGTCCCAAGGGCAGCCATCGGGAGCGCGCAGCCGGGCCATGATGTCAACAAGATCCTGAAAGGAGCGGGTGTTCGGCTTGGTCATGGGGAGCAAAGGTATTAGTCCCGGCCGGAATCGGGGTGCCGGATGACTGCATTTAAAAACACTATTAATTTGTTCACTATGGAGATATCCATTGATTTTGACGAACCTGAGCCGCTCTACGGCTGTCTCGCATCCATCCCCGGTCTTGGCGGGATCGGGTTCGCGCGCCTTATCTCCGCCTTCGGGTCGCCTGACAGGGTTTACGGCACCGACATTGCGGTGCTGCGGAAGGCCTGCCCCCGGTTGTCCCGCACCGTGGCCGCTTCCATCGCCGCGGGACCCGATCCCCGCGCCTGGGAGAAGGTGCTCGACGATTGCCGCACGCAGGGAATTCGCGTCACGGCCCCGGGCCTGCGGGGGTATCCGGCCGTTCTGCAGGAACTCGACGGCCCGCCGCCGTTGCTCTACGTCAGGGGAGAATGGAACCCCGCCGATGCGCGGGCGGTCGCATTGGTGGGCACGCGCACGCCGACGGCTTACGGCCGCGAAGCCGCGCATGCCCTGGCGCGCGATCTTGCCCGCGCCGGGGTGACCATCGTATCGGGGCTAGCCCTCGGCATCGATGCGGCCGCCCATGCCGGCGCCCTCGAGGGAGGAGGCCGCACCCTCGCGGTGATCGGTTGCGGCCCCGACATTCCCTACCCGCGCGAGAACCTGGAACTGCGTGATGGCATCATCCGCAACGGGGCCGTCCTTTCGGAGCATCCCCCGGGAACGGAACCCTTCCAGTCGAATTTTCCGCGCCGCAACCGCATCATCAGCGCGCTGGCCCGCGCCACCGTCGTCGTCGAGGCGGGCCGCAAAAGCGGCGCGCTCCTCACCGCGACGCATGCGCGCGACCAGGGGAAACCCCTCTTCGCCGTTCCCGGTCCGATTTTCAGCAATGTGTCGGAAGGCAGCAACACCTTGCTGCGCGAGGGCGCATTGTTGGCGGTATCCGCCTCCGACGTGCTCGCCGCGATCGACGGCAGGATCCCGGCGGAGGGAGCCTCCCGCCCGGCGGGGGGAGGCCCGGGCGTTTCCAATGCGACACGCAGCAATTTCGCGCCTGCGGAGAGGAGTGGGGGGCAACCGCTGCGGCCGCGCAAGGTCGGGGTGCCCACGGATCCCGTCCTCCGTTTGTGGGGCGACGATCTCGTCTGCCCGTTGGACCGCCTGGCGGAGCGCGCCCGCGGGCAGGGCCTGTGGCCTTCGGAAGAAACGTCCCCGGCGCTGCTGGCGGCGCTGTTGCAACTCGAGTTGCGCGGACACGTGCAGCGGCTTCCGGGGGCGGTGTTCCGGCGCACCGGGTAGGCGTTGCCGCAGCGCGGCCTCCTCTGGCTATGTTTGCGCGCGTCATGGCGAAGTTCCGCAAACAGGCCTCCGGCTCCCCGGCAACGGGCAGGCGGGTTTCCTCCGGGAAGCGGCGCTGGCTTCTGTGGGCTTTGTTCGCCGTCACGCTGTTCTATGGCGCGCATGTGCTCACCGGCCCGGCGGGAGTCTTCAAACTTTCGGAGTTGCGCGAACAGCGGGATCAGGTGCGTGCCGAGATCGACAGTCTCGAGGCACGTCGGCAGGCCTTGCTCGAGGAACGTCGTCGCCTGCACGAGGACACGGCGTACATCGAGGCGCTGGCGCGCCGGGAATTGGGGATGGCCCGGCCCGGCGAAAAGGTGTACCGCCTCGTGGACCCCGACCAGGCCGGTTCCGTGCGTCAAACGTCCCGCTGACGGGGTTCGCTGCGCGGCGGGCAGATCATTTCGCCTGCGCCGCCACCTTCCGCCGCCACCACACGAACCAGATTCCCACGGCCATCATGGCGATGCACAGGGCCTGTCCCATGGAGAGCACGCCGAACCAGAACAGGCCGAGGTGGGCATCGGGCTCGCGGAAGAATTCAATGAAGAAGCGGAAGAATCCGTACCCGAACACGTAGAAGCCGGCGAAGGAGCCCTTGGCGAAGGGGCGCAGGCGAACCGCCCAGAGGATGGCGAACAGGATCACCCCCTCGAACAAGGCCTCGTACAACTGCGAAGGGTGACGCAAGAGCGTGTCGGGCGCCATGGGGAAGTACATGCCGAGGAAGGAGTCGGTGGGACGCCCCCAGAGTTCGCCATTGATGAAGTTGGCGATGCGGCCGAAGGTGAAACCGAGCGGAACGACCGGCCCGAAAAGGTCGCAAAGATTCCAGAAGTCGGAGCGCGCCTTGTCCTTGTGGATGCGCTGCCTGCGAGTGTACCACCAGCAGGCGAGCATGCAGCCGATCAGTCCGCCGTGGTACGACATGCCGGAGATGCCGGTGAACTCGAGCCCTCCCGGGCCCGAACGGAACGGGAAGATGATTTGCAGGGGGTGACCGAGGTAGTAGTCGAAGTTGTAAAAGAACACGTATCCCAGCCTGCCGCCGAGCAGCACGCCAAAGAAGGCCCAGGTCATCAGGCTTTGCAGGTAGTCGGCGTCGTAGGCGCCGAAGCGCGCCGTTTCTGTGCGGGTGCGGTACCGGGCGACGAAGTACGTGATGACGAAGGCGACGAGGTACATCATCCCGTACCATTGCACCTGGAAGGAGCCGATGGTGAAGAGAACCGGGTCCATGCGCAGCGGGAGGCTTTGCCAGAAGTTGAGGGATTCCATGGTGTGGAAGTTAGGAATTACGAGTTACGAATTACGAATTACGAAGGGAGGAGGAATGTTATAAAGAAGAGGATCCATAGTATTCGGCCTTTTCGCAACAAGTCATTTCACACAAAGGGCTTCGGGTTTAACCCGTAATTCGTAACTCGTAATTCGTAATTTTCCCCCATGCAATCTTTCCGTGACGAAGTGGCGCAGCGGTTTCGCGCAGTTCAGGACCATATTTGTTCCTTCATCGACTCAGAAAACGGGACAGGCTTTCGTGAAGATGGTTGGACCTACGAAAAGGGCGATGGGGGAGGGCGCACCCGCGTGTACGATTCCGGCGAACTTCTGGAGAAGGGCGGGGTCAATTTCTCCGCGCTGACCGGGGGCTCCCTCCCGGCATCGGCCGCCACCGCCTTCCGCATTCCCGAGGGAACGCCGTTCTTCGCAACCGGCGTCAGCCTGGTGCTGCATCCGCACAATCCCCGCGTGCCGACGATTCATTTGAACATCCGCTACTTCGAGGCCGGGGATGTCCACTGGTTCGGGGGCGGGGTCGACCTGACGCCGTACTATCCCGAGGAGGGGATGGTGATCGGGTTTCACCGCGCCCTCAGGGGTTTCTGCGCCGACGCGGGCCGCGATTACGCCGCGTACAAGAAGGCGTGCGACGATTACTTCTTCCTGCGTCATCGCAACGAGGCGCGCGGCGTGGGAGGCCTGTTCTTCGACCACCTGCGCGGGCCCCGCGAGGAGGAACTCGCCTTCGTCGAAGGTCTCGGGCGCTTGTTTCCCGACCTGTACCGGCCCTTCGCGCAAAAGCGGAACCTTCCTTTCACGCCCGCGCAGCGCGACTTTCAGCTCTACCGGCGCTCGCGCTACGCCGAGTTCAATCTCGTGTGGGATCGCGGTACGTTGTTCGGCCTGCAATCCGACGGGCGCACGGAGTCGATCCTGATGTCGCTGCCGCCCCTGTGCAAGTGGGTGTACGGCTATGTCCCCGAGCCGGGCAGCGACGAGGAACGGCTGACGGAGTATTTCCTCAAGCCGCGCGACTGGGCCTCGATGTGAGCGAAGACACGCCGCCATACCTTCCGGAGAAGGTTCCGGACGGCTTCGCGATCGTGGCGGCGTGGCGCGACGCGCTGCATTCCCGAAACTGGCGCGTTGATTCCCTGAGTCCCCTCAACATCCTGTACCGCCGCGATGGATCCCCCCTGTTCGCTTTGCTCGAAGCGAAGGGAGCGGACCCCGAAGGCAAGCCGATGCTGCCGTACGTGCTCTTGCGCGGCTCTGCGTCGGTGGTGGTTCCCGTGTGCCGGAACCTCGCGACGGGCGAGCGACGGTTCCTGATGATCCGGCAACGCCGCGTGGGCAGCGGGGAGATGAGCCTCGAGTTTCCCGCGGGCATGCTGGAGGGAGACTCTCCGGACGCTGCGGAGACGGCCCTGCGCGAACTCGAGGAGGAGACCGGCGTGCGCGCGGATGCTTCGGCCTTGACGCCGTTGTGGGACAAGGGACTGTACAGCTCTCCCGGGCTCTCGGACGAGGCGGTGCATTTCTTCGCGGCGCATGTCGACCTGGACGACGCGGCGTGGCGCGCGCTCGAAGGCGGGACCGCCGGCCATGCGCACGAGGGCGAGCACATCACCACGACGCTGCGCACCTTCGCGGAGGCCGCGCCGGAGATCACCAGCATCCAGCCCCTGACGGGATTTTTCCTGTATCACCGTCGGTTCGGGGAGGTCACATGAGAACTTTTCCAGATGGCATGCCGTACCTGTCGATGATCATGTCATGTGTGTTGGTGCTTGGGTCTTCGGTGGCTGTGGCCCAAGTCGTGTCCAGTTATGCGTATTACAAACTGGCGGATAATCCCGAAGAACTTGACTTGAGCGTGCCGCCGCGCATTGCCGAAAAACTGGGAGCCAGGCTGGTTTCGGAACGAGACGGCAAGTTGCATTATCGAAGGAAGACAGGGCTGTTTCCTACGTACTCGTACGTTTTCATGTACAGGGAACTCTCGTATCCCAACGATACGGTGGTCAATGTTTTCGGAAATCCGACGCGATTCGAAGCCGGGCAGTCTCGGGCATTATATGGTTTTGATGCGATGACGACCGAATTCTCCGTGGTTTCGCGTAACTTGAGTCTTTTCCTGATGTCCGCATATCTTCAGGAAACGGATCATCGTTATGCCGGGAATCCGGACAACTTTGTTCTTCTGCCGGTCAAGTCTCGCTCCGAGTTCTGGAAGCGCAATGCGTTGAGCATGGGATACGCGTCCCAGTACATGACGCGCGACAATCCATTTATCTCCAACAAATGGCTCGTCAACGGTTTCGCATATGCTTGGGACGGCATCAGCCTGGCCATGATCGCCGCCGGACCATTTCTTGGAAACACACGAACAGACCGGATCGCAATTCCGTTGATCGGTGTTTCGAACCTTGTGATTTGGAGAGGCTTGATCTACGGGGGGCTGGGAGACAAGGAAATTCGGGAGTACAACAGAATCATCGAGAGCGGATACGAGATACCGAGAGGGATGATTTTCTGAAATTTTCACCGGACATTACAGGCCTTCGGCTGCAAATGGCCTTGAAGCAGGGCGTGTGTTGCCAAGCCTTCATCGGTCACATCAGCGAGGGCGTGGCGCGCAAGGGGTAACCTAACGCCCTGCCGCTTCGTCGAGCAGCATCTCCATCCGCCCGGCCGCGAGCAACAGGTCGAGTCGCGCACGGAAGGCTTCGAAGATTGCATTCTCCGTGCGCGTGAAGGCCTCCAGGTATTTCACCTGCGCCATGCGCGCCTCCAGGTACGACAGCGTTCCCGATTCCCAGCGCGTCCGTGTCAAGTGAAGATTCTCGCGCGCGAACTCGAGACCCTCGCGCTCCAGGGTGGCTGCCGAGTCGAGCGCGCGCCAGGCGGCGTGGGCGCGTTCCACCTCTGCGTGCGCGGCGAACTCGATCTCGCGAAGGCGCAGGTCGGCGGCGCTCACCGCCATGCGACCGCGCCGCGCCACGCGCCAAGGGAGTTCCCCGTCGAAGAGGTTCACTGTGAGTTGCAACCCGGCCGTCGGGCCGACGGTGCGATTCTCCAGAACGATGCCCGCGTCGTTGTTGTTCAGGCTGTAGTTGTATCCCGCGGTCGCCTCGAGGCGCGGGTACCACGGGCTCATCGCCTGCCGCAGCGCCACCCTGGCCAACTCGCGATCGGCTTCCGCCAATTGCAGAAGGGGCTGGCGTTCCGCAAGATTCCCGGTCAGGAGCGCAGGATCGAGGGGGTTGGAAGGTAGGGATTCTCCGTCGGGGGATTCCGTGACGGCCGCGCCGCGCCCGAGGGCCTGCGCAAGGGAGAGACGCGCCGCATGCAGCACAGCCTCCTGCTGGATGCGCGCCGCGCGGTCGGCGTTGCGGTCGACCTGGCCTTCGAGCCATTCCGGGCGGCCCGCCGTGCCTGACTCGAGGCGACGATCAAGGATGCGCACGCGCTCATCGGAGACTTCCAGCACGGTGTCGCGTGCCTGGAGCAGGCGCGTTTGCCTGGCGAGATTCGCGTACCCGAGCGCTGCGCGGCGCAGCAGTTCCTCGCGCGAAAGGTGTTCCGACGCCCGGGCCTGATCGCGCTGCAGGCGCAGGCGTTTCTGGGTCAGGGGCGCGGAGAAGCCCTCGAACAACGTCCAGCGTGCGTTGATGCCGACGGTGCGGGACACGGATTGCGCGGCGTCGCGTTCCTCGATCACGCCGCCGGCGCGCTCCTGGCGCGTCTCGAGTTCGCTCCAGTTGTAGCCACCCGAGGCGTTCAGGCGCGGAAGGTAACCCGCCATGCCCGCGGAGGAATGCGCGCTTTCGGCGAAGCGCGTTTCCGCGCCGGCGGCGAGATGGCCGGGGTTGTTCTCCAGCGCCTCGGTGAGAACGCGATGGAGGGATAATGTGTCGGCTGAAGCGTGGGTCAATGCCGTTAGGGCGAACAGAAGGGAAGCGGGAGCGATACGGTTCATGATTTCGTTTCCAATGCCAAGGGTTCCGCCTCATCCGCGCCGCGTGGGGGCGGGGGAGTCTTGGGGGAGAGCATCATGATCATCGCGGGAATCACGTACAAGGTCAGCACCATGCCGAACATGAGTCCGCCCACCACGGCGATGCCCATGGGACGGCGGCTTTCGGCTCCGGCGCCCACGGCAAGGGCGACCGAGAGGATGCCGAGCGAAGAAGTCAGGGTGGTCATGAGGATGGGGCGCAGGCGCGAGACGGTCGCCCCGACGACGGCGTCGTAGATCGCCATGCCTTGGTCGAACCGCTGGCGCGTGAACTCAACGATGAGGATTCCGTTCTTGGTGACGAGCCCGACCAGCATGATGAGACCGATCTGGCTGAAGACATTCAAGCTTTGGCCGAACATCCACAGCGCCGTCAGTGCGCCGAAAAGCGAGAGCGGAACCGTGAACAGGATCACCAGGGGATGGCGGAAACTCTCGAACTGCGCTGCAAGAACCAAGTACACCATCAGCAGGGCGAAAATGAAGGCGAAAAGCAGGCTGTTGGAACTTTCCGAGAAATCGCGGGCCTCGCCGCCCAATTCCGTGTTGAAGGATGGGTCGAGTACTTCGGAGGCGATGCGCTGCATGGCGGCGATGCCGTCGGCCATGGAGACTCCGGGCG
>JBJHDK010000036.1:0-24760 GCA_050486505.1 Fibrobacteria bacterium | reverse complement strand
CGTCGGCTACGGCCTCTCGGGCGACGGCTACCACGTCACGGCGCCGACCCCGGACGGCAACGGCGCCTTCCGTTCGATGCGGGCCAGTCGTTTTCCCGCCATCGTCCGTGACACGCCC
The DNA here is from genome assembly GCA_050486505.1 of Fibrobacteria bacterium. GTDB lineage: Bacteria > Fibrobacterota > Fibrobacteria > UBA11236 > UBA11236 > UBA11236. The sequence goes on along the minus strand of JBJHDK010000036.1, from coordinate 24,642 downwards.
CACACCTCACCAATACCCTCCTGCGTCAGGCCCAGGTCGAAGCGCAGATACAACACGTGGCGGTCCACCGGATCGAGATCCTCCTCCAATGCCTCGCGCACTTCGCGGGCCGGGCAGGTGAAATCCTCCGCACCGCCGTCGAACTCCTCGCGCACAAGATCCAGATCCTCGGTATAGGCCAGCGCCAGGGCGACCTGACGCCGGCGGCGGCGCAGGTAGTCGATGCAATGGTTCGCCGCGACGCGATACAACCACGTCGCCGGACGACATTCGCCGGTGAAGCGATCCCACCCGCGCGCGGCCTTCAGCAAGGCCTCCTGCGCAAGATCATCCGCCTCTTCGGGGTTTTGTACATATCGGAGGCAGACTTGCCGCACGAAGGCGTGATGCCGCAGAAAGAGTTCGTGAAGGCGCTCACAATAGTGTTCGGAGGTCGGGTTGGATGTCTTCATGGCGCGACGGGAATGCAACCCGCATGCCATCGCCCGGGGTTCGCGTTTTCCCCTGTTTTCACTGCTTCGCGCGCACGGAGCGGGAAAGACCGCGCAACCGGTTGCGCATTCAGTGTGCGCGAACCCGCAACGTTTCGAACAGCCCGGCGGCTCCCTGAAACCCTCCGTGCCGCTTCGTCTCCTTCTCGCGGTTTCCGTCATCGCGGGGCTCGTCGCCTGCGCCGCGCCGCGCTCGGGCGGGGACCTTGCGGGCGGTCCGGCTTCGTCCCCCGTCATCGACGCCGTCTTGCCGGCGGGCGAGACATGGCAGGTTTTTCGCCAGGGAGGACGCCTGTTCGCCCGCGTGCCGGCCCGCGCCGAAGCCTGGCCGGCAGGAAGTCCCCGGGCGGAGGTTTGGTTCAACATCGCCCCCCCCTCAGGCCCCTATCGTCCCGTTCAGGTCCTCCCCGCCGCGCGCGGGCATTTTCACGTGCTCGATGCCGCCTCGGCGCGCCTCGTGCTGCATGACTCCACCGGGGGATTGATCTCCACCTTCCCGCTGCCCGCGCGCTTCACGCCTTTCCCTGCGGGGCGCATGGCCGTGTTCCGCGCCGGTTCAGACGCCTTCACCTTCATCGACTACTCCGCCGGGGAAGCGTGGCAATACGCCGAGCGGCGAGGGTCCGAAGGCGCCGGAGAATGGGTGATGCGCGGACAGGCAAAGCTTCCGCTGGGGGTGCGCGACTGCATGCAGCCGCCCGGAACGCACGAACTCGCCTGCGTGCTCGGGCGCGAACGCGCGTCCGGGGGAAGCGGCGTCGCGCCGGTGCGCTTCGACGCGGCCCTCAACCGCCTGCCGCTCGATCCGGAGTCCGCCGCCGCCGGGCAGCCGCTCCCCACGCGCCCGCCCTCGCGCCTGCGCTGGGAGCGCGACCCGGGCGCGTGGGTCATCGAAGGGCTCGCCGCCGACGCACAAGTCGGGACGGACGCGCCCTTGTTTCGTCACCTGCCCGCGCGGCGCGCGCTCGAGGTGTTTCCCGGTCCCGAGACTCCGTGATCGCCGCCGCCTTCCTGACCTTGCTCGCGGCGCTCCCGGCCAGTGCCGGAGAGTCCGCGCCTCCCGGTTGGGAAGCCCCCGTCATTCCCGGGCATCTCCCGCAGTGGGATTGCCTGGACACGACGGCTACCGCGGCGGACACCCTGCGCATCGGTCGCGTTGACGGCCCGGTGCGGTTGCTGCGGGACGGGGAAGCGCTGGTCGAGGACACGGATTTCATCCGGATCGAAGATGCGGGAGAGCGGGGTGTGATCGCCTTGGTCTTCCCGGCCGACGGGGGACCCGGCGGAAAACTCTGCATCGTCCGGTATGTCGCCCCGGCGTTGCCCTCTCCACGCATGAACCTCTACACCTTCGACGACGTTCCGGTGCTGCCGCCTCCCGGCGTCGCTCGCTCTGACACCGCTCCCGAATCCGCGTTTCCGATAATTTCCGGGGAATCCACAAGTCCTTTGGACACGGGAGCTTACGAGATCGAGTTATCAGGCAGCAAATCCATCGCGGTGTCGGTGGGGCAGGGGGGGGCGCTGGGGCTCGACGCGGCCCTGTTCGTCAATCTCGAGGGCCAGATCGCGGAGAACGTGTGGCTCGAGGGCAGCCTGTCGGACCAGAACGTGCCCGTGCAACCCGAGGGGAACACCACGACTTTGCGCGAGGTGGACAACAAATACCTCCGCGTGTACGGCCGCCAGTACGAGTACCTCCTGGGGGACTACAACCTCGAGCACGGCCGCGCGGGCGAGGATCTGTTCTTCATCCAGGCGGAGGGGGCGCGCCTGCGCTACGGCGACGGGGGGCGCAGCGGAACCGTGAGCTTCGCCCGTAGCAAGGGCTTGTTCCACTCCGACACCTTGCGCGGGGTGGACGGCAAGCAGCGGGGCTACTACCTGCGCGGTCGCGACGGCAACACCTACATCACCGTGCTGGCGGGCACCGAGCGCATCTGGCGCAACGGCGTGCTGCTGCGGCGCGGCACCGACTACACCATCGACTACTCGCAGGGCCGCATCGACTTCACCAACAACGTGTGGGTCACGGGCGAGAACCTCTTTTCCGCCGAGTTCCAGTACACCGAGGACAGTTACCCGCGCATTCTCGTGGCCGCGGAAGTCGCCGACACGCTGGGGCCGTTCCGTTTCAGCCTGCGCGCCATCCAGGAAAGCGAGGACAAGGAGAACCCCGCCACGGGGCTGCCCGATGCCGCGACCCTTCAGGAATGGGAGCAGGCGGGGGATGCCCCCGTCTTCGACTCCCTCGGCAACCCCGTGCGGATGCCCCAACGCCTGGGGGCCGCGGTGTGGTCGGCCGACTGGGAGGGGGGCGAGGCGGGCCAAGCGCGCTTCAGCGTGCTGGGCAGCGTGCTCGACCGGAACCTTTACTCCGGCCGCGACAACGACGACAACCTCGGCTGGTCGACGCGCTACCGGGGCGTGCATCGCTTCGGCGCACCGATCAACGAGGGCGGCGTGGGGCGCCTGATCGTGGAGCCCGAGCATGAACACCGCTCGCGCGACTACAACTCCTTTCGGCAACTCGTCGAGACGCGCACGTTCCGCGACCTGTGGAACCTCGACGCCGCGGTGGGGGAGCGCGACTTCGACGCCAACCGCGTGCGGGTGGGGGTCGAGCTGTGGACAGGCGTGCAGGTGGGCGGCGGTGCGGGATATGCCGCGGGCACGCGCCTCGACACGACCGGCGGCGAGACGGTGGCGTTGCCGGTCGAGTCCCGCCGCGGCGAGGTTTTTTACAGGGAGGAACGGAGAAACAACCTTCTGGAATTGAACGTGGAGTGGAAGAATGCGCTGGATCCTCTGAGACGCGACAACCAGCGAGTACGGCTTACGAACGAAAGGCTCTACGGGGGGTGGAAAGGATCGATACAAGGCCTTTACGATGAGTGGGTTACGGAAATCAGCACTGATGTGCTGGCCCGTTCCGACCTTGTGCAGCCTCGCGCCGCGCTTGAGAGCCCCCTCCTCGGCGATCGCTGGATCTGGACCACCGAGGTCGACGGGTTGTACGGCCGTTCCAACTACGACGCCACCCTCGCCGCGCCGGAGGACTCCCTGATCGACATGGGGGTGGCGCAGCGTCTTCGTCTCCTGGCCTGGGGCCCCGCGGGCGGCGACCTCTTCGTGGCGCGCCGCAGCCAGCGCGTGTGGCTCCCGCAAACCGACGGGGGGCAGCAGGTGACCGGGCGCGCCCTCGAGGCCGAGGAGTTCGTGTACCATCAGGCCGAGGCCAACCTCTTCGTCTCGAACATGCTGCGCGGTTACGGGGCGCACATGCACTACCGCGCCACCCGCACGGCCGAGACGCCGCTGGTCGAGTCCTTCGTGCAGGTCGATTCCGGGCGCGGCGACTACATCTTCGACCCCGGCCTCAACGCGTACTTCCCCGTGGAAACCGGTGGGGATTACGTGCTTGTCGGCTTGGTGCGCGACACCACGGTGGGAGAGCGCCCCTATCAGGACCTTCAATGGAGCTTTCGCCTCGACCTGTCGCCGGGCCGCTGGCTGGTCTCCCCGGGCGGCGTGCTCGCCGACATCGACTTCTCCCTCGACGTGGAAACCGACCATCAGGACAGCGCGGGACAGGGACTCCCGCTGCCGCGCTTCACCGACGCGCAAATCGAGGAAGTCCGTTCCGGGCGCACGCGCTACGAGCCCGCCCTGCGCTGGACGCATCCCGAGGGCGGGCGCTCGGCACACCTGCGCCACCGGCGCGAGTTCGCCAGGGAGGCGGGCGCCTTCGCCTCGCGTTCCCTGCTGCAGGAGACGCGCGGCGAGTATCGCCACGAGTGGTCGCTGCAGTGGGAGTCCGCGTGGATCGGCGCGCTCGAGTCGCGGCAGCGCGAAGGGCTTTCCGCATTCGCCACGCTCACGCGCGTGGACACGCGGCGCGCGCAGACCTTGCTCTACCGGCGCTTCCCCGGGGCGCTGACGCTCATCCCATCCCTCGAGTACCGTCATACCGAGGGAGACGACGCAGGGTTTCCCGTCGACCTGCAGGCGATCGTGCCGCGCGCGCGCGTCGAGAAGGGCGGCTTTTTCGGTGGGCGCGCCTCGGCGGAATACGGCGTGCACTGGCTGTTCGGCGAGGGCGACGGAGGGTTCTTCGTCACGGACGGCTACCGCCGCGGAGTCACGCACCGTTTCGAGGCGGTGGCGCAGTCGGCGCTGCAATCGCGCCTGCACCTGAACGCGAGCTACCTCGCGCGCCTCGATCCGGGCGAGGCGTCCTGGGCGCAGCGTTTCAGCGCCGAGGTGAGGGCGGTGTTTTAATGCGCGCCCCCAACCAATGTCTTTCGGCTATGACCGGCTGCGAAGCCCGCCAAGTTCGTCGCGCTGCATCGCGATATTTATTCCAATATCGCTGCTTCGCGCTCCTGCTTGGCAAGCTTCTCGCTCGGTCTCGCAATCGAAATCCCTTGGTTGGGGGCGCTCATCGAAAACTTCGTTTGTTTGTTGCGATGACAACCTTGCGATCCGTCTTCGTCTGGAAAACGTTCTGCAAAGAATGGTTTGAAGGGCGAGGGATTACTTCGCCGCGCACAGCGAAGCGAGCACGGCAAGTCATCCCGTCAGCCCTGCAGGGGTTGATCATCGCGTTGACAGCCGTCGTCGCATTCGCGACCTCACCGGATTCCCTGGTTGCCAAAGCGATGGAGGAGGGGTATTGGGGGGCCCGGGTCGACGTCGAAGCTCCGGAGGGGTGGGAGCGCGGGCCGGTGTTCCGGCTGCGCGGGATCAGCCTTCAGGACGGGCGCGGCGAGGTCGAGGCCTTCGCACCGCGCCGGTTCATCGGCGCGGAGGCGAGCCGCGCGAACCTCGAAGCCCTGCAGGAGCGCGCCCGCAGGCACTATCTCGACACCGGGTTCCCCTTCGCGGAGCTGCTCGCCGAAGCGACCCCCGATGCATCCGGTCTTCCCTTCGTCGACGTGACCTTCCGCGCGCGGCGCGGGGGCGCGTACAAGCTGGCGCTGCCCCGCGTCTCGGAGACGCGCACGCGCCCCGAAACCGTGCTGCGCCTGGCGTTGTGGGAGGAAGGCGAGGACTTCGACCAGTCGCGCATCGAGCGTGGGTTGCAGCGCCTGCGCCGCAGCGGGTACTTCGACTCGGCCGAGTGGACCGGGATGTTCCGCGATCCCGCGCGCAACGTGTTGTACCCGCAGCTGCGCCTCCCCGACGCGCGCGTGAACACGGTGGGGGGATTGCTCGGCTATGATACGGAAGCGGCGGACGGCGCGTCGTCGCTCACGGGGTTCCTCGACGTGCGCCTCGTCAACATCCTGGGCACGGCGCGCGACCTGTCCTTCACCTTCGACAATCGCACCGGCTACGAGCGCGAGGTGCAGGCCGCCTACGTGGAACCGTGGATCCTCGGGCTTCCCGTCGGCGCGCGCGCGGAGTTCGGGTTCCTGCAACAGGACACCCTGTTCTGGGAGTGGAACCAGGACCTGGTGTTTTTCCGCGATCTCAACTTCAACAGCCGCGTGGAGGCATCCTTCGGCGCGCAGGGCAACAACGACGCACTGGCAGGCCTCGGCACGCGCGCATGGCGCTCGGGCGTGCGCCTGCTCTTCGACGGCCGCGACCGCGCGCCCTTCACGCGTGCCGGGTATCGCGCCGACGCGGGGCTGACCGGGCTGCGCCGCGAACTCGAGGACACGGGCGAGGCTGGAGCCGCCGGGGCGGGGGACAGCACCTACTACCTCGTGCAGGCGGTGGTCGCGGGCGAAGTGTGGCGGCCGCTTGGCGCGCGCGCGGGAATGCGCCTCGGACTGCGCGCGGCCACCAACTGGCCGCTTGATCGCCTCAACCGCGGCGAGATCCACTATGTGGGCGGCACGCGCAGCCTGCGCGGCTACCGCGAGCGCGAGTTCCAGACCAATGCGTATGCGCTTGGCGACGCGGAGTTGTATCTATGGGCGGGGCGCCGCGGCCGCCTCTTCGCCTTTGCCTCGCCGGGTCTCGTCAATCAATTGACCGGGGCGTATGATCCGCGTGGCGTGCTGGGCTATGGCAGCGGGATCGAGCTGTCGCAGGGCGATTGGAGCATGCTCCTGAGCTATGCGCTCAATCCCGACCGCACCTTCGGGGACGGGTTGCTCCACATCGCCGTTGAAAACCGTTTCTAGAGGAGCCTTTTAGACCTTCCGGAGAAACAGACTCCTTCATATCGTGAAAACAGTCCATTCCGTCCATTCAATCACGACGACACTAGATTTACACCGAACCCTCACTCCGGAGACCCCATGACCCCTGAAGAACCGACTTTCGGAACCGTCCCCGATCGGGAGCGTGAGACGCGGCTCTGGGCGATGACGCTCCACCTTTCGCTGCTGGCAGGCTTCATCGTGCCGCTCGCCGGCCTCGTGGCCCCCATCGTCATCTGGCAGCTCAAGAAGAACGACCTGCCGGGCATCGATGTCCATGGCAAGATCGCACTGAACTGGATCATGTCCTTCGTTATTTATGTCGTGGTATCATCGATCCTCGTTTTTCTTTTGATCGGAATTCCGTTGCTGGTGGTGTTGGGGGTGCTCGCCGTGATCTTCCCGTTGGTTGGGGGGATCAAGGCCAACAACGGTGAGGCGTGGCGCTACCCCTTGTCGATCCGGTTTTTGGAGTAACCTGCATGGCTTTCGCTAAATCCGTTCCGGCCTGGTGCGCGCTCGCCGTTCTCGGCTTGACGGCTTGCGATCTGTTCGAGGCGAAAGGGCCGGAGCCGGGTGTTTACGTCAGTACCGGGATCGCAAATCGAGACACAGTGCTTCTTTCCTATCAGGGCAGCTATGTCTTTCGAACCAGCCTGCATGAATGCCGGTTGCGCGAGCAGCGGGGGAAATGGACGGCGAACGATCATCGGATGACGTTCACGGAAAGCGTGGCCAGGCAGCGGGCATCGTCCTGCAGCGGGGCGGCGGACTGGACGTTGTGGGAGCGCTATCCCGACCAGAACCTCACCCTGGAACTCCGTGACGATGGTTTTTGGATCACGTTTCCCGGAAACAGGACGCCGGCTTATTCCGTGTCATCGCGCATGTCGCAGGACACTTCTGCCAATACGATCGGGTCGGGTTCGTTTATCGTGACAGTCCCTGTAACGAATTACGCCGGGCATCGCATCTTTTACCAGCGGCAAGAATAGAAGCCGCCGCCAAGGCGCATTCGGTCCGCACTAATCCATGCCCCACGCGAGGGGCGAAGGCGATCAGAGCTGCCGGTTGCGGTAGCCGCTGTAGTCGGGCACGCGGCGCGGGTAGACTTCATCCATCAGCGGCGAGGAGATGAGGAAGTCGGCCGAGGCGCGGTTGCAGGCGATGGGAATGTTCCACACCACCGCCAGGCGCAGCAGGGCCTTCACGTCCGGGTCGTGCGGGGCGGGTTGCAGGGGGTCCCAGAAAAAGATCAGGAAGTCGATGGTGCCGTCCACGATGCGCGCGCCGATTTGCTGGTCGCCCCCCAGCGGGCCGCTCTGGAACTTGACGACCGGAATGCCCAGCTCCTTCTCGAGCAGGCCGCCCGTCGTGCCCGTGGCGTACACCGTGTGGTGGGCGAGCAGCACCTTGTTGAACTTCGCCCACTCGACCAAGTCCTTCTTCAGGTGGTCGTGCGCCACCAGGGCGATGTGCTTGTCCTTGGCGAGGGGAGTGATTTTTGTGTCCATGGGATCTCCTGAGGGAGAAATTAAGAATTACGAATTAAGAATTACGAATTGAACACAGGGTTCGTGGTTGCATGAAGTGTCCGGACACATCGCACCGCTGTCTCGGATCTTTGCAGGCAAGGTGTCTCCCCAGCATTCGTAACTCGTAATTCGTAACTCGTAATTCACTTGCCCACCCTTTCGCCCGTCACCGGTGACCCGTGCTTCTCAGTTGATTCCGGGAACAACAGCATGATCTCCGCCGGTGGGCGCAGCGGTTTCCCCGCCGGATTCATGAAGGCGTGTTCCGTGTATCCCGTGGCGAGGACTTCGTCCGAACCGTCCCGGTACAGCGCGTACTCGAAGCGGATGCGCGCGCGCCCGAGCCGTGTGCGCACCGTGCGAATGCGCAGCGTGTCGCCGTAGCGTGCGGGCTTGAGGTACTCGCAATGCGCGCGCAGCACGGGGATGAGCAGGCCGCGCTTCTCCATTTCCCAGTAAGGGTGCCCCAGTTCCGCCAGCGCGGTGGTGCGCGCCACCTCGAAGTAGGCGAGGTAGTTGGCGTAATACACCACGCCCATGGCGTCGGTGTCGGAATAGCGCGGCTGGAGGGTCGTTTCCGAAACGCCCGAAGATCCCGCGGATTCCGGGGAGGGATGAGAGGGATGGGGGGCCTTCACCGGGTCCCCCCGGTGGCGGGGTCGGCCGCGGAGGGAACCCCCGTCTCCGTCCCGACGGGTTCCGGCATGGCGGGGAGCTTGCGCAGCGCATGGCGGATCCACAACAGGGCGATGACGGCCGTGACGAAGTTGGCGATCACGGGCGCGTAGTGCAGGCCGTACTCGCCCACCGTGAGCGAGAGCATCAGTGCGAGCGGGAGCGCGATGAGAAGCAGGCGCATGGTGGTGAGCAGGAGGAAGGGCATGCCGCGCCCGAGCCCCTGGAACGCGCCGCTGCAAACGATGTTGATGCCGATGAGCCCGTAGCCGAGGCATTGCATGGCGACGAAGTGCACAGCGGCGGCGTGGGTGCGCGGATCCTGCCCGAAGAGCCCGACGAGGCCGTGGCGCGAGATGAAGACGATGAGGCCGATGGAGGCCAGGCCGGTGAACCCGGTGATGAGCCCGGCGCGCACGGAGGCGCGCACGCGGTCGTAGCGCCCCGCGCCGAAGTTCTGCCCGACCATGGTGAGTACGGCGGTCATCACGGCCAGTGCCGGGAAGACCGCCAGCAGGTCGAGGCGTCCGCCGATGCCGATGGCGGCGACGGCGCTTTCCCCGAAGCCCGCGGCGAGGCGGGTCATCAGGATCCAGTTGATGCCGATGAGGATTTGGGAGACGCTCGAGGGGACGCCCACGGCGAAGATGCTGCGGACCCCGGAGATGTCGTTCCATGCAGGCAGGGGCTTCCAGCGGATGCGCGAGCGGCCCGAGAGGTAGAGGCGCAGCACGTAGAGGGCGGCGAAGGCGTTGGCCGTGGTGGTCGCCAGGCCCGCGCCCTTCACGCCCCACCCGAAGCCGGTGAAGTCGATGCCCAGGAAGCGGAAGCCGGAGAAGATGAAGAAGGGCGCGATGACGATGTTGAGCAACACGGCGAGGATTTGCGCGTTGGCCAGGGCGCGCATGTTGCCCTCGGCACGCAGCCCGCCACCGAGCGACAGGGTGATGAGCACGAAGGGCATGCCGAGAAACAGCCAGAAGAGGAACTCTTGTGCCAGCGCGGCGCTTTCGGGGCTCGCCCTGAGGAAGGAGAGGTAGGCGGAGAGAGCCAGGGGCAGCAGCAGGACCACGGAGGCGAAGATGCCCAGGGCCACCAGCAGGATCTGCCCGAGGGTGCGCTCGGCGTCGGCGTCGCGGCGGGCGCCCAGCAGGCGCGCGAGCGTTGAGTTGGTGCCGATGCTCAGGCCATTGAAGAACGCGAAGAGCAGGTAGAAGACGGGGAAGCCGTAGTTGAGGACCGCGACGCTCTCGGCGCGGCCGAGACGGCCCACGTAGATGCCGTCGATGACGTAGAGCAGCATCTGCGCCGACATCCCGATGAGAACGGGAAGGGACATGCGCAGGATGTGGCCGGGAACCGGGCCTTGGGTGAGATCGCGGGCGGGCTTTTTCAAGGAACGGGGCAATATAACAATGGTATTTTTGCGCCCATGCTCCCTTTCATGCAACGCCATCCTGCCGGCATCGCGCGGGTGTCGGCCTTCGTCGCCGCGCTTGCCCTTGCAGGGTGCGGGGGCGGGGGTGACGATCCAGCCCACGACGGGGAAGGGGAGCCCCTGCCGCTCACCGAGTACCGCGACACGACCGTGCTCGACATGCACGACGGCTCGCGCCTCAGCTGGCGCCTGACCACGTTGCGCATGGTGCGCTGGCCGGGGAGCGAACTGGTGCACGCCACGCCGGTCGATCTCGAGGTTTTCGACAGCACGGGTGCGTTCCTGGTGCGCGTCACGGCCGACTCCGGTGCGGTCGATGAACCCGTGAACTTTCTGCTCGCGAAAGGCAACGTCCATGGCCGCTCGGCCAAGGGCATGGAACTGTTCACCGACTCTCTCCGTTGGAGCAAGTCGCTCGACCACGTCTCCACCGAGGCGGAAGTACGGGTGATTTCGGAGAACGGCGATGAACTCACCGGGCGCGGCTTCGTCTCGGACGCGAACCTCGATCGCTGGCAAATCCTCTCCGACGTCCGCGGGGTGTTCCCCGACGCGGAGGATCGTGCCCGCGAGGCCGACGGCCCGGGCCGGGACTGACATGCGCTCCTTCATCTTTCTGATGGTCTTCGCGCTGCTCGTTGTCGCGGGTGTTTCCACGGCGCACGCGCAGGGCGCCACCCAACCCCTCGTGCTCGAGAACGCGGACCGCATGGAAGGCGCGCGTCTTTCCGAGGAGTACGTGCTGACGGGCAACGTGCGCTTCCGGCACGGGGAGCTGCGCCTCGAGACGCGCCGCGCCCTGTGGCGTCGCGAGAAGAACCAGGTCGTCTGCGAGGACGGCATGCGCGTGACGCACCGGGGATCGCTGCTCACAGCGGACCGCGGCTCGTATGATCGCGACGCCAACCTCGCCCGCGCCGAGGGCAATGTCTTCATGCGCGATTCCGCGGGCGAGGTCGAGGCGAGCGGGCGGCGCCTCGTCTACAACCGCGTCACCGGGGACGCGGTCCTCTCGGGCGCTCCGATGGCGCGGCGCTTCTATTCCGCGACCGAACCCGATCCGGACGACGCGTCGTCCGCAGGCCGCGCGGCCGACACGCTGACGATCCGCGGAAACCGCCTCACGTACAATGACTCCATGGCGACCGCGCGCGCCGTGGGCGATGTGGTCATCACGCGGCGCGACCTGCGCATCACGGCAAGCGAAGCGGAGTATCGCCAGCGGGAGGACTCCCTCTTTCTTTCGGGATCCCCGGTCGCCCAGGTCGAGGACAGCGAGGTGCGCGGCCTGTTCATGCGTCTCGCGCTCGACGGCGAGACCTTGCGCAGCCTGCGCGTGCGCGGAGAGGCCGAGGCCCTTTCATTCGAGGCCGCAACCGACACCTCGAGAGCGCGACAGTCACGGGTGACGGGCGACTCCCTGCTGCTGGCCTTCCGCGACGGCGGGGTCGACAGTGTTGAGGTGTTCGACAGCGCGGAAGGCACGTACTGGGAGCCGGAGCGTCCCGACTACGTCAACCGTATGCTGGGCGACTACATGGTGCTGCGTTTCCGCGACCGTCAGGCGCGCGAGGCAGAGGTGCTGGGGTCGGCACGAAGCACCTATTATCATTTCGAGGAGGATACGCTGAAAGGCAGAAACAGGGCCGAGGGGGATACCATCCAGTTCGGCTTCCGGGAGGGAAAGGTGGAGGAAGTGCTGGTCAAGGGGCGCGCCCGCGGCGTGTACGAGGGGATCGGTCTGGGCGGAGCGGATACCGTCGGCCGGGCCACGGGGGTTGCACGTTGAAGCGGATCCGCACCGAGTCCCTGGTGAAGGTCTACGGAGGCCGTCGCGTGGTCGACGGGGTTTCGGTGCACGTGGAGCAGGGCGAGGTCGTCGGCCTGCTCGGTCCGAACGGGGCGGGCAAGACAACCTCCTTTTACATGATCGTCGGCATGATTCGCCCCGATGGCGGAAAGATTCACGTGGATGATCGCGATGTGTCGGGGCTGCCGATGTACCAGCGCGCCCGGCTCGGGATCGGCTACCTGCCGCAGGAAACCTCGGTGTTCCGCAAGCTGACCGTGGAGGAGAACCTGCTGGCCGTGCTGGAGACGCGCACCGGACTCGACCGGGCCGCGCGGCACGCAGAGGCGGATCGTCTCATGGAGGAGTTCAAGATCGCACGACTGCGCAAGAGCAAGGCGTACACGCTCTCGGGCGGCGAACGCCGGCGTCTCGAGATCGCGCGGGCCCTGACCACGCGCCCCGATTTTTTGTTGCTCGACGAACCCTTTGCGGGCATCGACCCCATTGCGGTCGAAGATATCCAGTCCGTGATCTTCACGCTGCGTGACCGCGGCATGGGGATTCTCATCACCGATCACAGCGTGCGCGAGACATTGGCGACGACCAACCGCGCCTACATCATGTTCGAGGGCAAGGTGCTGGTGGAAGGAAACGCGGAGGACCTTGCGCGCGATCCGGAAGCCCGCCGCATCTACCTCGGCAAGTCGTTCTCATTGGCCTGATCCCATGAACCTGAACCTGAATTTCGGGCTGAACATGGGGCTTGAGCAAAAGCTCTCGCCCCAGATGATCCAGTCCCTCCAGCTCTTGCAGATGAATGCCATGGAGCTGGAAATGGCCGTCAAGCAGGAGCTTGAGACGAATCCCCTGCTGGAGGCCGCCGACGAAGTGCGCGATCTCGATGACGACGAGACGCCCGCCCAGGAGGAACCTGCGGACTCCGAATCCGCGGAAATACGGGAGAATGCGGATGGCGGGAGCGTTGCAGAGGATGCCCCGGACTTCAAGGCGGCGGAGCTTCCCGAAGAAACCGCTCCCGCCGACGAGATCGACTGGGAAACCTATCTCGACGACGGTTCCGATACGGGAGAGCCGCGTGCCGAGCGGGACGCCTCCGAGGAGTATTTCGAGCGGGCCCCGGTTTATGAACGCTCCTTGCAGGATGCGTTGCTGGAGCAACTGCATGATCGCGAAGTCGCCCCCCGGGTGGCCGAGCTGGTGGAATATCTCGTGTACAGTCTCGACGAGCGCGGTTGGCTGTCCCTGGAGGCGGACACGGCCGGGCGTCCCGGTGTGGATGACGGTGATCCACGGCATGGTGAAATCCAGGCTTATCTCGAAGGGCGGCTGGAAGCCGTCTCCGCGTCTGCGGAAGTACGCGAGGCCCTGCATGTGCTGCAGTCCCTCGATCCGCCGGGGGTGGGCGCCCGTAACCTTCGTGAATGCCTTTTGTTGCAGCTTCGCCGCCGGGACGATGTTTCCGGGCTGGCGCGTCGCATCGTGGAGGAAGACTTCGAGCTGCTCGAACGGCTCAGGATTTCGGCCCTCGCAAAGCGGCACGAGACCACGGCGGAGGCGATCCAGGAGGCGATCCGGGAGATCGGGACCCTGGAACCGCATCCGGGCCGGCTCTACGGCACACCGGCCGCCGTCGCGGTGACTCCGGACCTGATCGTCGAAGAGATCGAGGGCGAACTTGTGCTGCTGCTGAACGATCGCAACATGCCTTCGCTTCGTATTTCCAGGGCTTATGCGGGGCTGATGCGCAAGGGCAGCAAGGCCACCGACGAAGAAAAGAAATTCGTGCGGGCCAAGCTCAACGCCGCGACCTGGCTGATCCGTGCCATCGAACAGCGCAAATCGACGATGCTGAAGGTGATGCATGCGATCATCGAAAGTCAGCCCGATTTCTTCCGCAAGGGGCCGGCTCACTTGCGCCCGCTCATTCTCCAGCAGATCGCGGACAAGATCGGCATGCACATTTCGACCATCAGTCGCGTGACCAACGGCAAGTACGTCCAGACGCCGCACGGGGTGTTCGAGCTCAAGTATTTCTTCTCGGCCGCGGTGACCCAGAGCGACGGCAGCGAAGTGTCCTCGGTGGCGGCCCGCGACGAGATCCGCAAACTGATCGCGGAAGAGGACCCCAAAAATCCGCTCAGCGACCAGAAAATCGTGGAACTGCTGAAGGAGAGGGGGCTGGACGTCGCGCGGCGGACCGTGGCCAAATATCGCGACCAGCTCGAAATCCTTCCCGCGCGCCTGCGGAAGAAATATTGACGGTCGGCCGAAAGTCGGATTGCCGCGGGGCCCGAACGGAGTAGATTAAGGAAGGGTACCCCCGTCCCCTTCAACCTCCCGAAAGGAGATCCGCATGCAAATCCAGATCACCGCCCGCCATTATCACGCTTCGCGCTCGCTGCACAGGAACCTGGTCGAAAGCATGGAAAAACTGGGACGCTTCAACGATTCCATCACCGGGATACATATTATTCTCGATGCGGGGCAAGCCGGGCTGGCTCGCGCGGAAGGGATCGTGAGCATCCGCGAGAAATCCGTGGTCGCGCATGCCGAGGAGGGCTCGATGGGAAAGGCCATCGAAATGATGCTGGAGAAACTGGAGCGCCAGCTCAAGAAGGAAAACGAGAAACTCAAGATTCACAAGGCGGAGCCGCTCTCCGCCGCGATTCCCGCCTAGGCGCCAGGCGCAGGCGGGGTGCAGGAGACGCCCGTGGCCGATTCGATGGACTTCAGCCGATTGGACATTCACCGGAAAAGGTCCCTCCCCGTGAGGGACTTTTTCATTCAGTCGCGCGAGGACCTGGCGTTGACCTTGCGCACGTCCGAAGCGTCATTGGTGACAGAGATCATCGAGTCGAGCCTGCATCGTCCCGGACTCGCCCTGGCCGGGTTCACGCAAGTGTACAGCTACCAGCGGGTCCAGATCATCGGAACGACGGAGTGGTTCTATCTCGAATCGGTCGGCCCGGACAAGCGACGTGAGATTTTCGACAGCATTCGCGAGTTCCGCTCGCCCCTCTGGGTGTTGACGCACAATGCGAGCCCCCACGAGGAGCTGCTCGAGATGTGCCGCGAGCAGAACGTTCCGGTGTTTTCCACCGCGCGCGAGACCTTGGACTTCTGCACAGAGGTGCAGGACATCCTCGAGGACTGGTTCGCCCCGTATTGCTCGGTGCATGCCTCGCTGGTTGATGTGTACGGCGTCGGAATGCTTTACGTTGGCGAGAGCGGGGTGGGGAAGAGCGAGTGCGTGCTCGACCTTGTTGAGCGAGGCCACCGGCTTGTCGCCGACGACATCGTCAACCTGACCCGCAAGGGGCGCTCCATCATCGGGCGCGGAAACAAGATTCTCGGGCACCACATGGAGATCCGCGGCATTGGCATCGTCGACGTGGGCAAGCTTTTCGGGATCCGCGCCATCCGCAACACGAAGAAGGTCGAGGTGGTGGTCGAGTTGCAGCGGTGGATCGAGGGGGAAAGTTATGACCGCACCGGTCTCGATCCGATCCACACCGAGATGATCGGCATTTCGGTGCCGAAGGTCATCATCCCGATTTCTCCGGGCAAGAACATCACGGTGATCTCCGAGGTGATCGCGATGAACATGTTGCTCAAGATGAACGGTGTCGATGCGGCCAAGCTTTTCAATGAAAAGCTCATCGAGACTATGCGTGAAAAATCCCGCGGCGAAGGCCTTTCGCGCCTCGGGAAGGAAGTGCATGAGTGAACGAGAATTACGAATTAAGAATTACGAATTAAGAATTGAAGACGGGACCCGTGTTTGCGTGAGGCGTCCATAGGGGGGGCTGGCAAATCGCGCGTCTTCGTATTCCTTGGCACGCCCTCTCATTCGTAATTCTTAATTCGTAATTCCTACTTTCCCCCCCATGTCTCCCCGTTTCCAGAACTTCGCCGTCGGGGCGTTCATCATCATTGCCCTGGCCGTCTTGGTCTTCGGCGTTTACTTCCTGAAGGAGACCGTGCCGGGGCGGGCCATGGATGTCTATCGGGCCCGTTTCACGGAGGTCTCCAACCTTCAATCCGGGGAACCTGTCCGGGTCAACGGAGTGCGCGTGGGGCGCGTCACGGGCATCCGCCTCGAGGATCGTCATGTCATCGTCAGCTTCGAGGTCCGCAGCGGAACCTTTATCCCTGCCGACTCGGAAGTGCGTATCCAGAACATCGGGCTGATGGGAGAACGCCAGCTTTCGATTCGTCGGGGAGATTCGGAGCGAGCGCCGGGGCCGGGGGAGTTCTTCGAGGGAACCCTTGATGCGGGGATCGCCGAAGCCATGGGCGCGGCGGGAGAGGCCCTGCTGGAGGCCGACCGCCTTGTGCGCACGCTGCGCGCCCTTGTGGACAGCACGGTGGCCCGCCCGGGCTTCGCGGAGCGTGTCAATGACTTGATGGCTTCCGCGGAAGAGGTGTCCGAGCGCCTCGCGCTGCTGGTCGCCGAGGTCGATCCCCAGGTGCGCGAGGGCGTGGATGCCTTTGCCGGACTGGGACGCGATGCCCGGGCCTTCGCGCAGCGGCAGGAGCCGCGCATTGAGCGCATGCTCGAGGACGGCGCCGGTGCCGCTGAGCGCGCGCACGCGCTGGCGGAACGGGGAGAACGTGCCGCGGAGACGCTCGAAGCCATTCTGGCGCGCCTGGAGGCCGGGGAAGGAACCGCCGGAGCATTGCTGACCGATAGCACCCTGCACCTGGAGCTCGCGGCAACCCTGCGCAGCGCTGACTCCCTGTTCCGCTCCATGCGGGAGAACGGTCTTAACGTCAGGATGAGATGGTTCCGGTAGAGACTTGAGTCGGGGGGCGCGGGTGCCTGCTCCGTTCCCCATTCCCGATTCCTAATTTTTGCCCCATGATCCACCTGCTCTGGGCCGTGCACAACCACCAGCCGGTGGGAAATTTCGACTTCATCTTCGAGCGGGCCTATGCAAGGGCATACAAGCCCTTCATCGATGTTCTGAAGGCGCACCCCCGCATCCGGTTAAGCATCCACTATTCCGGGATCCTGATCGACTGGCTCGAAAAGCACCATCCCGAGTATCTCGCGGAGGTGCGTCGGCTGAGCGATGCAGGCCAGGTCGAGGTCCTGGGTGGCGCGTACTACGAACCGATCCTGCCGATGCTGACGGAGGAAGACCGTAGGGGCCAAATCTCGGCCCTGTCGCGTCGCGTCCACGAAGTCTTCGGGAGCGTGCCGCGTGGAATGTGGCTCGCGGAGCGGGTTTGGGAACCGTCCCTGGTTTCATCCATCGCCTCGTCGGGTATCGAATACGTCGTTCTGGACGGGAGTCATTTCAAGATGGTCGGCAAGACGGACGTCGACCTCGACGGTTTCTTCGAGACCGAGGATCAGGGCGCGTCGATCAAGTTGTTGCCGATCCACGATGCGGTGCGCGACACGATTCCCTTTCGCGCGGTGGAAGACGTGGTGGAATTGCTGCGAAGCATGAATACGGGGACGCGCGTGCAAGTGGTCTTCGGCGATGATGGCGAGAAGTTCGGTGACTGGCCCGACACGTTCGAGACGGTGTACACGAACGGTTGGCTCGACCGGTTTTTCTCGGCCATCGAGGCGGAGCCCGATGTGTTCGCCGTACGTCCGTTGCGGGAAGGCGTGGATGAGGGCGCGAACCTCGGCCTGGTGTACCTGCCTCCGGCCTCGTACCAAGAGATGATGGCGTGGGCGCAGAATCCCCCCGACATTCCCCGCTTCCGGGCCGTCAGGCAGATGCTGTGGGATGCCGGCCGCGGGGATGATGCCGACCGTTTCGTGCGCGGCACCTTCTGGCGAAACTTCCTGGTGAAGTATCCCGAGAGCAACCGCATGCACAAACAGGCGCTGCGTCTTTCGCGCGCGGTCGAGTCGGCGCGCCTGTCTCCCGCTTCGAAGCGCGCGGCGCGCGACCACGTCTGGCAGGGGCAGTGCAACTGCGGCTATTGGCACGGTGTTTTCGGAGGGCTGTATCTCCCGCACCTCCGTTTCGCCCTGTATCGCAACCTGATCGCTGCCCAGGCGATCCTTGATGGCAAGGCGCTGGCGCGCAAGGCTTTCGCATGGGAGCGCTTGGACTGGAATTTCGACGGGCGATCCGAGGGGTTGCTGAGGACCCGGGCGCAGTTGATTTCCTTCACGTCGGGTGGCGCGATCGACCAGTTCTGGTTGAAGCGGACCGGTATCAACCTGTGCGACACGCTCACCCGTCGACCTGAGGCGTATCACGCCAACATCGCCGGCGGCGGCGGAGGAGGCACCAAGCTGGAAGACCAGATCGCCGCCAAGGAGGAGGGGCTCGAGGCCCTGTTGATCTACGACAAGCGGTTGCGTGAGACCTTCTCCGAATGGGCGCTGCCTGTCGGGACTTCTTTCGACGCCTACCGGCGACAGGACTTTGTTCCGGTGCTCGATTTCGCCTTCGGCCCTCCCCGCACGTTGCGCAAGGACGGGGATTTCCTCGTGCGTTTCACCTCCGAGTCCGCGCTGCCCGCCGGCGGTGTGCTGGAAACGGTCAAGACCTACCGGGTCGATGCCGGGGGAGGGCGCCTGCGGGTGAGTTGGTCCTTCCGGGCCCGGGGGGGAGGCACTCGGTTCCGTCTCGTCGTGGAGTCATTGTTTTGCCTGTTGGCGGGCAATGCGCACGATCGCTATCTAACTTGGACTGCGGACGGCGCCTTGCACCGTGATATCCTCGCGTCGCGCGGGGAAACGGGAACGGGGGGAACGGTGGAGATCAACGACGAATGGTTGGGGCTTCGCTGCAGGCTTTCGGTTCCGGACGGGAATCCGGTGTGGCGCGATGCCATTGAAACCGTCAGCCAGAGCGAGGGAGGCTACGAGCGGGTTTACCAAGGCACGGTTCTGGCGCCCGCGTACGACGTGATCCTCGCCGACGGGGAGTCGGCGGAATTCGGACTGGATCTTGAAATTGAGGAAAGGGCGCTGCATGGTCAGCAAGCAACTTAGGGTCACCAACGAGGCGGGCATTCACGCGCGACCCGCCGCGGCCATCGTCGATTTGTGCGCGCGTTATCAGAGCAAGGTCTCGCTGGTCAAGGGCGACATCCGTGCCAATGCGAAAAGCATCATGAACATCATGTTGCTGGCGGCCGAGTTCGGATCCGAACTCACCGCCGAGGCTGACGGACCCGACGAGAAGGAAGCCCTCGCCGCACTCGAAAAGCTGTTCGAGGAGCGCTTCCGCCAGGATTGATGGCCACCGAGACGCACTCAGGATCCCGCCGCCGCGTGCTGCGCGGCGCGGCCGCCTCCCCAGGCATCGCGATCGGGCCGGCGTACCTTCTGCATCCGCAGAAGCAGGATATCCCCCAACGTGTCATCGCTCCGGAGGAAGCCGACCAGGAGATCGCGCGTCTTCAGCGCGCGCTTGATCGAGCCGTCAAGGAAGTCCGGAGCATTCGTGACCGCATCGGAGGTAATGTCGGCGAGTACGAGGCGCGGATTTTCGACAGCCATGTCCTGATTCTCCAGGATGCGGAGATCATCGCCGCGGTGGAGCGCGAGATCCGCGAGAACCTGTACAACGCCGAATACGCGTTCTATCGCCAAATGAACCTGCTTTCGGAGCGCTTCGATGCGGCAGCCGGAGGTTTTCTGCGCGAGCACCTCATCGACTTGCGCGACGTGGCCGGCCGCGTGGTCGATATCCTCGCGTTGGCCGACGGAGGTTCTCCCACCCCTGAAATCCGGCACCCCGTCGTGCTGCTGGCGCGGACCCTCACGCCGTCGGGATTGTCGCAGCTTGCCCCGGGGAACACCCTCGGACTCTGCCTCGAGGCGGGAGGGAAAACATCCCACGTCGCCATTCTGGCGCGTTCGCTCGAGATTCCCGCTGTGTCCGGGATTCCCTGGAAAGAGTTGACCATCGAGCCGGGGCGCATGGTGATCGTCGACGGGGACACGGGCACGGTGGTGCTTAACCCGACGTTGCGCGACATCAAGGAGCATGAAAACAGGCGGGCCGCGCGCTACGCGCGTGCGCGCGAACTTTCGGGCTTGCGCGACCTGCATGCCGTCACGCGCGATGGCAAGCGCGTTTTCCTGGCGGCCAACGTCGAACTGCCCGTCGAAGTCGACAGCGTCATTCGTCATGGCGCCGACGGCGTGGGATTGTATCGCTCTGAATTCCTTTTCCTCGGGCGCGACGACATGCCTTCCGAAGAAGAGCAGTGCATGGCGTACCGATCCATGGCCGACAGCCTCGCGCCGCATTCCGTGACCATCCGCACCCTCGACGCGGGCGGCGACAAGCCCGTTCCCGCGCTGCGAATCAACGAAGACGGACGCAACCCCGACATGGGGTGGCGATCGATCCGCGTCAGCCTCGACAACCCCGACCTCTTCAAGGTCCAGTTGCGGGCCATCTGGCGCGCGAGCGCGACGGGCAACGTGCGCATGCTCTTTCCCATGATCGGAAGCCTGCAGGAGTTTCGCGAAGCCCGCCGGCTGGCCGAGGAAGCGCGCATGGAGCTCGAGGCGGACGGCATCGCGCACGATCCCCGCATGCCGATCGGCTGCATGATCGAGGTTCCCTCCGCCGCCCTCATGGCGGATGACCTTGCCCGCGAGGCTGACTTTTTCAGCATCGGGACCAATGATCTCGCGCAGTTCACCCTTGCGGTCGACCGCGGGAACGAGAAGGTGTCCGAGCTTTTCGAACCGCACAGCCCGGCCGTGCTGCGTTCGATCCGCGGCGTGGTCGAAGCGGCGCGCACCCACGGGATCCCGGTGGGCGTCTGCGGCGAGATGGCGGCCGACCCGCGCCTGGCGCTGCT
Source organism: Fibrobacteria bacterium (assembly GCA_050486505.1). GTDB lineage: Bacteria > Fibrobacterota > Fibrobacteria > UBA11236 > UBA11236 > UBA11236. Next base: position 3,736 of record JBJHDK010000036.1, on the reverse strand, counting down.
GTTCATCGGCATGGGGGTCGACGAACTGTCGATGAATCCCGCGGCCCTGCCCGAGTTGAAGCGTCTCGTGCGTTCCGTTTCCTATGAAGAAGTCCGTGATTGTTCACGCCAGGCCCTGCGGCTCGGCACGGCGGCCGATATCAGGCGCAGGGTGGGGGAGCGCTTCGAGGAGGTGTTGGGCAAGGACACGGTAGACGGTTGACGGTCCTGCAACAACAATCATCACACGCGCCGAATCACCCCACCGGGAGCTTCGACGCCTCGCCCGCGACTTCCCGCACGTAGCGGGGAATCCCGTAACCCGAAAGGCGTGCCCGCAGACCCTCCATGAGTCGCAACCCGTCGGCCTCCGCGACCTCGAAGCCGTGCGCGCCGCGCACGCGGTCGAGCTGGTGCAGGTAGTAGGGAAGGATGCCCGCATCGAGAAGCCCTTCCGAAAGGTCGGCCAGCGCCTCGACGGAATCGTTCACGCCCCGCAGCAGCACCGATTGGTTGAGCAACAGCGCTCCCGCGGCGCGCAAGGCATGCGCGACGGCCTTGAGTTCCGGGCCAAGCTCACGCGCGTGGTTGATGTGCAGAACGATGTAGAGGGGTTTCTGCGCGGCCGTCTCCCGGATCAGGGACAAAAACCCGTCATCGACGCGTGAGGGGAGCACGACCGGGACGCGCGTGTGCACGCGCAGCCGCTTCACGTGCGGGATCCCGAGTCCCCGGGCGAAGTGGTGGCGCAGCTTCGCATCGGAGAGTGACAGGGGGTCCCCCCCCGAAAACAACAACTCTTCGACCTCGGGATCCGCCGCGAGGCGGGCGTAGGTGGCATCCCAGGCACTCGTGCCCTGCGCCTGCTCCGCGTAGGGGAATTCCCTGCGGAAGCAATAACGGCAATGCACGGCGCATTCCCCCGTCAGCACGATGAGGGCGCGGCCGCGATATTTCCGCAGCACGCCGGGGCCGTCCTGTGCGGCATGGTCTCCCACGGCATCGGCGGTGAACCCCGGGGCTTCCGCGCGTTCGGATCCAAGCGCGAGCACCTGCCGCAACAGCGGATCGTTCCAGTCGCCCTTGCGCATGCGCGCCGCATAGGCGCGCGGCACACGCAGGGGAAAGTCGGGGTTCAGGTCGAGGGCTTCGGGCGCGCCGTGGGGATCCAGTTCCAGAAAGGCGAGCAAATCACGCGTGTCACGGAAGGATGAGCCCCATTCGCGTTGCCATGCGGGCGGGGCGGGGGGGCTTTGCGCGGGTGTGGACTGCGTTGGAAGGGGGTGCATGTTTTTCTACATCCTGTCGGGTTTTCCACGCAAAAACCGGCGTTTTCTGCCTTTGATGGCCCTCGTCGCGGGGCTCGCAAAGCTAATAACGCCGCAAAACCGGCCCGATACCGGAACAGCCATGAAAGGCAGGATACAATGGGAGTTGTCAGCACCAGTGAGTTTCGCAAGCGCCTGCGCATCCTTCTGGATGGCCAGCCGTGCATGATTGTGGAAAACGAGTTCGTGAAGCCGGGCAAGGGCCAGGCCTTTAACCGCGTGAAGCTCAAGAACCTGCTGACCGGTCGCGCCGTGGAGCGCACCTTCAAGTCGGGTGAAACCTTCGAGGAAGCCGACGTCACGCACACCACCATGCAATTCTTGTATACCGACGGTGTGAACTACACCTTCATGGACACCACCAGCTATGAGCAAGCGGAGATCCCCAAGGAATCGATGGATGGCGCGGAGAAGTGGTTGCTCGAAAACACCGAGTGCGAAATCTCCTTCTGGGGCGAGAAGCCTATTTCGGTGACACCTCCGGTTTTCATGGACCTGCTCATCACCTACACCGAGCCGGCCGTGAAGGGCGACACCGCCAACAACGTGACCAAGAAGGCCACGGTGGAGACCGGTGCCGAGATCGACATCCCCCTCTTCATCGGCGAGGGCATGAAAGTCCGCGTCGACACCCGCACCGGCGAGTACGTCGAACGGGCGAAATAAAAACGGGCTCGCCCGTTTTTATTTGATGTAGGGGCAAATAATCATTTGCCCCTACGGCATTGCCCACAATGCCGCCCGTTCGACGGGACATCGCCCGGAATCCCCCATGAACCCATCCTCCAAACTCGAAGCATCCCGCCTCCGTGCCGAAAAGCTCGCAGCCCTGCGGGCTTTTTTTGCGGAACGGGGCGTGCTCGAAATCGAGGCCCCGCTTCTCTCGCGGGGTGCGTCGCACGACGTGCACATCGATGTCTTTCCGGTCTCCGGCGCGGGAGCGTCAGGGGCCGCGCGCTACCTGCAAACGTCGCCCGAGCCGCACCTCAAGCGCCTGCTGGCGCGCGGCTATCCCGACATCTACTCCATCGCCAAGGCCTTTCGCCTCGAAGAAGCGGGACGCCTGCACAATCCCGAGTTCACCATGATCGAATGGTACAGGCGGGGCTTCAAGCTGCGGCGCATGATGGAGGAAACCGTGGATCTTTGCGCGCTGGTCGCGGGGCCGCGCGACACGGCGTCCCTGCTCTACGTGGAGACCTTCGAGGCCGCGACCGGGTTGCATCCCCGCAAGTCGACCCGCGAGCAGTTGCTGGCGCATCCCGTCTTCGCGGCGCGCGGGGTGGCTCCGGAGGCCGTTCCCGAAAAAACCGACGCGCTGAACTTTCTCATGTCCGAGGTCGTTGAGCCGGGCTTCGACCCGTCGCTGTTCACCGTGGTCCACCATTTTCCCGTCGAGCTGGCCATGCAGGCCGAACCCGACCAGGAAGAGCCCTTTCTCGCCCAGCGCTTCGAGGTGTATTCCGGCGGAATGGAGCTCGCCAACGGCTACAAGGAACTGATCGACGCGCGCGAGTACCGCGCGAGATTCGAGGCGGAGAACCGCAAGCGCGCGGCATCGGGCAAGCCGGTGATTCCGTTGCATGATGAATACTTCGGGGATTTGGCGGGGGGATTGCCCGCATGCGCGGGCGTCGCGGTCGGGTTCGACCGCTTGTTGATGCTGGCGCTCGGAGCCACGGAGATCGCGGCGGTGCTGGAGTTTCCGTGGGGGGAGGCGTAGACTTGAGTTATGAGTGGCGAGTTACGAGTTATGAGTTGAAAACACGTGGTATACTCGTGTGAAATGTCCGTGCGCATTGTCATTGGATCACCGATCGCAGTCATGCAGGCATCCCCCATCACTCATAACTCATAACTCATAACTCATAACTCATAACTCATAACTCATAACTCATAACTCAGTTTTTACTCACCGTATTTACTTCTGTCTTCCCATACGACCAGTTGTATTGCTCCGGCGCGGCGTCGAGGGCGGACTCCATGAGTCGCGCGACGTCGGACTTGACCGCGCCGGGATCCACCGGATCATAGCGAAAGACGATCCGGTTTCCGGGTTGCCAGCGCACCGACACCGCGAGCAGTTCCGCGCCTCGTTCGGTGATCCAGTCCAGCAGTCGCACGGGATAAGGCACTTCGACGCGCCCCTCGAACAGGGAAAGCCACGCTTCCGGGGTTCCCGGAACCTGATCGACCATCACCGCCAGCACCCCGCGTTCGCGTTCCCACGCGCGCAACCCGGCCATGGATCCGGGAGGAATGACGTTGACTCCCGGACGCGCGCGGCGCACGGCCATCCAGCGGGCGAGGGCGGGAGAAAAGGCGGAGGCGGTCAGGATGAAGAAAGTCCTCACCCCACCCCCCGCCTCCTCACCCCCGCGCCCCTCTCCAACATCGCTTGCGCGATGGAGAGGGGAGGGGGCAGGGGG
>JBJHDK010000035.1:16270-24977 GCA_050486505.1 Fibrobacteria bacterium | reverse complement strand
GATGTTTCCCGGGCTTTTTTCAGAGGCCCACAGTTCGACCTTCAGCCCTTCGGGAACCTCGATGCAGTTGATCGACTGTTCGGGCGTCATGGGGTTCTGGATCGTGCAGTTTTCGGCTGACGTTTCATCATGGCAACCTGTCACGAAGGTGTCGTGGGGCTTCACGGGAAAGACATGCCAGTTTTCGACCTGGCCGATGCTGCCAGAAGGAACGCCGCTTCCTTGGGCCGGCGCACCGGTCATCGCGGTGTAGACCGGGGGAGGATACCGACCGACGGTCGCGGCTTCGCAGGGTCCGCTGCGGGTTACCGGCTGCGCTTGCAGGACTGCGGCGGACAGCAAAATGGCTGTCACGTCGATCCGTCCGCGATATTGTGTTCCCACGGCGAGCCTTTCTTGTCCCATGCCGGTTCGCACGGGCACCCCAAAACAAAAAAATCCCCCTCGAGGCGAGGGGGATTTTTTCGGGAGCCCCGAGGGGAACCCCCGGATGCCGCCGGGACTCTTAATGCTGCAATTGCATCGCGATCCGGCCGTTGAAGGTCTGGCCGTCCACGCCACGCCAGGAGTAGAAGTACACCGGGTGGGCCATGTCGGACGCGTTTGCCCGGGACCAGTTGCCGGTTCCGGCATTGTACGCGGAGCGGAAGACCACCTTGCCGCGCAGGTCGGTGATCGTGACTTCACCCGACCCGAGTTGGGTGTGCGGCGGCAGGAGCTCGAAGCCGTTGCCGAGTACCGAGAAGCGCAGCTGGTGACGGGCCTCGAGGCTGCGTCCATGGCGGATGGAGCTGGTCACTCCCGGCGGGAAGCCCGCAGAGTCCGCGCTGACGGCCGCGTAGACCGGGCATGAGGCTGGCCGTTCGCTTCCCGTCACGCTGGTGACCTTGGAGGTGCCCGCCGCATTGAAGGCGTTGGTTTGATGGGTGTCGGAACGGAGCCCGGAAACCGAGGTCATCGCTCCCGAGGGCGGCGCCGGCATGCGGGTCAGGTTCTGCAGCGCCTGCACGCGAACGTGCGCGTGCTCGTCGTTGACCGCGCACTGCTCCTTGATCGCTTCCGAAGAAGCGGCCGTGCCGGGCATGGCCAGGGCGACGTTGCGGCGAACCGTCCACGCGGGGTGGAGGAGCAGGTTCTTCAGGATCGGATTCCAGCGCGTGGGATTGGCGTCGAACTCCTTCATGCCGTGGAGTGTCCACAGGGCGTGGAGCACGGGACCGTCGATGCCGACGGCATCCACCTTGCGGTGTTGCGTGAGGACGTTCTCGAGAAGGGTCAGGACGGAGTCGCGTTCTGCGCTTGTGTAGGTCTTGCCGAGCAGGAGGCGCTGCGCGTGCAGGCGCCACACGAAGTTGGTGTTCCAGAAGGTGGCGACCAGTTCTGCAGGCGTGGCGTTGGTCAGGTCGAGCACGGGATCGGTGGTGTTGTCCGCGGGGATGATGCGGTACAGGCGCGTCCGTGTTTTGGTGCGCAGGGGATTGTGCCAGGCTGCATTCGTCGCGGGCCCGGCAGGGTTGTGCAGGAAGAGGTAGTTGTACCAGTCGAGCACCCAGAGGCCGCCGTCAGGGCCAGTGCGCGCCTTCAGGGGCGCGGACCAGGAGTCGGTGGAGGCGAAGATGTTGGGGGTGCGGTTGGGCGGGTAAAGGCGGTGCGCGCGCCACGTGCTTCCGAAGATCTCGAGGCTGTCCTGGTTGCAGAGGGCGCTGGCGCCTTCGCAGGTGAAGGCGAAGCGGTTCCAGTACTTCTCGGGAAGCAGGCGCGCGGTGTAGAAGTCGTGACCCGAAACGGCCGAGGTCTGTGTCGAGAAGTAGTTGCCGACGGCCGTATTGTGGCCTTCCCAGAGCCAGCGGTCGTTCGTGAGCGAGTAAAAGCGGTTGCTGGCAGTGTTTCCCGAGCCACCCGAGGCGAAACGGATGTCGTTGGCGCCGCTGTTGAACTCGCGCACGCCGTGGTTGGAGTGCGACGAGAGCGTCGCGCCCGACTTGAACCACTGGCCGTCTTCCATTTGACCGATCCCGTGAGCGTTGGACGGACCGCCGGTGTACACGACCTCGAAGCGGGTGGTATCGGATCCGATGGCAGAGTGCTTGAAGCGGTAGATGTTGCCGCCGCCGCAGTTGCCTTGCGTGGTGCCTCCCGAGATCGAAACGCCGGTGCCGCCGCAGCCGTTGTATCCGGTGTGACCGTAGATCCAGTTGTCGAGGCCGTAGGTGAGGCTGTTGGGCTGGCCGTGCGTGTCGTAACCGGCGGCGGTGGAGCCCATTCCGCTGACGATTTGCTCGATGGGGCCGGCCGTGTCGCCGACGTTCGGGAGATAGAGGATGTATGGCGGAACCGAGGTGATGACGCCACCGTTGACCACTTCGATGCTTGTGGGAACGGTCAGGCCGGTGTAGAAGACCTTGTAGTTGTCGAGGGCGCCGTCACCGTTGGTGTCCTCGAGGATCACGATGCGGGAATGGCCCTGGGTGAGCCGCGCGGTGCCGGTGGGGTGGGTTTGCGGGGTTCCCGTCTGATGCCGGTAGGGGTAGTCACGCACATCGACGGCCCAGACGCGGCCGCGCTCGTCGAATGTGAAGTGCATCAGGTAGGCCAGCGACGGGGCGACGTTGCCGGGGGTCAATTCCGATGCGACAAGCTGGGCCTTGAGGCCGAGGGGGACTTCGACGCAGTTCACGGCTTCGTGGGGGAGGAGGGGGTTCTGGATGTGTCCCTGGTTCTGCATGGACGTCGGTGGCCGCACATCCCAGCCGCTTTGCGTCATGTTGACCGTCTGGCCGTTGTAGGTGCCGCTCCGCGTGAGCTGCGGGCAGGGAGCCGTTCGTTCGATGGGTTGCGCCAGTGGTGCGCCCGCTGCGGCCAGAAGGGCCAGCACGGGGATTCCCGAAGCCATGAAACCGTGTTGCATGTTGAAGTCTCCTTTGATGAGAAAAGGCCCGCCGCACGTGATGTGCGGACGGGCGCTGGAGGTTCCCCCCCGGGCCAGGCCCGGGGAATTGTATCAGTAGGCCGTGCTCATGGAGATGCGGCCGTTGAACGTGTCGCCGTTCACGCCGCGGAACGAGTAGAAGTAGACCGGTTGAACCATGTTGCGGGCGGATGCCTGCGACCAGGTGCCGGCGGCCGAATTGTAGCTGGAACGGAAGACCATCTGGCCGCGCAGGTCGTGCACGGTCAGTTCACCGGAACCGAGCTGGCCCTGCGGGAGCAACTCGAAGCCGTTGCCGCGCAGTTCGAAGCTCAGGTCGCGGCGCACGGCGGCGAAGCCTTGGCCGGTCGGCGTGCGGATCGATACTGCCTCGTAGTAGGAGGGGCAGGTCGCGGGACGCTCGGAACCTGGAACCTCGACCACGCGGGTTGCGCCGGCGCCGGTGAAGGCTGCCTGCGAATGCGTGTCCGTCGTACGGAAACCCTCGACCATGGTGGCCGGACCCGAAGCGGGCGCGGGCATGCCAGCCAAGGCATCGAGCGCCTGCACGCGCACGTGGGCGTGTTCGTCGTTCACCGCGCACTGGGCCTTGAGCGCCTCTGCCGAGGCGGCGGTGGCAGGCATGGCGAGCGGGACATTGCGACGCACGGTCCAGGCGGGGTGCAGGAGAAGGTCCTTCAGGACGGTATCCCAGCGCGCCGGGTTGGCCTGGAACTCCTTCATTCCGTGCAGGGTCCACAGCGAGTGGAGCACGGGACCGTTGATGCCGACCACATCCACGTTACGGTTCGTCAGGAGGATGTTCTCAAGTTTGTTCAGCAGCGTGTCGCGCTCGGTGGAGGTCCAATCCTTGCCCAGCAGTTGCCGCTGCGCGTGCAGGCGCCACAGGAAGTTGGGGTTGTGCAGCGCATCGATGAGCTGGTTCATCGTGGCATTGGTCAGGTTCAGCACGGGCTCGGTGGAACCGTCCTGGGGAACGATTCGGTAGATGCGGTTGCTGGTCTTGGCGCGCAGGTGATTGTGCCACGCGCTGCCGCCACCCGAGGGAGAGGCGGGATTGTGCAGGAAGAGGTAGTTGTTCCAGTCGAGCACCCAGATCGCGCCGTCGGGGCCGGTCTTGGCCCACAGGGGGGCGACCCAAGCATCCTCGGAGGCGAAGATGTTCGAGCGCGCGGGACCGGGCATGCGCACGGCGGACCAGGTGCTGCCGTTCACGACCATGCTGTCCTGATTGCAGAGCTTGCTGGCGCCCTCGCAGACGAAGGCGAAGCGGTTCCAGTACTTCTCGGGAAGCAGGCGCGAGGTGTAGAAATGGTGCCCCGAGGCTGCGGACGAACCCGTGCTGTTGAAACCGTTCGTTTGCTGCGAGGTCGAACCTTCCCACAGCCAGCGATCCTGGGTGATGGGGTAGTACACGTTGTTGCCGGTTCCCGAGAGGATGCTCACGGCTCCCTGGCCGAAGCGGACCTGGTGGTTGGAGTGCGGAGTTCCCGTGGCACCTGATTTGAACCACTGGCCGTCTTCCATCTGGCCGATGCCGGAGGCGTTCGAGGGGCCGTTATTGGAGACCCGCTCCATCAACGTGGTGTCGGAGCCGATGGCCGTATGCTTGAAGCGGAAGATGTTTCCGCCCGTGCAGGTGATGCCGCCGCCGCCGCCCGGAAGCTGGGGGCTGCAGGCATTGCCGTTGTAGCCGATGTGGCTGTACAGGAAGTTGTCGAGGCCGTAGGTCAGGCTGTTGATGCCACCGTGGGTATCCCAGTTGGCGTTCGAGGAACCCATGCCCTGCCAGAGGATTTCATGGGGCCCGGCGGTATCGCCGACGTTGGGGAAGAACACGAGGTAGGGGCTCAGTTGCACGACGACGCCGCCAGGGACGATTTCGAGGCCTTGGGGCATGCTCAGGCCGTGGGCGAACACCTTGAAGGAGTCCATGACCTTGTCGCCGTTGGTGTCTTCGAGGATGACGATGCGGTCGAGGCCTCCGGAGAATTTGCCCTGAGCCACGGAACGGTTGGTGTTAGGGTACCCGATGGGCTCCACACCCCAGAGGCGGCCGCGCTCATCGAAGGTGAAGTCCTGCACGTACCGGATGTTGCCCGGGCTTTCTTCGGAAGCCCAGAGCTGCACCTTCAGCCCTTCGGGAACCTCGATGCAGTTAACGGAGAACGCGGGCATCATGGGGTTCTGCAGGGTGCAGTTGACCTGGCTTGTACCGCCCCCGCAGTTCTGGATGAACTGGCTGGTGGGCTTGATCGGAAAGGAGTTCCAGTTCTCGACGTTGCCGATGCTGCCGCTGGGAACGCCCGAGCCGTGGCTGGGAGCACCGGTGTTCGCGGTATACACCGGAGGAGGATAGCGGCCGATCGAAGATGCGGCACACGGCCCTGTTTTCTCAATCGGTTGAGCACCTGCGGCCATCGCCCAAGCCAAAGTCGCGGCGGCACCCAATGCCAGAGGGTTCGTTCTCGTCATCATTGCGGGAGTTCCTTTGTCTGAAGATCGGCCAGATTGTTCCACACGGCTCAACAAGGCACGCCACAATATATCGTCACCGTCCAGTTCATGTACCCGGAAAATGCGTCAAGAACAGGGACATGCGAAATTCCGGCAGTTTTGAAGGAGTCACCGCAACTTCCTATCGTGGGAGGCCCCGGCGAAGGGACAACCGCGAGGAGAACCCATGAAAATCGCATTCTACAGCGCAAAACCCTACGAAAAACAGTTCTTTGACCGTGTGAACGAGCAGATGGGGCATTCCCTGACCTATCTGGAAGCCGGTCTTTCCCTGAAAACGGCGGCTTTGGCGGGGGGCCACGACGCGGTTTGTGCCTTTGTCAACGATACGATGGATGCCGGTGTCCTCGAAAAATTGCACGCTCTCGGCATTCGCTTCGTCGCCTTGCGCAGTGCAGGCTTCAATCACGTCGACCTCGAGGCGACGGATCGACTGGACATGAAGGTGGTGCGTGTGCCGGCGTATTCGCCGTATGCGGTGGCCGAGCATACCGTGGCGCTGATGCTTGATCTCAACCGCAAGATCCACCGCGCCCATGCCCGTGTTCGCGAGGGCAACTTCGCGCTCGACGGGCTGATGGGGTTCGACATGCGCGGCCTGACCGCGGGCATCGTGGGCACGGGAACGATCGGCGTGTGCGTCGCGCGCATCCTCGCGGGGTTCGGCATGAACCTGCTCGGAGCGGATCCGGTGGAAAACCCTGATGCCAAGGCCGCGGGTGTGCGGTATGTTCCGATGGAAACCCTGCTGAAGGAATCCGACGTGGTCACGTTGCATTGCCCGCTGACGCCGCAAACCCGTCATCTCATCGACGCCGATGCGCTGGAGCGGATGAAGAACGGCGTGATGATCATCAACACCAGCCGTGGCGCGGTGATCGATTCACGCGCGGTGATTGCGGGGCTCAAGACAGGGAAGATCGGGTATCTCGGCCTCGATGTTTATGAGGAAGAAGGTGACCTGTTCTTTCGGGACTTGTCCGACCAGGTGATTCAGGATGACGTGTTCGCGCGGTTGACGACGTTTCCCAACGTGCTCATCACGGGGCATCAGGCGTTTTTCACGCGCGAAGCCCTCGGCGAGATTGCGCGGGTGACGCTACAGAACCTGAAGGACCTGGAGACGAAAGGATCTTGCGCCAACGCGGTGGCGGTGGAGTCGCACGTGAAGAGGTAGGAGGTGAGGTGGAGCACAACCGCTTCGCGACCCTGCCTGCTTGTCCGAATTCCTGGTTCCCTATTTGGTTGTGGGAACGATCCGCGCGAATTTGCGCTTTCCGGTGCGGAGGATATGCTCCCCGGTGACCGTGACCTCGGCCTTGACGTCGCGCACCTTCTCGCCGTCCCATGAGACGCCGCTGTTTTCGATCAGACGCCGCGCCTCCCCGTTGCTTTTCGCCAGTTCGGCTTGAACGATCAGGGCGGGCAGGAAGTGCGCCCCTCCCTCCACTTTCACGACCGGCATGTCTTCCGGAAGAATGTCTCCGGCGTGGATTTTCTTTTCCGTCTGCGCTGCCTTCGCAGCAGCGTCCCTGCCATGATATTGAGACACGATGTCGACCGCCAGTTCTTCTTTGAGGGTGTTGGGATGCAGTTCGCCTGCGGCAATGCGCACGAGCTTCGCCTTGATGTCTTCCGTGGGAATGTCGGTCAGCAATTCGAAGTAGTCCCCGACCAATGCATCGGGGAGCGAGAAGAGCTTGTGGTACATCTCCTGCGGCGGCTCGTCGATGCCGATGTAGTTTCCAAGGCTCTTGCTCATCTTTTCGCGGCCGTCGGTTCCGAGCAGGATGGGAAGGAACATCCCGACCTGGGGCTCCCTGCCGAGGGCACGCTGCAGTTCGCGGCCGCGCAACACGTTGAACTTCTGGTCGGTGCCGCCGAGTTCCACGTCGGCTTCGATTTCGACGGAGTCGTGCCCTTGCATGAGCGGGTAGAGGAACTCGTGCAGCGAGATGGGCTGACCGCCTTCGTAGCGGTTCTTGAAGTCTTCGCGCTCGAGCATTTGCGCGACGGTGATCTGCCCGAGCAGGCGGATGACTTCGAGGAAGGGCATTTTGCCGAACCACTCGCCGTTGTACCGGACGACGGTGCGTGCGGGATCGACGATCTTGAAGAATTGCTGCTTGTAAGTTTCGGCGTTGGCCATGACCTGGGCGTGATCGAGCGGGGGACGGGTCTTGTTGCGACCCGAAGGGTCCCCCACGGTGGCGGTGTAATCTCCGACGATCAGGATGACCCGGTGCCCGAGATCCTGAAACTGGCGCAGCTTGCGCATGACCACGGTGTGCCCCAAGTGGATGTCGGGGGTCGTGGGGTCGACTCCGAGCTTGATGTTGAGGGGGGTTCCCCTGCCGAGCTTGGCCTTGAGCTCTTCGTCGCTGATGATTTCGGTCACGCCCCGGGTGAGAACGGACCAGGTGTTGGGGTCGATGGACATGGGGGGGAAAGGTAGAATCCGTGGGGTAACAGGGAATGAGGAATTACGAATTACGAATTACGAATTACGAATGAGAGGGGGAATGTATTCGCAACGGGGATCCGCGACATCTACCTAATTGGTGCCCGGAAGCTTCACACAAGATTGACCTCTGTGTTCATTCCGTAATTCGTCATTCGTAATTCGTAATTTTCCCGCTCATGGACGCCTACTTCTTGGCCAAGGCCCTGCATCTCGTCTCCGTCGTGAGTTGGTTCGCGGGACTGTTTTACTTGGGTCGCATTTTCATTTATCACGCGGAAGCGTTGCGGAGGCCCGAAGCCGAGAGTTCGGTGCTCGTGCCGCAGTTTACCCTGATGGAAGGCCGGGTGTGGAAGGCCATCATCGCTCCTGCAGGATTCGCGGCTTTGCTGACAGGCGTGTGGCTGATGGTGCTGACCAAAGCATGGCAATTCCCATGGTTCCACCTCAAGCTCGCGCTTCTCGTTCTTCTCTTCATCTATCACGGCGCATCGAACCGCTTTCGACTCGACTTCGAGACCGGGAAGGCGCGCACGGTTCGATTCTTCCGCTTCTGGAACGAGGGAGCGACGGTATTGCTCTTCCTCATTGTCTTCGTCGCGGCGTTCAAGTCCATCGTGGCGGCGGGCTATGGACTGCTGGTGGTGGCCATCCTCATCGGGATCGGCATGGCGGTTTTCCTGTGGAAGCGCCGGGGGGCGCCCCAGTAAGCCGCGTCAACGCCTGAATTGGCCTGTCTGGAGGTCTCGAAACCACCGTAACAAGAAGGCCCCGGTTAGCAGAACCGGGGCCTTCTTGTT